>VFZX01000251.1 GCA_016871015.1 Acidobacteriota bacterium | reverse complement strand
CGAGCCGCACCCGCCCTTGATAAGTGTCAAGCAAGAATCCAGGCTAAAGTGTCAAGGATGTGTCCGGTCGCGCAATGGCGCTACAGGGGCAGAGGTAAAAAATGAAACTCGCCACTCTCCTGTTCGCCGCGTCCGCCGCATGGGCACAGACCACCACCGCCGACATCTTGGGAAACGTCTACGATCCCTCCGGCGGCAACGTGTCCGGGGCTTCAATCTCCGTCCGAAATCATGATACCAATGCCCTCACCAGGACCCACTCCAACTCCGGCGGCGTCTTCCGCGTCTCCCTCCTGCCGGCGGGCAACTACACCGTCGCCGTCGAAAAAACAGGCTTCGCAAAATATCAACAAGGCCCGTTCCCGCTGCGTGTCAACGAGTCAGCCGACCTGGTGATCGCGCTCACCCTATCTACCGTATCCGATGCGATCACAGTCTCCACCGCACCTCCACAGATCAACACCACCAACGCCGAAATCAGCACCAACTTCGACTCCAAACGAGTCGCCGATCTGCCGCTCTCCACCAATCGCAACATCCTGAATCTCGCCGCCTCCGCTCCCGGTGTCGCGCCGCTCTCGGCCGGCAACGCCTCCTCGGTTCTACAAGGCTCTCAAGGCACCGAGTCCACCAGCTTGGCCTACTCCGCCAATGGTGCCCGCCCTCGCTCCAACGCCTTCCTTATCGACGGCCAGGACGCCTACCACGCCAACAACGGCGGCCTCCTGCAGCCTCTGAACAATCCCGACATCGTCGCCGAAGTGCGGCTCGTCACGAATCAGTTCCTCCCCGAATTCGGCCGCTCGAGCGGCTCTGTCATGTCGATCGTCACCAAGAGCGGATCGAACCAGTTCCGCGGCAGTCTCTTTTGGTTTCACAACAACAACCGATTGAACGCACTCACCAATGCGGACAAACGCCTCAACCCGCCGCTGTCCGGCGCTCCCTTTCGCGTCGAGAATCAGCTTGGCGGCACCTTCGGCGGCCGCGTCATCAGAGACAAGACGTTCTTCTTCGGCTCCCTTCAGCGCTGGACCGATCGCCGGCTCGGTTCCGGAACTTCCATTCAAGGCTCGCCCAGCGAAGAAGGCCGGCGCCTATTGAATGAGTTGGCCGGAACGCGGCCCCAGGTCAAGGCCCTTCTCGAAAATCTCCCCGTCGGCGTTCCGAATGGTCAAACCGTACCCCTCACCGCCGGCGGACGCTCCGTCACCATCCCCCTCAGCACCCTCACCGGATCCGGAAATCAGGAGTTCGACAACTGGCAATACTCCTACCGCCTCGATCATCGCCTCAGCGACAAGCAAAACCTCATGCTACGGTACCTCGACGACAACTCCCTTTCGCAAGGAACCGGTCAGTTGACCCCCGTCGGACTCTCGAACCGCGTCCCGTTCACCACCAAGTCCGCCGCCGTGACCCTCGCCTCCACCTTCTCCTCAACCACCCTCAATGAGTTCCGATTGGGGTACAACCGTCCCCAGACCGAAACCAACGCCGCCAATCCCGCCGTGGCCGAACGCATCCCCTCGATCGAAGTACCCCAACTCGGCCTCCGGGGCTTTAACGCTGGCGTCACCCGCACCGGCATCGGGCTCGGCATCAACCTTCCGTTCTCCCAGCGGTTGAACAACTACCAGATCCAGGACGCCGTCACCCTCCTTCGCGGCCGGCATTCCTTTAAGGCCGGTTTCGACTTTCGCCGCCAGGATCAATCCGCTCTCTTTCTCGCGGTCATCCGCGGCCAACTCGAGTACGCCACTCTCCAGGCGCTGGTCGACGATCAAGCGACCCGCGCCATCATTAACGGCGCTTTGAAGGGCGGCGAGGCCGTCACCCACATGCGCCACTACGACTACTTTGCCTACTTCCAGGATCAGTTCCGCATCCGGCCAAACTTCACCATCAGCTACGGCATCCGCTACGAAACGCCGGGCAACCCCATGGACAAAGTGGTTCAGTTGAACAGCCGCATCGTCGCCGCCAACCGCAATGACGAACGCTACCGCCTCTCTCCTATTCCTCCCCGGGATCGCAACAATTGGGCCCCGCGCGTCGGACTTAACTACCGGTTCGGTGATGGCAAACTCGTCTGGCGCGCCGGATACGCCAGAACGTACGACACCGCCTGGACCAACCTCACGACGAACGTCGCCGCATCCTTCCCCATGGTATTCTCCTACACCGTGCCGGCCGGCGCGGGACTGTCGACCGCTCCCAATGCCTTCACGCAGATCGAAGCCATCCGCGCCGGTAACATCCCTCCTGTCGCCAATCCGAACATCCTCACCCGCACCATTCTGTCGGCCAACTTCCGCTCGCCATACGCCGATCAATACTCGACGCAGTTCCAACGCGAACTCCCCGGCGGCTGGGCCGCCACCCTTGGCTACGTCGGTACGAAAGGGCTCGCGCTCATCCAATCCATCGACGCCAACCCCACAGTCCCCAAGACCGATGGCAGTGTCCGCAGTGTCCGCGTGCTCGCCGACCGCGGCGTTATCCGCGAACGCTGCAACTGCGCCGGATCCGTTTATCACTCCCTCCAAGCCAGTGCCGAAAAGCGTCTGTCCCGCAACTTCCTCATGGCCACCCACTACACCTGGAGCTCCTTCATCGATACCGTCTCGGATCCCTTCAACCCCTCCGTCTCCGGCGAAATCGCCATCGCCCAGGATCCCTACAACCGCGGCGGAGAACGAGCCCGCTCCACCTACGACCGCCCCCATCGCTTCTCCACCAACGGCGTGTTCGAACTGCCGTACTTTCGCGCTCAGAACGGCTTCACTGGGCGCCTCCTCGGCGGCTGGCAGCTCAACGGATTCCTCACTCTCCAGTCCGGCGCTCCCTTCGGCGTCTTGAACGGAACCGACCCCGGCGGCGTCGGAACCGGCAACCTCGTCGGCACCGCTATCCGCCCCTTCCTCAACACCGGCCTGGACCTCTCCAGCATGACCGTCCGCCAAATCCAGCAAGCCGGCGGCGGGGGGCTCTTCCGCGCTGTTACCCGCGCCGAGCCCATCGGCGACGCAGGCCGCAACATCTTCCGCGCGGACGGCATCAACCGCCTGGACCTCGGCATCATCAAGAATGTGCGCGTTCGCGAAGGCCAGACATTCCAGGTGCACGCCAACTTCTACAACACCACCAACACCCGCAATTGGGGCATCCCCGAAGGCGTCTTCACCTCGGCCGCCTTCCTCAACGAAGGCGCCGCCGAAGTCTCCTCCCGCCGAATTCAAGTAGGATTACGCTTTGCCTTTTAGCCTCCGTACCCTCGACCCCAATCTGGATCAGGCCCTCGGGGACTCCGCGCTGCGCGCCGATCTCCGCGGGCTCATGCTCCCCCCTCACAACTCGAGGCCTTCGACCGGATGCGGAATCCCCACCCTACTGAACCTCCGCGCCCGGCCGGGCCAAATGCTGGCTCGCCAGCAACTGCAAAATCAGCAAGTCTGACTTGTGATAGGTCGTCTGCGAGGAATTCGACACGTCCTCTGCCTTGTCCAAAATGTGCATCTTGAGCAGAGTTCGGAATTTGTCCACCGTGATGCCCAAGATTCGCGCGGCTTCGTTTTCGTTGAAATATAGTTTGCCGGTCCGTCCCATGAATGGTCCTCAAAAATGCGCGGATGCGCTGAACCCAACAATTGAATTCTAAAGTTTTCCGGGCGCGGGTTCGATTGGGCAGAACCCTACCCGGAGCTCCGTCTTGTGCTGTGGACGCTTGGAGTCCGTACTACGAAAGAAATCGGCGTCCGCTCGATGAGACCCTCCGCCGGCCCCTTAAGACTGCAACTGACGGATCAGGGACGCTGCGTCGACCACATTCCAGTGCTCGGAAATCCGGCTGTCCTGGATGCGTACGATATCGATGACCTGGATGGCGACCGCCTTACCTGTGGGAGCCATCCCCAGGAACTCGCCTCGGTGGGTACCCCGGAACACCTTCCGCGTCGCGACCCGGTCGTCCTGTGCGAGCTGTTCCAGGATCTCCGGAGTGAGGTCGGGAAAGGCCATCCACAGCATGTTGAATAGTGCCAGCACACTTTCCCGCTCCGGGCCAAACCCAGGGAAGGGGGTATGGTCGATGAAGTCCGGCGCGAGCAGTTCCAGGGCAGCGGCACGGTGGCGGCCGGTCTGGTACTCGATGATGAACCGGCAGACGACATCGATGGGTTGCATGCCGTACCATACGGACCGCCCTCTCGCTTGGATTCAAGACACGCCCAGGGCTGTTCCGTTATATACTGCTATCAGTCATGAAGTATTGGCGATTCGTGTGCCTGGCCGCTGGTTTGCTCCCGTTTTCCGGAACCGCCGCGGAATCCTCACCCTCCGAGAAGTACACCGCCATCGAGCGGAGGCACTGGGCATTTCAACCGCGCCGCCAAGCGGAAGTCCCCAAGGTCCCCGGCGCCCGGAACCCGATCGATGCATTCATTCAGGCGAAGCTCGGCAAGGAAGGCCTCAAATCCGCCGCCCCCGCCGACCGCGCGACCCTGGCCCGGCGCGTCTACTACGGCCTCACCGGACTCCCGCCCACCCCCGCCGAGATTGCAGCCTTCGTGAATGACCGTGCGCCCGACGCCTACGAAAAGCTTCTCGACCGCCTGCTCGCCTCCGATGCCTACGCCGAACGCTGGGCGCAGCACTGGCTGGATGTCGTCCGGTTCGCGGAAACCGATGGTTTCGAGTACGACACCCACCGTCCGGACGCTTGGCGCTACCGCGACTACGTAATCCGCTCGTTCCACACCGACAAGCCCTACAGCCAGTTCGTCACCGAACAGATCGCCGGCGACGAGCTTCCGCCCACCGATGACCACCGGACTGCCGCTGGATTCCAGCGCCTGGGCGCGCTCCGCAAGAACGCCGGCAACCAGGAAGTCGCATCGAGCCGCAACGAAGTGCTCACCGAGATGACCAACATCATCGGCGCCGGATTCCTCGGCGTCACGCTCGGATGCGCCCGCTGCCACGATCACAAGTTCGATCCCATCCGCCACAAGGATTATTACCGGATGCAGGCCTTCTTCGCGCCCGTATGGGATATGGACATCCCGCTGGCGACCGAAGCCGAACAAAAGGCTTGGAACGGCCAGAAGCAGGCCGCCGACGCCGAAGTCAAGAAGATCCGTGGGCAGATGCGCGGTCTCAAGGGTGATGCCCGCAAGCAGATGGAGGCCCGGCTCAAGGAAGCCGAGGCCAAGATGCCGGAGCCGCTGCCCACACTGTATTCGGTATCCAACGACTTCTCGAAAGCGTCGCCAATCCACGTACTCGCACGCGGCGACTATGCGAACAAGGGCGAGCGTGTCGGCATGCGCCCCCTCGGGGTCCTGCTGCCGGACGGAGCGCCCGAATGGCCCTCGGATATGAAGGCTCCTCGAACCGAGCTTGCCAAGTGGATCACCAGCCCGGACAATCCGCTCACCGCGCGCGTGATCGCGAATAGGATCTGGCATTATCATTTCGGACGCGGGATTGTCTCAACGCCCAACGACTTCGGGCGCATGGGCGGACGCCCGTCGCATCCCGAGCTTCTCGACTGGCTCGCCAACGAGTTCGTTCACAACGGCTGGCGGATGAAGCCGCTGCACAAGACCATCATGATGTCGGCAGCCTACCGCCAGGCGTCCACGTCGCCTATCGAGCTGCTCGGCAACGAAAAGGACCCGGAAAACGCGCTGTTGTGGAAATTCAGCCGCCGCCGGCTCCAGGCGGAGGAGATCCGCGATTCGATGCTCGCCGTTGCCGGACGCCTGAACCGGATGGCTGGCGGACCGAGCGTCATCGTGCCGGTCGACCAGGAGCTCATCAACCTGCTCTACAAGCCGTCTCAATGGGCGGTGAACAAGGACGTCACCGACCACGACCGCCGCTCGATCTACCTGCTGCACAAGCGGAATCTGCGCCTGCCCATGATGGAGGTTTTTGACGCCCCCGACATGCAGATCTCCTGCGCGCGCCGCGAGTCGAGCACCCACGCCCCGCAAGCCCTCGAGCTGATGAACGGGGATTTCGCGAACAGCCTCGCAAAATCGTTCGCCGGCCGGCTGGACCGTGAGGCAGGATCGCCCGCCGCGCAAGTCGATCTCGCCTACCGGCTCGCTGCCGGACGCGCCCCCAACGCCAAGGAAAAGCAGTTGGGGATCGAATTCCTGAAGAAGAATCCGCTCAGCGAATTCGCCCTGGCGATCCTGAACCTGAACGCCTTTCTGTACGTGAACTAAAGGAGACTCCCGTGCCTGAACATGTTCGAATCACCCGCAACCGGCGCGAGTTCCTGACCGACGCGTTTTGCGGATTCGGATCGCTCGCCTTCGCCGGCATGATGGCCCAGGAACAGGCCCGTGCCGCGCGCGGAAATCCGCTGGCGCCGCGGCCCGCCCACAAGCCCGCCAAGGCGAACGCGGTGATCTTCCTGTTCATGGCTGGAGGGCCGTCGCACCTCGAAACCTTCGATCCCAAGCCGCTGCTCAACCAGCTCCATGGACAAAAGCGTCCCGCCGGGTTCGGCGAGGTGAAATATCAGTTCGTGGACTCGCAGTCGCGGATCCTCGGAACCAAACGCACCTTCAAGAAGTACGGCAAATCCGGCATTGATGTGTCCGACCTGCTGCCCTATCATTCGCACATCGTCGACGACATCGCCGTGATCCGGTCCTGCCACGCGGACATGGTGGTCCACTCGGCGGCGCAGTACCAGTTGTTCACCGGCCGCGTCATCCCCGGATTCCCCAGCATGGGCTCCTGGGCGCTCTACGGACTGGGGGCGGAGACCGACTCGCTTCCGAGCTACGTCGTCATGCCCGATCCCGACGGCGCGCTCGAGGCGGGACAGCCAATGTACACCAACGGCTTCCTGCCCGCCGTGTATCAGCCGACGATGTTCCGCGCAGGCAAGAAGCCGATCCTCAACCTGGACCTTCCCCCCGGCGTCTCGCACGGACAGCGCGAGACCACGATGAACCTCCTGCGCGGGCTGAACCAGGCCAACATGGCCGCCAACGACGACGAGTTCGCCGCGCGCGTGAACGCCTACGACCTGGCGTTCAAAATGCAGACCGCGGCGCCTGAGCTGTTCGACCTCTCCCGCGAAAGCACCAGGACGCTCGATATGTATGGTGTCGGCGTCGAGCCAACAGACGACTACGGGCGGCGATGCCTTCTGGCGCGCAGGCTCGTCGAGAAAGGCGTGCGGTTCATCACCGTGGTCTCCGGCGGCGGACCTGGGGACATGCAATGGGATGCCCACTCTGATATCGAGGAAAACCACCTCCGGATGGCGGCGCAGACGGACCGCCCGGTGGCAGCGCTCATCCAGGACTTGAAGCAGCGCGGACTCCTCGACTCGACACTGGTCCTCTGGGGTGGCGAGTTTGGCCGCTCACCCGAGTCGCAGGCATCCAAGGGACGCGACCACCACAACTACGGGTTCACAATGTGGATGGCAGGCGGAGGCGTCAAAGGCGGCCAGATCGTCGGTGCCACTGATGGCATCGGACTCAAGGCCGTCGAGAACCCGGTTCACTTCCGCGACATCCACACCACCATTCTGAACCAGCTTGGCCTGGAGCAGAACGCGCTCAGCTTCATGCACCTGGGACGCAAAGAACGTTTGACGGAAATCGAAGGCCGCGTGATCAAAGAGATCGTGTAGCATGCGGTTCGCACTGGCATTGTTGGCGCTGCCGCTCGCCGCCGCGCGCGTCGAGCCCGTACTGCTTTCCTCGTTCCCCTTCACCGGACAGCGCGGACAGCCGTTCACCATCACGATCCGGGGCAACGGGCTGAAGGAGGCCACCGCGGTGGACGCCCCATTTCCGGCCGTGGTCGAGTCGGCGGAAACAGAGCCCTCCGGGCGCAACAAGGCGGATCTCGTCCGGATCCGCATCTCGGCTCCCGCTGAACTTCCCCCGGGACGATATCCCATCCGCCTCATCACCCCCGGCGGCCTCTCGAACGCCCTTGCCGTGGTGATCGCAGCCGATCCCGTCGTTCCGGAACCTGAGGGACGCCACGACGAGCCCGCTCAGGCGATTCCAGCAACCACGCTCCCCTCGATTTTCACGGGCCGGATCGACCAGCGCGGCGAATCCGACCTGTACGCCCTCGACGTCGCCTCCGCCGGACAGGTGCTCACTTTCGAATGCCTCTCCGGCCTCCCCGCTCCCGGTGCACCGGGTGGCAACGCCCGCGGCTTCGACCCGTCCCTGGTGGTTTGGGAGCCCTCCGGAAGCTGGTTCGATCCGAAGCGGCTGAACCGGCTGGCGTTCAACGACGAACCGCTGTGGGTCCTGAGTCAGCCGACCGACGCTCACCTCGTTTACCGGTTCGCAAAGCCTGGCCGCTATTACCTCCGCGTTGAAGCTTTCTCCGGACAAGGCGGACCCGACTACAGCTATCAGCTACGGATCGCGCCGGGCGATCATCCGCCCGAGCCCGCGGCCACGGAGTCCGGTTGGCAGGAGCGGACTTCCACCCGCCGGCTCGCCACCACGCGCTTGAATGACCTGGCGGAACGCGGCGGCAAGAAGCCAGACCAGAAGGTCGCCGAGACCTACCGCACTGGACCGGATCAGACCACGCGCGTCGCCCTGCCCGCGAATTTGGAAGGGACAATCTCCCAGCCCGGCGAGGTTCACCGCGCCTCGTTCACCCTGCCCGGTCCCCAGGACCTCGCAATTGAAGTCGAGACCCCGGCAGGCGCCCCACCGCTCGTGAACCCGGTGGTCCGGCTGCTGGATTCCCGGAACGAAGAAGTCGCCACAACGATCCTGGCTGGGCGTGGAGCCTGCACCGGGGCGCTCACCAAGTCCATCCAATGGAAAGTGGCGGTCCCGGTGCGGGAGCCCGGTGACTACACAGTCGAAGTCCGCGACATCGTACCCGACCTCGCTGGACCCGGATTCCGCTACCGAGTCCAGGTACGGCCGCAAGTGGCCCACCTCGGCGACATCCGCATCGATCAGGATCACATGAACCTGGAGCCGGGCGAGGCGAAGTCCGTTCGCGTCGTCTTTGACCGCGAAGAGGACTACCGGGGAGCCGTTGTGGTGGCGGTTGAGAATCTGCCTGCCGGAGTGACGGCGATGGCCGGTGCCGACTTCGAGCCGGACAAAGATCCGCCACCCGCCAAGGGGAGGCGGGAGCGGTACAGCGGCAGGACAGAGCGGACCGTGGTCGTCTTCAGCGCCGCGGCTGACGCACCGGCCATGACGAGTCCGGTAGTTGCGCGAATGGTGGTCCGGCCCCTGGTCGACGGAAAGCCCGGCGCGGTCATCGCCCACAAGGCGGTGCCATTGATGGTGGTTTCTTCGAAACCAGTGGACAAACCCTCCGCCGGTCTGTAGAAATAGAGTGATGTCCAACGTCGCCCTGATCAAGGACGCCCTCACCGCGGGTGGTGGGATCGTCCGGTTGGCACCCTGCTGGGTGCCTCGTTCCTTCCTGATGCCGGGGGGGCGGCTGAAGCTGCACCCCGACGACCTCTACATTCTGGGGTCGCACCGGGGCGGAATCGACGAGCGCTGGTTCTCTTCTACCACGAAGGCCGCCAACGGACCGCTCGCGGCGCAGGATGAGGGGCTCAGCTACATCGACTTCGGTGGGCGCCGTGCTCTACTCAAGGAAGCCATCGACACGGTGGGCGACCTGTTCCTCGGCGCGGACGTCATGGCCCGCGAAGGTGGCTGGAACCTGCTCTGCAAGTTCTTCGACAACCTCGGACCGATCCCCCACCACCTCCACCAGAACGACGAATTCGCGCGGCGCGTGGGACAGAACGGCAAGCCCGAGGCCTACTACTTCCCGCCGCAGTACAACTTCAAGGGCAACAACTTCCCATACACCTTTATGGGGTTGGAACCAGGCACAACGCGGGACGATGTCCGCCGCTGCCTCGAACGCTGGAACACCGGCGACAACGGGATCCTCGACCACTCGCGCGCCTACCGGCTGGCGCCCGGGACCGGCTGGCAGATCGATGCCGGAATCCTGCACGCGCCGGGGTCGCTGGTGACCTACGAGCCCCAGGTGAACTCCGACGTTTTCGCGATGTTCCAGTCGATGGTCGAAGGCCGGGCGGTCGGCTGGGAACTGCTGGTGAAGGATGTGCCCGAGGCGCACCACCACGACCTCGACTACATCCTCGACATGCTCGACTGGGATGCTAATGTCGATCCCCATTTCCAGAAGAACCGGCTGTTCCACCCCAAGCCCGTCCGGGATCCGGCGTCGATGGCGCAGGATGGCTATTCCGAGCACTGGGTGGTCTACTCAACGGGCTACTATTCCGCCAAGGAACTCACGGTCCATCCCGGCCGGACCGTGGTGATAAACGATTCAGCCGCATATGGGCTCATCGTGGTCCAGGGCTCGGGGTCGATCGGGGTGCATGCGGTCGACACACCGAGCATGATCCGCTATGGCCAAATGACCAAAGACGAGCTGTTCGTCACCGCCCAGGCCGCCGGCGCCGGCGTGATTGTCACCAACCGTAGCGACTGCGAGAATCTGGTGATCCTCAAGCATTTCGGACCCGGCAATCCCGACGCTGCCGGACTGGTGAAGGATTAGGCCCCATGCAGATCGGCGTCAACACCCTCATTTGGACAGCGGGCTTCGGCACTGGGCACGTCCCCGTGCTCGGCGAGATCAAGGCCCACGGATTCGACCTGGTCGAGATCGCCCGTTTCAGCTGGGACGGCTTCCCCACCCGGGAGATCCGGACCGCGCTCGACGGACTCGGACTTGGACGCGCGGTCTGCACCGCGTTCACGTCGCCGGCCAATTTCTGCAACCCGGATCCGGCGCAACGGGGTCAAGCGCTTGACTTCGTGAAACAATCGGTCGACCAAACGGCTGCACTGGGGGCGTCGACGCTCGTGGGTCCGCTGCACGGCGCGGTCGGGCAGTTGGTGGGCCGGAGGCGCAACGCGAGCGAATGGGGCTGGATCACCGACGGACTGCGGTCGGCTGGCGAGTACGCGGCGCAAGCAGGGGTGACGATCGCCGTTGAGCCGCTCAACCGGTTCGAATGCTACGCCCTCAACACTGCAGTCGACGCCGCCCGGCTGTGTGAAGAGGTGGGCCTCGACAACGTGGGGATCCTCTACGATACGTTCCACGCCCATATCGAGGAAAAGAACCAGGGCGAGGCGCTGGCGGCGTGCGGCAGGCACCTCAAGCATATGCACACCTGCGAAAATGACCGCGGAACACCGGGGTCAGGCCAGGTGAACTGGATCGGCGTCTTCGCTGCCTTGAAGCACCTGGACTACGACGGAGCGCTGGTCATCGAGAGCTTCGGTTTCGCGATTCCGGAGATCGCCGCAGCGGCTTGCATCTGGCGCGACTTGGCGCCTTCACCCGAGCAGATCGCCTGGGACGGGATCGGATTCCTCCGCTCCTGGTAGCATCCCACGCGGAATTGAGGCGCCACCTAACAGAAGTGTGAGGTGCGCCTGGCTGCCCGTTCGCTCAACTGATTGAAAATAAATGACAAATCCGGGGGCTGGGAATTGGCACGCGAACGGCATTTCTAACGGCAGGTGCAAGGCACCGAGGAAAACAGGGAAGGATCAAAGCCATGAAGACCAAGACCAACGTCAACTCCGGCTCCATCATCTGGGGCTCCTAATCCACCACCGGCATCCTGAATCCAAGGCCGCCAAGGCTCCCGAAAACACGGGAAAGCCTGGCGGCCTTTTGGCGTTTGGACCCCGGTGGCGGTGGCTCACGAAAATGAGGTGCCACCTAGCAAGAGTGTTAGGTGCGCCGTACGCTAGATCCGCCAAACAATTGAAAACAAATGGAAAATGTGGTGGGCACGGTTTGGCATGCGAACTGCACTTCTAATTGCAGGTGCAAGGCACCGAGGAAAAGACAGGGAAGGATCAAAGCCATGAAGACCAAGACCAACGTCCAGTCCGGCTCCATCATCTGGGGTTCGTAGTTCCGGTGCAGTCCTGGAGCTTCCAGGACGCCCACAGTATCAACCGCTTCACACACAAACCGAGGACAACAACATGAAGATCAAGACCAACGTCAACTCCGGCTCCATCATCTGGGGCTCCTAATCCACCACCGGCATCCTGACCCAAGGCCGCCAAGGCTCCCGAAAACACGGGAAAGCCTGGCGGCCTTTTGGCGTTTGGGCCGTCGGCCCGCGCCGCAACGAAAATGAGGTGCCACCCAACATAAGTGTTAGCCCAAGTTCGTCACTGGACCATCGATTTCAGCGATTTTCGAGGTTTCAGTCAAGACAAGCGCCGTGTTTTCAGTACGCGTGTCCGGAGAACACGATGTAGTGTAGACCTACCCTCTTGTCGTTTTTC
>VFZX01000250.1 GCA_016871015.1 Acidobacteriota bacterium | reverse complement strand
TGGTACGGTGGCAGGATATCGATCGCACCCGCGATCTGCGGGATCTTCTGGCCCTTCTTGATTCCCGCGGGCCAGCGGATCAGGAATGGCGACCGCAGTCCGCCTTCGTCGACCGTGCCTTTGCGGCCCTTCATGCCACCGTTCCAGCGGAAGCTGTTCGGGCCGTTGTCGCTGAAGTAGATCACAATGGTGTCCTGCGCGAGCTTGGCTTCGTCGAGCTTGGCCAGGATCCGGCCGACGTTCCAGTCAATGTTCTCGCACATGGCGAGCGCCGCGCGCGTCATGCCGATGTCTTCCTGCTCCTGGTTGCGTGCGCGCTGTTTGGGGTCGGCGTTGGCGAACTTCTCGTAGAAGCGGTCCGGCACCTGCATCGGCGAGTGGGGCGTGTTGAGCGCGAGGTAGCACAGGAACGGGCGCGTCCTGTTCTTGCCGATGAAGTCCATCACGTGGTTGGCCAGGTCGTCGATGATGAATCCCTTGCCGCGGACGAGCTTGCCGTTGTGGTCGAGCTCGGTGTCGAAGTATTGTCCCCAGTGGCCGGAGGTGAAGCCGTAGTATTCGTCGAATCCGCGCGCATTGGGATGATACGGATGCTGCGACCCGTTGTGCCACTTGCCGAACGCGCCGGTTGCATATCCCGCGTCGCGGAAATACTGCGGCAGAAGCGTGTGGTCCAGGTTCAACCGCTCGGCGCCGGTGGTGACTCCGCGGACTCCGCTGCGTGGATGGTAGCGTCCGGTGAGGAACTCGGCGCGCGTGGGGGCGCAGACGGCGCACACGTAGAAGCGGTCAAACAGGGCGCCGTCACGGGCCAGCGAATCGATGTTCGGGGTCGAGAGGTTCGCGTTGCCGTGAACGCTCAGGTCGCCCCAGCCCTGGTCGTCGGCCAGGATTACGATGATGTTGGGACGGCGTGCCGGGCCCGGCTGGGCGAGCAGGGGCGCTGGCAGGGCGCCGAGCAGTTGGCGGCGGGTCAAAAGGGACATCGCATGCAGTGTATCAAGCCTGCGATACAATAGGCCGGTTTCCCAGAGAGGCAGTTCATGAGATTCACACTGCTTGTTTCCATCCCTCTCCTGCTCGCGGCGCAGGATGAGACCCGGAATCCGCTGACCAGCCCCGCGGACGCCGCCGCCGGAGCCAAAACCTTCCGTTCGCACTGTTCGGAATGCCACGGGCTCAAAGGCGAGGGCGGCCGCGGACCGAGCCTCGCCACCGGTGTCTTCTATCACGGCTCGACCGACGCGGACCTGCTCCGCAACATCTCCGACGGCATCCCGGGGACAGAGATGCCCGGGTTGTTCTACTCGCCGGACCGCGTATGGCAGGTGGTCACCTATCTCCGCTCGCTGAACGCGCGTGAATCCGTGGCGGGCGACAGACAGAACGGCGCGAAACTGTTCCGGTCGAAGAACTGCGCCCAGTGCCACCGGATTCAGGGCCAGGGTGGACGCCTGGGTCCGGACCTCAGCCAGATTGGCCGCAACCGTGCAGTGGCCCATATCCGCGCCGCGATTGTCGACCCGGACGCCGATGTCCGGCAGCGCTACTGGTTCGTGTCGGCCACCGACAAGCAGGGCCGCACCAACAACGGATTCCTGATGAACGAGGATACCTACACGATCCAGTTCATGGACATGGGCGAGCGGCTGCACTCGCTCAACAAGGCAGACCTGCGCGAGTTCAGAGTGGAGAAGACATCCAAGATGCCTTCCTACAAAGGAGCGCTCACCGAGAGCGAGTTGAATGACCTGACCGCGTACCTGACATCCCTGCGGCCCACCGGAGGCGCCCGATGAAATCCACAATCCTGCTTGTGCTGGCCACCGCCGCGTGGGCACAAGTGACCTTCGACCGGCTCAAGAACGCACCCAACGAGCCAGGCCAATGGATGACCTACTCGGGCCGCTACGACGGCTGGCGCTACAGCGCGCTCGACCAGATCCGGCGCGACAACGCGCGCAACCTGAAGGTGAAATGGGTCTACCAGATGCCGGTTACGCACCTGGTGGAGACGAGTCCGATCGTGGCCGATGGCGTGATGTACTTCACCGAGCCGCCGAGCAACGTGGTGGCCGTGGATGCCGAGACCGGCCGCCAGTTCTGGCGCTACCGCCGCGAGCTGCCCAAGAAGATCAACGTCTGCTGCGGACAGGTGAACCGGGGTGTCGCGGTGCTCGGCGACAAGGTGTTCGTTGGCACGGTCGACGCGCACCTGGTGGCGCTGGATGCCAAGACGGGCGATGTTCTCTGGGACGTCGAAGTGGCGAACTACCAGCATGGCTACAGCGTGACCGTGGCGCCGCTCATCGTCAAGGACATGGTGATCTGCGGGATCGCGGGTGGCGAGTACGGCATCCGCGGGTTCCTCGACGCCTACGATGTGGCCAACGGCAAGCGCCGTTGGAGATTCTGGACAATCCCGGGTCCGGGTGAGAAGGGCAACGAGACCTGGTCCGGTGAATCGTGGAAGACGGGCGGCGGATCGACGTGGGTGACGGGATCCTACGACGCCGCGCAAAATCTGATCATCTGGGGCGTGGGCAATCCATCGCCGGATTGGAATGGCGATTCACGCCTGGGCGACAACCTGTACAGCGACTCCGCCATCGCGCTCGATGCCGACACGGGCAAGTTGAAGTGGCACTTCCAATTCGTGCCGCATGACGTCCATGACTGGGACGCGGTGCAAGTGCCGGTCCTGGTGGATGACGAATGGCGCGGACAGCGGCGCAAGCTGGTCTATTGGGCGCATCGCAATGGGTTCTATTACGTGCTCGACCGGGAGACGGGCAAGTTCCTCACCGGGCGCGCATTCGCCACGCAGACCTGGGCCAAGGGGCTGGACGACAACGGGCGGCCCATCCGCCTTCCGAACATTGATCCGACGCCCGAGGGCGTCTACATCTATCCGGGCGTGCAAGGCGCGACCAACTGGTACTCACCGAGCTACAGTCCGCGAACCAAGCTGTTCTATCTGTCGGCGTGGGAGAACCGGAGCGTGTACCGGAAGGGCGACCAGGAGTACACGCCCGGCAACCGCTACATCGGCAGTGTCCCGTTGATCGACTTGCCCGATGATCCGGGACATGGGGCGATCCGGGCGCTGAACCCGAAGACGGGTGAGAAGGTGTGGGAGTACAAGCTCCACACGAAGCCGTGGGCGGGTCTGCTGTCGACGGCCGGCGACGTGGTGTTCGGCGGCAGCGACGAGGGCCACATCTTCGCGCTCGACGCGCAGACAGGCAGAGAACTGTGGCGGCAGAACACGGGTGGAGTGATCCGGGCGAATGCGATGTCCTATATGAGCCGGGGGAAGCAGGTGGTGGCGGTGGCCGCGGGCAGTTCGATCTTCACGTTCGAGCTGGGCGACGCGAGGTGAGCGCCGCACGGCCGCGCCGCTGGACAACCCGATTGCATCCGGACTCCAGTTGTGATTCGATAGCAAACATCCTCTCAAGCACAGGAACCTTCGATGACGCACCTCCAGACCCTCTTTCTGCTCCCGGTCTCCGCCGCCGCGCTGCTCGCACAGGCGACCGGCACGATTCACGGAACCGTCTCTGATTCAACCGGCGCGGTGATGCCCGGCGTCACGGTCACGGTCACGCATGAAGGCACCAACGTGCGCCGCGCGGCCGCCACGGGCGAGTCCGGCCAATACGTCGCGCCTCTACTTCCGGTGGGCGTCTACAGCGTCCGCGCGGAAAAGGAAGGCTTCGCCGCCTTCCTCCAGTCCGGCGTCACGCTGCAGGTAAACACGAACATTCAGGTGAACGCCGTCCTGCAGCCGCGGACCGCAACGGAACAGATCACCGTCACGGCGGGAGCGGTCATGGTGCAGGCCACGGCCACCAACCTCGTCCAAGTGGTCGACTCGCGCCGGATCACCGACCTTCCCCTCAACGGACGCAACATCCTCCAGCTCATGTCGCTCAACGCCGGCGTCGCCGACCGCGGCGCGCAGGGCGGCACGCTCCAGATCAACACGATCGGCGGCGGACAATATCACGCGCCCGTATCGATCAACGGCGCGCGCGGCAACGCCACCAACTTCCTTCTCGACAACGCCGACAACAACGACGGCTACACCAACATCGCCGAGCCGTATCCGAACCCGGACGCCATCCAGGAATTCAGCATCCAGACCAGCACGTTCGATGCCCAGTACGGCCGGCAGGTGGGCGGCGTGGTCAACGCGGTCACCCGCTCCGGCACCAATCAGTTTCACGGGACGGCGTTCAACTTTCTGCGCAACTACCGGATGAACGCGCGCAACTTCTTCTCCGGGCGCGACGCGCTGAAGCGCAACCAGTACGGCGGAACCATTGGCGGCCCTCTGACCATCCCCGGCATGTACAGCGGCAAGGACCGCACCTTCTTCTTCTTCTCCTATCAAGGGACCAAACAGCGCGTCTCTTCGCCCGGCGCCCTGCGCGTCGCGCCCAGCGAAGCCATGAAAGCCGGCGATTTCTCCTCGTGGCTGACCGCCGATGGACGCGGCGCGATCCGCGATCCACTCGCCACGGGCACCTACTTCCCGCGAAACATCATCCCCCAATCACGTTTCGATCCCGTATCCCGCCGGCTGCTGGATTTCATCCCGTCCACACCGGACCCCGCCTACCAGCTCCGCCTCGCGACTCCGGTCAATCCCACCGACGACTACCAGTTCATCGGCAAGATCGACCAGGTGATCTCGCCCAAACAGCGTCTGTCGGGCCGCATCTTCTACTTGTTCTATGACCGGAAGTGGGTTTCGGTGCCGAACAACCTGCTCTATGTCGTAACCGGCCAATTCGGCGGTGCAACCAGCATCACGGCCAATCACAGCTACACGTTCACGCCCCGGCTGTTGAACGACTTCACCGCCACGTTCCATCAAACGACGCCGACCGCGCAGCCCTCTCCCGAACTCGACATTTCCTTCTCCAAGCTCGGCGCGCGCACCCGGTACATCCCCGGATTCGCCACCATGGACGTCGGCATTGCCAACTGGTCCGGCATCAGTCTCGGACTTGGCTATTACGGCCCGCAGGCGACCTACCAGGTTGGCGACACCGTCAGCTACGCGACTGGAAAACACAACCTCCGCGTTGGCGGCGAGGCCAAGCGCTACCGGCTCGACATCGCGTCCTATTGGCTCAGCGGCGGCACCGCGACCTTCAACGGCCAAATGCTCAGCGATCCGGGCCGCTCAAACGCGGGCAATGCGTTCGCCGAATTCATCCTCGGGACCGGATCCGCGTGGCGCCAACAGTCTTTCTGGAGCAGCCGGATCTACAACTGGAGCACGGGCCTGTTCGTCCAGGACGATATCCGGCTCACGCGGAAACTCACGATGAACGCCGGTCTGCGCTGGGATCCGCGCTACGACATCAACGAAGTCTACAAAAAGCGCATGACGTTCATCCCCGGGCAGCAGTCGGAGACTTATCCCAACGCCCCCCGCGGACTCCTGTTCCAGCGCGACCGTGGATTCGAGAACGGAATCATTCCAACGCAATGGAACCTGTTCGCGCCGCGCTTCGGCCTGGCCTATGAGCTGCGCCCGCGCACGGTCATCCGCTCGGCGTACGGCATCTTCTACGACACCTACATGAGCATCTTCAACAACCGGACCGCGGCGGGCCAGCCCTTCGTTGCCCAATCCGTGCTCAACGGCCCCTACCGTCTCTCCGATCCGTATGCCGGAGGACCCATCCTTGACCCGACGCCGATTGTGCCCGGCAAGGAATTCGTGTTCACGCCCTACGGAACCTGGGGACTCCAGGGCCCGGACCTCAAGGTCGGCTATATGCAGAACTGGAACTTCGTCGTCGAACAACAGCTCGGCGGCGACTGGCTGGTGCGCGCCGCCTACGTCGGATCCAAGGGGTCGCGCCTGCTCAACTCGCCGGAAATCAACCCTGCAATCTTCGGACCCGGAGCCACCGCGGCGAACGTGAATCAGCGGCGCATCTACCAGCCCATCGGTGGACTCCAGTTGGCGAGCGGCAGCGCCTGGTCCAAGTACCAATCGGCGCAGTTCACCATCCAGAAGCGATTTAGCCATGGATTCAGCGTCCTGGCCAACTACACCATCTCGAAGTCGATCGACATCAGCTCCTATGCCACCGCGGAGGGCAACAGCGCCGGCCCCGATCCGTTCAACTTCAACAACAACCGCGGCCCGTCGGACTTCGATATTCCGCAACGGCTGGTGGTTTCCGGCGTCTTTGAGCATCCACGGTTCAACACCGCGCCGCGTGTGCTGAAGGCGGTGATCGGGGGATGGCAAAGCAACCTCATTTTCACGGCTCAGGCGGGCACTCCGTTCACCGTCGCGAGCGGCGTCGACAACGCGCTGATGGGGATCGGCGGGAATCGCGCGGATCTCACCGGCGAGCCGGTCGCGCTGGCTGGCGGCCGTTCCCGCCAGCAGCAGATCGATGCCTGGTTCAATCCGCGCGCGTTCCGCCAGAACGCCATCGGCACGATCGGGGAGATCGGGCGGAACCGTCTTCGGGTCCCCGGATTCTGGAACGCCGACTACTCGCTGTTCAAAGAGTTCGTGCCGCTGGAACGGGTGCGGCTCCAGTTGCGCGGCGAGTTCTTCAACTTCTTCAACCACACCCGGCTCGGAGGGCCCAACGCGACGTTCACCAGCCCGCTGTTCGGACGCATCACCGGAGCGGGCGAGCCACGGATCGTGCAAGTGGCCGCAAAGATCGTCTTCTAACCCAGCCTGACCGCGCCTCAGTTGGACTTCGATGCCGCGGCCCCGCGCCGGTGCTGGAGCATCCAGTTGTACAGATCCCAGCCTTCGTAAACGCGGGTCCAAACGTTGTGCGCCATGTCTTCGTGCACCGTGAACCGGACCGCGGGATGGCCCGCCTTCTCGAGATCGATCGCCGATTGCGCCACCCACTCGGCGCGCACCACCGGATCCTTGCCGCCCTGCACGATCCAAATGGGCAGCTTCGCCTGCGCGATCAACGGGACCGCCTTCGGGTCCGCCGCGCCGCAAATTGGAGCCGCCGCGGCCCACCTCTCCGCATGCGCTCCGGCCATGTGCCACGTGCCGAATCCGCCGTAGCTCAATCCGGTGATGTAGACGCGATCGGGATCTCCGCGGAACTCTTTCAATGTGGCGTCGACCATCGCGGTCAAATCCCTCTCGACAGTCCACCATCCGAGCGGCGGACCCTCATGCGCCCAGGGCGCAGCCTGGCCGGTGGCCGCGCGTGAGATAGGCTGCGGGGCTCTGGTACCGGTCCGCCGCGCTGCGTTCGGATCGCGCTGCATCGAGTAGAGCTGCGGACCAATCATGATGAACGGCAGGTCGCGGCCTTTGGTCCATGCCTCCATGACCGGCCCGTGGACGAGCGTCTTTTCGAGGTCGCTCTTGCCGTTGCCGCGCTCGCCTCCGCCGTGCAGGAACAGGATCACGGGCCACAGCTTGCCCTTCTCGGACTCGTAGCCTTGGGGTAGGAAGACCAGGTATTCGCGGTCCGTTTCGGTGGTCTGCGTTGCGGTTGAGGTGTAACCCCGCCGTAGCAGTTGAGCCTTCGTGCGGCCATCGATTTGCGCCGCGGCGGTGCTTGCGAGCAGGAGAAGTGTGAGGGCGAGTGCGTGAGCCATACCGTACTCCATAATAGAATTCCGCGCAGGCGGCTGTAAGAATCTCCTCCCGCGCGCGACTACCTCTATTGAAACCGCCGATATGCCCGAGCAGGACGAACTCTACCGCCAGGCTTGCGGCGAATTCGGCGATGCGCTCGCACGCCTGACGGACGCTGCTTGCTGCGGACCTGGGTGTACCGCGTGGCTCACAACGTGGCCGCGACGCACGTCATCCGGGGACGGCGCGAGCGGACACCGCTGGCGAGCCTCGACACGATCCAGCCGCCGGCGCGGTGACGCAGAGACAGCATCGAGCTGATCCAGCGTCTGGAGCCGGTGGACCGGCAAGTGATCCTCGGTTATCTTGAAGGCCTCGACGCGTCCTCGATCGGCGAGGTCACAGGACTCTCCGCGGGCAACGTGGCGACCAAGATCCATCGCATCAAGGCGATTCTCGCCGCCCGGTTTCACCAGAAAGGAGGACCTCATGGCAAGTGATTTTCCGCCCGACGATCTCCAGGAGTTGTGGCGGCGCCAGCCAGTCGAGCAGGTCCGTTTGGCCGCCGTCATCGCCGGCGTCCCCGCGGATCTGGCGCTCAAGCTGGGGATCGATTTTCACCGCGCGGAACTCGAACGGCAGCGGGACCTGCTGCAAGGGATCTGGTCGTGGTATCCGCTGCCCCTGGTTCCGGGCATGGTGGTGCTGAACATCGGATTCGCACAGCGGAGTGGTTCACTGCGGCCCGCGTTGATTGTTGGAGGCGCGTGCGCCGCGGTGTTCATTGGCGTCGGCTGGCTCAACTAGCGGGCCGCCAAGCGCCTCCAGCGCGAGATTGACCGGTTGGAGCTATTGTCAAAGGAGACACAGAATGATTCGTAAACTGTTTGCCGTACTGTTGCTGGCCGCGGTTCTGCCCGCCGTGGCGATGACCGACGAGGAGATTCGCAAGGCCCTCGCCGAACGCGTCGACGGGAAGAAGCAGGTAGTGGGAATCGTGGTGGGCGTCGTGGACGAGTCCGGACGCCGGGTGATCGCATATGGACTCACCGCCAAGGGCGGTTCGCGGGCCGTTGATGGTGACACGCTGTTTGAGATCGGCTCGATCACCAAGGTGTTTACGGCGCAGATTCTCGCCGGCGCGGTGGCGCGCGGCGTGGTCAAGCTGGACGATCCGGTCTCGAAGTTCCTCCCCGAATCCGTGAAAATGCCCGAAATGGGCCGCGCGATCACGTTGCACGACCTCACCTCCCATCGCTCCGGACTGCCGCGTCTGCCGGGCAACCTCACGACCTCGGACCTGTCGAATCCGTACGCCGCCTACACCGTCCCGCAGCTCTACGAGTTTCTGTCCGGACACAAGCTGCGCCGCGAACCGGACAAGGAATTCGAGTATTCGAACCTGGCCGTCGGCCTCCTCGGCCACGTACTCGCGTTGCAGGCGGGCACGGACTACGAATCACTGGTCCGCACCCGGGTGCTCGACCCGCTCGGGATGAAGAGCACAGCGATCACTCTGACGCCGGAACTGAAGGCGCGGATGGCCCAGGGCCACGACGCAAAGCTCGAACCGGTTCCCAACTGGGACCTGCCCACGCTCGCGGGCGCCGGTGCCCTGCGCTCGTCCGCCAACGACATGCTGAACTTCGTGGCCGCGCATGCCGGACTCACCAAGACCGCCGCCGCGCCCGCGCTCGCCTCCATGCGTTCCATCCGGCGTCCGGCCGCGCCGAACACCGAGATCGGCCTCGGCTGGATGATCCTCAAGAAGGATTCCGCTGAGATCGCCATGCACGGAGGCGGCACGGGGGGATTCCTGACCTTCGCCGGGGTGAACCCGGCCAAGCGTACCGGCGTTGTCGTGCTCGCGAACACCCAAGCGGGGGACGTTGAGAGTATCGGTCTGCATTTGCTCGATTCCACCTTTCCCCTCACGCCCCCCAAGCAGGAGCGGAAGGAGATCTCTTTCGATCCCAAACGCTTCGACGCCTATCTGGGCCACTACCAGTTCGCGCCGAACTTCGTCCTGGTAGTCACCCGCGAGGGCGATAAGTTCATCATGCAGGCCACCGGGCAGCCGAAAGTTGAAGTCTTCGCGATGAGCGAGACGGTATTCTTCCCCAAGGTGGTGGACGCTGAGCTCGAGTTCAGCGTAGATGAAACCGGGCGCGCAAACGGCCTGACGCTGAGGCAGGGCGGCGGCGTGATGAAGGCAAAGCGGATCGAGGCGCCGCCGCAGGCTCCGGAGCGCAAGTCGATCACCGTGGACGCGAAGATCCTGGAAGGCTACACGGGCAAGTATCAGCTCGGACCGGGCTTCGTGCTGACGGTGACGCGCGAGGAGGGCCGGCTTTTCGCTCAAGCGACAGGGCAGGGCAAGGCCGAGATCTTCGCCGAAACGGAAACGGAGTTTTTCTACCGGATCGTCGAGGCCAGCATCACATTCAGCCAGGGTGCCGATGGCCGGGCAGATAAGCTCACTCTACATCAGGGAGGCCTCCATGCCGAAGCCAAGCGGATCGAGTGAGCGGCCCGGCGAGGCTCCTACATTCCGACGATCTTGTTCAGCAGCCCGACGCAGGACAGCAGGCAGACCCACGCCACTGACTTGTGCAGGATCGTGCCTTTCTGATGGTAGACGGTGACCAGGGCCAAGATGACGATCGCGATCAAGAGCAGTCCGCCCGGGATCACCACCCAGCGGGATTCCGACAAGCAGACCGAGGCGGCCAGGGGAGCCATCATCAGCGCGATAACAATGCTGATCCTCGGCCAAAGCTCGATCCATTTGGTTTCCCGCTCCACCACTGGGGTCCACTCGCTGACCATCTGGATCAGCGTGGCGAAGTTCTCGACGTCTGGGCGGATGTACATGAACCGCATCAACTTGCCGGTCCGCAGGATGATTGCGCCGCGCCGGTTGCGCTCGACTGAGGTCACCTCTCCCCGGAACAGAGTCAGGGGATGCCCATCGCCCGCGGCCGTGATTGAATCGTCGGTAACCACGTAGTGAAGCTTCTCGACCTTCTGCCGCTCCACCCGTGTGTTGCGGCGGTACAGAATGGCAAGTGCCGCGGCGAACGCGGGCATCAGGAGCATCATCTGGTAGTAGCCCAAGGCGAGTGACCAGCCGCTGATGACCAGCGAAGCTCCGGCGCCCACCAGCACCACATAGTGGAAGGCTTTCTTCTCCCGCTGAGCGACTGTCGCGGCGAGGTTGGCCGGCGCGATATGGAATTCCTGCATGCTCATGCCATCGGCAGGATCCCGCTGAATGGGATACGGACTAGGATTTAACTGCCAGCGAGTCCTAAGTAGATCGACCGAAACTGGGCGATCGTCAACTGCTCCGCGCGCAGGTTGGCCTCCGGCAGCGCGTCAAGCATGGGGGCAGGAAAGAACGCCGAAAGGTTGTTCTTGAGCGTCTTGCGCTTGTGCCGGAAACACAGTCCTACGAAGGCCAGCAGCGGCGTCGGATCCGGCGCTGGTCCCCCATCCGCTGGCCGGCGCGGATTTAGCCGGATAACCGCCGAATCCACCTTCGGCGGCGGAGAAAATGCCCCAGGAGGCACCTTGAACAGCATTTTTGCCTCTGCCGACAACTGCGTTGCCACCGTGAGGAACCCATAGTCCCGGGTGCCCGGCTTGGCGGTAATCCGGTCCGCCACTTCCTTCTGGATGAGGAAAACCGCGTGATCCAGAAGCTTGCCCATCGCCAGCACCCGCTCAATCACCGGGGAAGTGATGTAGTAGGGCAAATTCCCGGCCACGACCGCCGGACCCCACTGCGTCAGGTCGGTGGCCAGGACATCCCCCGGTGCCACGCGGACTCTCGGGTCCCCGGCGAAACGGACCGCAAGCCGGCCGATCATTTCCGGATCAAGCTCGATCGCGACCACCCGGTCAGCCCGTTCGGCCAATTCCTCGGTCAGCGCTCCATCCCCGGCGCCGATCTCGATCACCAGGGGAACCCGCACCGGACACGCCGCCTCTGCGATCCGCTTGAGGACCGCCGGTTTTCTCAGGAAATGCTGTCCGAGCTTTTGCCCCAATCGCTAGCCGCGCACCTCTACTTGGTTCCGCTGCAGCGTAATGCGTGCACGCGCTGCGGATGGTTGCCCGAAGTAGGTGGCCGGCGTGAACTTGGTGTACATCAGGGTGGTCTCAAGGCTCCGGATCAATTTCGGGTTCTTAGCCCAATTCTGGCCCTCCGGGAGCGAATAGTCAACCACCTTGCCCGTTTCATCGATAAAAACATCGACGACGATGATGTCGACCGGGCTGAAGGTCATCGAAAATGAGGATTCGAGCGAGGCCTGGGTGGTCAACGCGCTCGGAACATCGGATCCTGGCAGACGGTTCACAGTCAGCGCCGGTGCGATCATCGTGAACAGCAGCATCGCCGACAGCAGTCCACCGGCGGCGGGAGCGAATACCGGGCGGAACCAGTGATCGAACCGCACGGCTACCTCGTCCTTCAAATACGCTCCGAACGCACCCGCGCTCCCAAACTTCCGGTGGCGCAACGCCTCCCGCGACCCTGCGATCCGCAGCCGCGTCGTCAATTCCTCGGGTACCGGAAGCCGGGGCAGCGCGCCCAGCAAACTGGATTCATTGTGTTGGTGACGGCTACTCATTTGACAACTCCCAAAGCGAAGACTGATGCGGCGCCCGAATTGCTGGTGAGCAGATGGCGCAACGCTTCCCGTCCACGCAGGATCCGGGATTTAACCGTTCCCGCGGGCACCTGCGAGATTTCCGCAATCTCGT
>VFZX01000249.1 GCA_016871015.1 Acidobacteriota bacterium | reverse complement strand
AGAGGGTAGGTCTACACTACATCGTGTTCTCCGGACACGCGTACTGAAAACACGGCGCTTGTCTTGACTGAAACCTCGAAAATCGCTGAAATCGATGGTCCAGTGACGAACTTGGGCTAACAACGCGCGGCCCTGGCTGGAGAAGACCTGGGCGGTCGCGGAATACCGGCGGCTGTACCTGCGTGCGCTGGCCAAGGTCCTGCGCGAAAGCTTCACGCCGGAGTTGATCGCCACCCGCGCCACCGAACTCGCCGCCATGATCCGGCCGCATGTGGTTGAGGATCCGAACAAGGCCTATACAACGGCGCAGTTTGAAACGGCGATGAACGCCACGGTGGCCAACATCCCCGGCATCAACCAATTCACTCGCGCGAGGTTCGACTTCCTGCGGAACCACCTCAATGGACTGGGCCAGGCGGCCGATATCCGGATCAACGAAGTCACCGCCAATAACGCGGGCGATACGCGCGACGAAGCTGGTGACACCGATCCTTGGGCCGAGATCCACAACCTGGGTCCCGGACCGGTGACGTTGAACGGGTTTACCCTGACCGATGAGCTGGATCGTCCCGCCAAATGGAACCTGCCCGCAGTGACGCTCGCCGATGGCGCGAGTTTGATCGTTTGGCTCGACGGCGAGACCAACGAGGGTCCGGCGCACGCGAGTTTCCGGATGCCTGCCGCAGGCGGGAATCTCTACCTGTTCGCCAGCGCTGTGAGCGCCACCACCGCGCTCGATTCGGTGACGGTCGAGTCCCTGCCAGCCGGGGAATCACAGGCGCGCGCCGGACTGTACGGCAAGCGCTGGACCGTGACCGCACAGCCGACGCCTGCTGCCGAGAACCGCCTGGTTGTGCCTGCGCGGCTCGCTTCGGGAACTGGCGAGCTGCTCATCAACGAGCTGATGGCCGATAACGAGCGGACGTTCGAGGATCCGGATGAACCGGGCGCCTTCGAGGACTGGTTCGAAGTCTACAACCCCGGATCGCGGCCCGTCGAGATGTCGGGAATGTACATCACCGACAATCCAGAGAATCCCACCAAGTGGCGTGTGGGTCCGGGTGTGACGATCCCGGCGGGCGGATATCTGATCTTCATGGCGGACAACGAGCCGGCGCAGGGTCCACGGCATGCGAGCTTCGCGCTGAGCGCCGATGGCGAGTCGATCTCGATCTACGCGAGCGACGGCCGGACGCTGATCGATCACGTGGCGTTCGGTCCGCAGCGGGCCGACGTTGCTTTCGGCCGGGCGGCGGATCGTGGCGGCGCCTTTACTGCGCTGTCGCGGCCCACGCCGGGCGGAGCGAATGCGCCGGCGATGCAGTGATCCGTCCCGCTCACCGACTGTTCGACGGGGACATCGGCATCGCCCGGCGTCTGAATCCGAGGAATCTACTCCAAGGTTTCTGCACGTCAATCATAAGCCCCCTCCAAAACCCACTCCCGCACCGGAACGATCCGCACCACCCGGTACAACGCCCCGCCCAGAATCCGGACATCCCACTCCTCCCGGTCCCACACCAGCGAATTCCACCAATCCCCCGACCCCCGCCACGGACCCGCGGCCTGCTCCACCGGACCCCGCACCACCCGCGAACTTACCCGCCGCGGCAGCCCGTCCTCCACTTCCACCCGCGCCGGCACCGGTGGACGCCAATACCGGAACGCCAGTTGAATCCCGCCCCTCGGCTCCCTGCCCGCCACCAGCGACTGCCCCGGCGGACGGGGTAGCATCTTCCATGCGTCCCGCCGGTGCGTATCCAGTAACCGTGGACTCCCCGCGTGATCCGCACCCACCATGCCGCGGATCTTTTCAAGCGTCAGCTCCAGATTCTCCGGCTCCGGCTGCGGCGGGATATATAGATCATGCTGGACCACCCGCGGCTCCACCGGCACAAACTCAAGCGTCATCGCCAACACCGGCGACCGCGGCGGATGCGCCTCCAGATCCAGTTGCAACAAACGGATCAACGACCGCGCATCGCGCGTGGCAAAGGGCAGGCGCAGGATCCGCTCGTGCGCCTGCTTGCTCACCAGATCCAGCTTCAGCCGCAGCTCGGTGGCAGCCATCGACTGCCGCGACAGCCGCCCGCACAACTCCGCCACCTGGCGCGACAGCAACTGCATCAGCGGCTCCAGCAGCGACACCGGATGCTCGATCTCCACCCGGTCCTCGTAACTGGCCACCTGGCGGTCCGGCTTCACCGGACGCACCCGTCCGCCGCGGGCCAGCCGCAGCAGATCCAGACCCCGCGCGCCGAGCCGCTCCATCACGCCCGTTTCCGGCAGCTCGCAGAACTGGCCGAGCGTGCGGATGCCCCAGCGGTTCAGGATCCCGATGGTTTCGCGGTCCACTGGGAGGGCGGTCAACTGGAGTCCGCCGAGGATGTCGCGCTCGGCGCCGGGCGGCACCACCGTCACTCCAAGCAGGTTCCGCGCGGCGAGGATGGCGGTGTCAGGCGTGGCGGCGATCCCGATGCGTCCGTCGAGCTTCCGGTGATGCGCCTGGCGCGCGATCTCACTGCCGATCTTCAGCGGCGCGCCCATCAAGCGGCCGAGAGGCGCGATGTCGAACACCACCGTGTCCGCGGCGGCGACCTCCACTTGCGGCGAAAAATCCTGGGCGAGCAGGGCCAGCCGCTCGCAGGCCGCCGGTCCGGCGCCGGGCAGATAGATGCAGGCGTACATACCACCTCACGAGACACGGCTGGCTTCCACGTGGAAACCGGCCTGGCCCGGCCGCACCGGCCTGCGCGATTCCACCGTATAACGCGCGCCCGCGAGCAGATAGTGAGGATAGCGGCCCGTGAACCTCGCCTCGCCCGCGCGAAGATCCGCCGCCTGGGCCGCGCACGACTTGGCCTGAGGGCCAGCCGCCAGCACCACGAACACCACGCCGGACTGCTCCACGGCCAGCCGGAAGCGATGCCACCAGGAAATGGGGATCCGGCGGACCGCGGCCTCGGGCGCATCGCACAGGTCGAGCGCCACCACTCCGAATCCGCCGGCGTGCAGCAGCAGGTCCGCCGACTTCACCGCGTGCTCCAGGTTGCCGCGGCACCGCACCCACACGAGCGTCTCAAGCGAGACGCCCGAATCGGCCGCCGTCACCGGATCAAAGGAATCGGTAGTATCCACCACCGCGCAGTACTCCCCGCGCGCGCCAGCCGAAGCCAGCACGGCATGCAGCAGGCTGGTGCGGCCCGACGACTCAGGACCGGTGATCTCGGTGATCTGCCCGCGCGGGCAGCCGCCCAGGAGCTGATCCACCGGGTCCAGACCCGTGGGCAGAAATTCAGTAGCGGTCTCCTTTCGGAAACCCAGGAAGGGGAGGTTGCGGACGGTAACAGGAGCATGTCCGGTGATCATTTTCGCTTTTTGT
Organism: Acidobacteriota bacterium; assembly: GCA_016871015.1. Lineage (GTDB taxonomy): Bacteria > Acidobacteriota > Terriglobia > Bryobacterales > Bryobacteraceae > SYLY01. The sequence continues at coordinate 9,023 of VFZX01000249.1, read as the reverse complement.
TCGCCTTGAAATTAAGGATGTCCGATCGTGCGGCAAATGTCAATCGGATTTCAGCCCGGTCCCGCTATCGTGATACACTGCAAGCAGATTCCCAAACGAGGAGATCCGCCCCAGATGTGGAACAGGAAAAAAGACGATGAGCCGATGCCGCGGCCGACACTGGCTCCGCCCACAGCCGTGGCTCTTGCCCGTGAAGGAATCCCGATGAACACCCTGCCGCCTCCCCGGCTGGCGGAACCGGAAGCGGCGCGGGCGGCTTCGGTCGGCAAGTCGGTGGTGATCAAGGGACAGCTCTACAGCCGCGAGGACCTCTACATTGACGGCGAGGTGGAAGGCACGGTGGACATGCCCGAGTCGCGCCTGACCGTGGGTCCGAATGGCAAGGTGGTGGCCGGGATCAAGGCGCGCGAAATCGTCGTGGTGGGCACCATCCACGGTAACGTCGAGGTGGGCGACAAGATCGAAATCCGCAAGGACGCAAAGCTTGTGGGCGACATCCGGACGGTGCGCCTGGTGATCGAGGACGGAGCCTATTTCAAGGGCAGCATCGACATACAGCGCAACGAGCCGAAGGCGATTCCGGCGCCGCGTCCAGCCGCGCCCGCCCCGCCGCCGGCTCAGCCCGTGGTCCAGGCGGCCGCGGTGGGCGGCGACAAGCGGTAATCCGTGGCGCCCGCCGAAGCACAAGGACGGGTCGACTATCTGAGACGCAGTCTGGCACTGGAGCATTTCTTCGCCGCCATGCGCGATTGCCAGGGCCTGGAGATCCTCGACCTGGGCGAGTTCAACCAGGCCAACCGTGACTACATCGCCTCGCTCGGCCACCGGCTGTTTCACGAGGATCTGGTGGCGGGCATCGATCAAATCTTCGGGTCCGGGGATCCGGCCACCACGCAGCGGCACCCCGAGCTCGCGCACGAGTTCCTCAGCCAGACCATGCAGTTCGAGCCTGGCCAGTTTGACGCGATCCTGGTGTGGGACACGCTGCACTACACCGCGCGTCCGCTGCTGGACGCGGTGACGGCGCGGCTGCTGTCGCTGCTCCGCTCGCGCGGCCACATGCTGGCGCTGTTCCACGCCGATCCGCGGGCCGAGCAGGTGCAGAGCTACTCGTTCCGGATCACGGGTCCGGACTCGCTCGAGCTGCACTCGCGGGGGGTGCGGCGTCCGGCGCAGTTGTTTACGAATCGGGGGATTGAGAAGCTGTTTGACCGCTTTGCGTCGATCAAGTTCTATCTGACGCGGGATTCATTGCGGGAAGTTCTGGTGCGAAAGTAACTGGAGCCCCGCCAGCTTACTCCCCAGGCGGCGCGATACCGCCGTAACCCGACAGCTTCAACCGGGCCTTGGCCCGCCGTGCCGCATTCAAAGCCCGCGCGATGTCGACGCCCGGCCTGGGATTCAACAACCGCTCGTTGGCCCGCTTCAACGCCGCCTCTGCCCGCGCCGCATCAATCTCGTTGGGATGGTCGGCCTCGCTGGCCAGGACTCGCGCCCCGCCGGGGTACACTTCGAGGAACCCGCCATACACGCCCACGGTGTGCTTGTTGCCGTTCATCAGCGTATACGTCAGCGGACCAATCCCCAGCTCCGACAACAGTGGCGCGTGGCCCGGCAGGATCCCCATGTAGCCCTGTTCGCCGGGAACCTGCGCCGCCGTCACGTTCTCGTGGACCAGCTCGCGCTCGGGAGTCGCGATCTCCAGTTTGAAGTGCGCGGCCATGGCGGCTTAGCCCTGCTTCATCTTTTCGGCGTGCTCGAGGACTTCCTCAATGCCGCCCTTCATGTAGAAGGCCTGCTGCGGGATGCCGTCGTGCTTGCCGTCGCAGATTTCCTTAAAGCCTTTGATCGTCTCGGCGAGCTTGACATACTTGCCCTTGAATCCGGTGAACTGCTCGGCGACGTGGAACGGCTGCGAGAGGAACTGCTGGATCTTACGCGCGCGGGAGACAGTCAGCTTGTCCTCTTCCGAGAGCTCGTCGATGCCGAGGATGGCGATAATGTCCTGCAGGTCCTTATACTTCTGGAGCGTCTGCTTAACGCGCTGCGCGGTGGTGTAGTGGTCGTCGCCAATGATGCGCGGATCGAGGATGCGCGAGGTTGATGCCAGCGGATCCACCGCCGGATAGATGCCCAACGCGGCGATGTCGCGCGACAGATTGGTGGTCGCGTCGAGGTGGGCGAAGGTGGTCGCCGGAGCGGGATCGGTGTAGTCGTCGGCGGGCACGTAGATGGCCTGCACGGAGGTGATCGATCCCTTCTTGGTCGAGGTGATCCGCTCCTGCATCTCGCCCATTTCGGAGGCGAGGTTGGGCTGGTATCCGACGGCGGAAGGCATGCGGCCGAGCAGCGCCGACACTTCGGATCCGGCCTGAGTGAACCGGAACACGTTATCGATAAACAGCAGCACGTCCTGGTTCTCCTCGTCGCGGAAGTACTCAGCGACGGTGAGACCCGTGAGACCGACGCGGAGCCGGGCTCCGGGCGGCTCGGTCATCTGTCCGTAGATCAGGGCCGCCTTGGACTTGGTGTAGTCATGCGGATCGATGACCTTGGATTCCTGGAACTCGTGCCAGAGGTCGTTGCCCTCGCGCGTCCGCTCGCCGACGCCCGCGAACACCGACACGCCGCCGTGGTGCATGGCCAGATTGTTGATCAGCTCCATGATGACGACCGTCTTGCCGACGCCCGCACCGCCGAAGAGCCCGATCTTGCCACCCTTGAGATACGGCTCGAGCAGGTCGATGACCTTGATGCCGGTCTCAAACATCTGGAGTTCGGTCGACTGCTCTTCAAAGCTCGGAGCATGGCGGTGAATCGGGAACCGCTTGGAGGTCGACACCGGACCCAGCTCATCCACGGGCTCGCCAATCACGTTCAGCACGCGGCCAAGCGTCTGCGGACCCACGGGCACCGAGACGGGCTCGCCCAGGCTCTCAGCGCGCATCCCGCGCACCAGTCCCTCGGTGGGCTGCAGCGCGATGGTCCGGCAGCGGCTTTCGCCGATGTGCTGGGCCACCTCGCAGATAATGTTGATCGGCTCGGGGGTGTTGAACCCGTCGCTCGTGATGCGGACCGCGGTCCGGATCACCGGCAGGTAGCCTTCGGGGAACTGTACGTCCACCGCCGGACCCGCCACCTGAATCACTTTTCCAGTCACTGTGCTCATGCTTTGAATGACTCCCTACTCGAGCGCCGACGCGCCGCTCACCACTTCAATGATTTCCTTGGTAATGGCCGCCTGGCGCACGCGGTTCATGTGCAGCGTCAGCCGCTCGATCACATCGGTGGCGTTTGACGTGGCCGCGTCCATGGCGGTCATGCGGGCGGCGAACTCCGACGCGGCGGATTCGAGCATCGCCCGGTAAATACTGGTTTCGACGTACTTGGGAAGCAGCGACTCAAGCAGTGACGCCGGCGGCTCCTCGTAGATGTAGTCGTGCACGGCGCGCGATTCGGGCAGCGCCACGGGGAGCAACTGGCTCTCCGACAGCCGCTGCTGCAGCACGCTCTTGAACTCGTTGTAGATCAGGTACACCGCGTCGAACTCTCCACTCGAGTAACGCTCGATCACCTTGGCGGCGATCGCCTGGGCGTTGGCGACGGTTGGCTTCTCGGAAACCCCGACCAGTTCGCCGGTCACCAGTCCTTCATTGCGCCGGAAGAAATCGCGCCCCTTGCGGCCGACGGCTTCGATGGTGAGCCGCGCGCCCTGCTTGCGCCTGAGGAACTCCGCCGCCGCCTTGATCAGGTTGGTATTGAAAGCTCCCGCCAGTCCGCGGTCGGAGGTGACCAGGATCAGGTGGATGCGCTTCTCGGCACGCCGCGCGAGCAGCGGATTCTCCGCCGCCGCATCACTGCCCGACACCGCGGCTGCAACGTTTGAGAGCACGTTGTCGAGCATCTTCGCGTACGGCCGGGCCGCCACCACACGCTCCTGCGCCTTCCGCAGCCGGGCCGCGGCGACCATCTTCATGGCCTTGGTGATCTGCTGCGTGTTCTTGACCGAGCGGATGCGCCGGCGGAAGTCGATGAGCGAAGGCATGGGCTACTTGTTTTCCGCGGCGAACCTGCCCTTGAAGTCCTTGATCGCCGACAGCATTTTGCCCTTGAGGTCGTCGCTGATGGCCTTCTTCTCGCGGATTTCAGCGAGAATCCCCGGATGCGCGTTTTCAATGAAGCGCTGCAGGCCGGCCTCAAAGGGACGAACCTGGGGAAGCGGCAGGTCATCGCAGAATCCGTTGACGCCCGCAAAGATTGCGAGCACTTGCTTTTCCACCGGCACCGGCGCGTATTGCGCCTGCTTCAGCAGCTCAGTCAGGCGCGAGCCGCGGGTCAACTGCTGCTGCGAGGCTTTGTCGAGATCGGAACCGAATTGTGCGAAGGCGGCAAGCGCGCGATACTGTGCCAACTCCAGGCGAAGCGAGCCAGCTACCTGGCGCATCGCCTTGATCTGCGCGTTGCCGCCCACGCGGCTCACCGAGATACCGACGTTGACGGCGGGACGGACATTGGAGTTGAACAAGTCCGCTTCCAGGAAGATCTGGCCGTCGGTGATCGAAATGACGTTGGTGGGAATGTATGCGGAAACGTCACCTGCCTGTGTTTCGATGAAAGGCAGTGCGGTGAGAGACCCTCCGCCCTTGGCTGGGCTGAGCTTGGCTGCGCGCTCCAGCAGGCGGCTGTGAAGGTAGAAAACGTCGCCCGGGAAGGCCTCGCGTCCCGGTGGACGGCGCAGCAGCAGCGAAATCTCGCGATAGGCCGCGGCGTGCTTGGAGAGATCGTCGTAGACGCAAAGAACGTGCCCGGAGCGGTCGCGGAAGTACTCCCCGATCGCGCAGCCGGAGAACGGCGCCAGGTACTGCATGGGTGCGGGGTCAGACGCAGTGGCGGCGACCACGATGGTGTAGTCCATGGCGCCGTAGTCCTCGAGCGTTTTTACCACCTGGGCGACCGTGGACCGCTTTTGGCCGATGGCGACATAAATGCAGATCATGTCGCCGCCCTTCTGATTGATGATCGTGTCGAGCGCGATGGCGGTCTTGCCCGTCTGGCGGTCGCCGATGATGAGCTCGCGCTGTCCGCGCCCGATCGGGATCATCGAGTCGATGGCCTTGATTCCGGTCTGCATCGGCTCCTTGACGCTCTGCCGGTGCACCACACCGGGCGCCAGACGCTCGATCGGGTTGAATTCGCTCGTGGCGATCGGACCCTTGCCGTCGATGGGCTGCCCGAGCGCGTTCACCACGCGGCCCACCAGCGCCTTGCCCACCGGCACCGACATGATGCGGCCGGTGCGCCGGACTTCGTCACCCTCGCGGACTTTGCTGAAGTCGCCCATCAACACCGCGCCCACCTGGTCCTCTTCGAGGTTCAGGGCGATGCCCGACACTCCGTGGGGCAGTTCGATCAATTCCCCGGCCATGACGTGTTCCAGGCCATGGATGCGCGCGATACCGTCGCCAACCGAGATCACCGAGCCCACCTCGGCGACGTTCACCGCCGCTTCGTAGTTCTCGATCTCCTGCCGCAGTACGCGTGCTACTTCGTCAGCAGTAACCTGTGCCATCGTTTATAACCTTGTCGTAATCCTCACGAGGAGAGCCTGCCGCGAAGAGCGGCCAACTGGCCCCGCACCGAGCCGTCATAGATGGTGGATCCGATGCGGGCGCTCACGCCGCCCAGCAGGGATGGATCCACGGAAAATTCGCAACGCACCTGCTTGCCGGTCCGGCGCGCGAGCTCGGCTTCGATCTCGGCGCGCTTCACCGCGTCGAGTTCCACAGCCGAGGAAACTTGCGCACGCACCCGGCCCAGCCGTTCGTCGATCACCGTCTCAAACGCGAGCGCGATCAGTTCGAGCTGCGCCACGCGGCGGTGGTCGATCGCGACGTAGAGAAAGTTTTTCATCAACCGGTGCAGTCCCAACTGTTCGGCAAGCTTGCCCGCAACGGACCGCTTGCGGCCAGCGGAAACCGCGGGCGACAGCAGCACGTTCTTCAGCTCGGGCGATTCCTTCACCAGGGCGTTGAACTGGTGCAGTTGGCCGAGAGCGGCAGGCGCTTCCAAGCCGCTTGACGGAGCCAGCACGACATCGGCCAGGACTCTCGCGTATCGGTTGGCAACAGCTAGGGACATGGCGTTAGTTGTTCGAGGTCCGGCGGAGGTTGGAAATGAAGTTGTTCACCAGGGCGTCCTGCGTGCCGGGGGTCAGGCCCGCCTTGATCTTTTGCTCGGCCAGCTCGAGCGCGAGCCGGGCAGCATGGTCCTTCAACTCGTGTTCGGCCTGCTTGGTCATCGACTCGATTTCGCGGCGCGTATTCTCTTCGATCTTGGCCATCATGCGCGCGCCGTCATCCCTGAGGCGGGCCGCTTCGGCCTCCATCTCGCGCTTGGATGAGTCGCGGAGCGCGCCCACTTCGGCGCTCAGGTTGCCGATCCGCTGCTCGATATCGCGGGCGCGGGCTTCCGCCGCGTCGCGGACCTTGCGCGCCTCGTCAATCGACTTGCGGATTTCCGCGTTGCGCGAAGCGAAGAAGGGACCTGCATTCTTCGAGATTGCCCACCCGAGGATGGCGGCCAGAATTGCGAAGTTGGCCCACTTCCACATCGCGATCGATTCGTGTCCGCCGCCGTGATCTCCACCCGCGCCTTGCTGTTCGCCATGGCCCTGGGCCATCACCGGAACGGTGAGCATCAAGGCTAGAAACAGGCGCTTCAATTGGATCTCCCGGAGAGGATCGTTTGGGCGATCTGCGCTGCCAGCGCGTTGCTCTGGGACGCTAGTCCCGCCTTGGCCGCTTCCAGCTCGGACTGGACAGTTGCGCGGGCATCCTTGAGCATCCCATCGCACTTGGACTTCACCGCCGCGACTGCTTCATTCTGCTGGTCACGAAGCTGGGCGCGGATCGCTTCCTGCTCCTTGTAAATCACGCCGCGCGCGTCACGCAGTTTGGCCTCGTATTCAGCGGCTTTCGCTTCGGCCCGGGCCAGGCTTTCCTCCGCGGCTTTCTTTGTGCCAGAGGTGGCCGCTTGCCGGTCTTTCAGAGCCGCTTCGAGCGGACCAAAGAACGTGGCCTTCATGTAAAAATGAAGGATCAGAATCAGGAAAAACGTCGGAAGCGCACGGACAATGAGGTCGCCGAGCGACGCAATGACTGTTTCCATTCTTTAAGGGGGGCCTTCGCGAGTAGAGCCTGAAGGGCTGGTGCGGGGCAATTAAAGGATTAGAATATCACGCGCCACCAGGGGGCGTCAAACGAGCAGGGCCGCGGAAGCGGCGCTAGCATGAGAAGAATGCACGGCTTTCGCGAGCCTTGTTTACCTGGCGTTCAGCGCCTGTTCTGGGTACGCTCAGCAGCCGCTCGCCTGTTCGGCGCAGTCAGCGGGTACTCGAAGCATCCGCGTGGAAGGCGCGGCCGAGTTGGTGGCCGATCCCCGACCGGGTTTTTCCGGGACTTCGCACCGGCACCGACCGCACGTTGATGGTCCGCCGAATGTAAAATTGCTCGGATGAGCAAATTTCCGATTTTCGTTCTCTTGTGCGTGAATCTCCAAGCCGGAGATGTTTTCGGCGGCGCCCGGATCGAGGAGATCTACCGGATCCGGCTGGACCGGGGCGATCTGCTGCTGGAGTCGATCATGGCGGCGATCAAGAAGTACTCGATCGAGGATGGCGCGCTGCTCACGGCAGTGGGGTCGCTGCAGGAGTGCACCTTCCACGGCGTGACCACACTCGAGGAAAAGCCGCGGCAGAAGTTCACTACGCGGAAGGGCGCGATGGAGATCCTGAACATTAACGGGATGATCGCCGCGGGAGAACCGCACTTTCACATGACGTTGTCGACGACGAAGGGCGCGTTTGGCGGGCACCTGGAGAACGGCTGCAAGGTGCTCTACCGGGCCGAATTGACGATCGCCAAGTTCGCCGGGAGTCCGCTGGCGAGGAAACCGAACGAGGCCGGAGTGCCCATGCTCCAGCGGAAGTGATCCCCTATCCTCTTGGCAGGAGAGGACCGGGCCAAAGCTCCACGCAGCCGCTGGTCATCGGCAACACGCGGACCGCGGCCCTGTCGCCGAAGCCCCTACCGCAGGCTCGCCTTCTCCGCCCCCGGAAAATCGGCAGGCACCTTCTGGGTCACCTTCCCTGTCGCCGCCCACTCCGTCCCACGCTGCAGCGTCACGATATGGCCGGCACACTTCATCGCCTCGACATCATGGCCGAGCGTCGTGTGGAACACACGCCCCTTGCCGAACCGGGTCGTGAACAGCATCGGTTCATGCTCGCCAGTCCCGCCCGTGTCCGGCGCGGAGAAGGCTGTAGCCAGCAGGTGGATCCCCTTCGCCGGACCGCGCAGGGAATCATACAGCTCATCGACATGGTGCATCCACGTTTCCGGCAGCCCGCGCGTAATCGGGTGCTTCGAATCGCGGACGGTAACCGCGTAGGCGTGGCGCCGGCCATGATGGCCACCCTTGCCAGGCTTGTGATCGAGCACCAGCTTCCCATCGCGGAACTTGGCGTACGGACCATCCTTCTCGGTCCGGTTGCCCCAGCCTCCGAGCGCGATCATCTCGTTATAAGCCGGCCACTCCGGGAACGAGTTGTCTGCCGCGTGGACGCTCACGAATCCGCCGCCGTTGCGCACGAACTGCTCGAAGTCCGACTTGGCTTCCGCGGACCACGGGTCGCCATTGTAGTTTGAGACCACCACCCGGTAGGACTTGAAGCCGGGCCGGAACGCCGCCATATCGGCGCCCTTGGCGGGCGACGTGGACACGTCAACCTCGAACAGGCCTGTGTCCTCAAGCTGCTTCTTGATCACCGGACTGGTCTCCATCCACCGGTGGTTGTTCTGGCCGTCCACCAGCAGGACCTTGATCTTGTCCGCCGCGGCCAATTGAACCGCAGTTATCAACAAAGCACTATTGAGACGCATGGCAGAAATCACACCCATTACTCGCTTTGTGAGCCGCGTGGCAAGCCATGCAGTTCGTCATGTTGGTCGGTTTTTCCTTGAACA
>VFZX01000248.1 GCA_016871015.1 Acidobacteriota bacterium | reverse complement strand
CCCATCTTGACGCGCCGCAATCACCCGCCTACGCAGGTCAATTCCTAGGGCCCTAGCCATTCTCAGTTGGCGGATTCGCGTGGAGCTTCTTTATTATACGTGAAAATGCTCTAGATTCTACCTTAAGCGAGGGGCACGGTGAAAGAGAACGTGCTTCCTTCCTTGCGCCGCTCCTGGTCCACTAGCAGCTACATGTCGCGGGCAAAGGTCCGCAGTTGCGCGTTGGCGGCATCCAGGCGGATATCGGCTGGCGGGGAGGTCATAGCAGCCGGTTCACCGCCTCCAGCAGTTGCAGCGGACTGAACGGTTTGACCAGGTAGGCGGCGACTCCCAGCCGCTCGCCCTGAGCCATGTCCTCCTGCTGGCCCTTGGCGGTGAGCAGGATGATCGGGATGTGGCTGGTCGCCTCATTCTCGCGGAGCTTTTCCGCCACTTCCGGCCCGGTCATCGCGGGCATCATCCAATCCAGGATCACCAGATCGGGCTGATGTGCCTGTGCGGCCGCGAGAGCCTCGAGTCCGTCACTCGCTTCTAGAATCTGGTAGCCCGGTTCCTCGATCGTTGTGTGGACCAGAACACGGAGGTTCTCCTCGCCGTCGGCAAGAAGGATTCTCTTCATCGTTCCCCCGCGAGGCTTATCGGCCCGGCGAGGTCATGTTTGAAGTTTCCTGGCCGGTTAGAAATCATGGACCCGGCGCGCATCCTGATTGTTGAGGACCGCCCACTCCGATGAAGCGACACTCACCCGTGCCGAGGAGGTGGTCAACGGTCGTGTTCGGCGTCATCAGTAGAAGGGAGAACCAGCGATCGATCTGGCGTGTGGCCACCGCGCCGCTCCTGCACCATCTCCAGTTGCCTGGCCGGTCCGCGCTGCTACGGATCAACTACACGCAGTGGCGGGAACCGGTACAGAGGCGCTGCTGGCCAATGCGGAGACGTTTGACCGTGGAAGCTGGAAGGCTTAGCCCGCCGGATCGAGCAACGCCGCTGCCTCGCCATGCCCCTTGAGCATCGCCAAGTCAAGCGGACTCTGATTGTTGTCCGACCGCGCCTCCGGATCCGCGCCGTGGGCCAGCAGCAGCTTCACCAATTCCGTGTCCCCATTCTGCGCCGCCGCATGGAGTGCCGTGAATCCTGCCTGCTGCCGTGCGTTCACATCGGCGCCGCTGGCCAATAACATCGCCACGATTCCAGTCTGCCGCGCCGCAGCCGCGGCGTGGACCGGCGCTACTTTCATGGCGTTGCTGGCCGCGAGATTGACGTTCGCGCCCTGGTTCACCAGCCATTCCGCGAGCGCCGCGTGCCCGAAGAAGCAGGCGAGCCCGAGAGGCGTGAACCCGTCCTTCGAGTGTGCGTCGATGAGCCGGCCGCGTTCGCGGACCGTCCGCTGAGCCTGCTCGATGCTGCCGACCGCACACGCCTCGTGAAGTGTCAGCTCCGGGTTGCGCGACAAAAGAGAATCGACGGCAGCCTGCTGGCGGTGGTACTTGGCGAGCAGCACCGCGCTCTGGCCCAGCTCGTTGCGGGCGTTGAGCAACTCCGGCTGTGCGTCCAGGATCCGCGCGAGCGACTGGAGATCTCCCTGCCGGGCGGCGTTGAGCAGATCCTCAACCGTCACGCGGAGGCCCGCCGGGCGGGCAGTCCGGCACGATGCAGCGCGGCATCCACCTGGGCGGGCGTCAGGCGCGAGGCGTCATACTCCACCAGCAGCTTGTCGAGTGAGGGAGCCAGTTGGACCCGTGTGAGTCCGAACAGCCCTGGAGCCGCGGCGATCCGTTCCATCAGGGTGTCATCCAGCGAGCGCGTCAGCTCGTAGTGAATCTGAACCTTCGTCATTCAACGCCAGGATAACATCCTACACTGCCACGACAGCGACTGCGCGCCCGGAGGCTCGCACAAGTTGCTCGATGTCATCTGTGTCGCTCGTCACAATTTCGGCGTCAAGATGCAAACGGGCCTCGTGGTCGGCCCACACCCGCCGGTCATTTCTATCGGCCGCGATGAGAACACCAGCATCGTATACGAAGTCATTGCGGACGCCGGACGGTCCGCGCAGCCCGGAGTTGCGTTTGCACGCGACGCCTTGCGTCCTCTCTCTCTTTCGGAGTGAAACGGCCATTCTCCCTTTCCCACTGAGCCACCGCCGCCAACCCGGCCCGGCGGATCCGTGTCTCGCGCGCCGCGGCTTTGAGGACTTTCGCGTCGACCTCAGGATCGACCGTGATCGCCAGCTCTGGGGATGGATTTCCGCGCGGCATAAAAATATCCTACTGCGATAGGATACCGGGCAAGGGGCTATCGCGTGATCTTCAGACCGCCCACCGCCCATGCGCCCGGAGTCCGGAATCCATCCTCGAAATAGGTCCGCCCCGTGAAGTTCTCGATCCTCGTATAGAACTCCGCGTTCCACCGGTCGCTCAACGCGCGGGTGTAGCTCACCACCAGATCCGCCTTCTTCGGACCCGCGAACTGGAACGGCCGGTTGCCGCCCGCGAAGAACTGGAACCAGTAGTTGGACGCGGCGAAAAGGTCCATCGTGACGTCAAGTCCGCGCACCACGCGGTAGGTGGCAAACGCGGTGAACATGTGGTCCGATATCCGGATCGAACGCGTCGACCCGCCGAGCAGCACCGAAGTCCGCTCCTGAGCCTTCGTGTAGGTGTAGGCGCTCTTCATCCGCAGCCGCCGGACCGGCGTAGCCTCCACGCTCCACTCCATACCCCGGGCCAGCCCCCCGCCCGTGTTCCGGTATCCGCTCGACCGCCCGAACGGATCCGTGTTGCGGTTGACCAATCCGCTGAAATCGAATCCGATCACCTGCCGCAGGCGCGTGTAGAACCAGGTGCCCGACACCTTCACGCGCGAATCCGCCAGATACTGATCGAACCCCGAGTCGATAGCTACCGCGCGCTCGGGGGCGATGCGCGGATCCCCGAACGGCGTGAACGTACCAGCGAAGAATCCCGTGCCGAAGCGCTCAAACAACGCCGGCGCGCGGTAGGAGTTGCCCACATGCGCCCGCAGCTTGGTTCCCTTCGAAGGCGCGAGCCAGGCCAGAGCCGCGTCGCCGGTGAAGGCGTCCGGAGGAGCGGTGAACACGGCACCCTGATACCGCGGCGCTCCGCCCGCGAACGAGGGCGCGCTCAACCGGAACGATTGCCAGCGTGCGCCCAGCGTCGCCTGCAGCCGGTCGCCAACCAGCCGGATCTGGTCCTGCGCGAACACGGCGTGCGAGGACTGCGCGACACCAGTCCGCGCGAACACGCGCGTCGCAGGATTCGGATCCGCGTTTGCCGAGTGGTTGTCGAAGCGTTCCCGCTCGAACTCATATCCGGAGGTCAACACGTGCCGCCTCCAGCGTGTGACATCGGAGCGCAGCGCCGCCGTGTCAATCCGGCTGTCGAACTCGTCGAGCGAGCGGAAGCGCGGCTGAAATCCGCCTCCCACCGGGCCATTCCGTGAATCGCGCGTGGTGTACAGTCCCTGATACTGCGCGCGGACCGAAGCCCCGGCCGCAAGCTGATGGTTCACTGCCGCCAGGCCCGAATAGAACCGCGCCGCGCGGTGGTTGTCCGGATCATCGGGATTCGGCGTGAACGTGACGTTGGCGGTGGCTGCCACCGGGAGTCCCGTACCCAAAGCGCTTAGGGGCGCGGCGAAAGGAGAACTATTGAGGCCGGTGAAGCTGTCGTTCGCAAAGAAGCGTCCGCTAAGGGAAGTCCGCGGGCCGGCCTGGGCGCGCAGGAATCCATGCGCCGAAGAGTTGCGGGCCGGATCGTTGCCGTCGACTCCGCGAGTTACGTTCAGATGCGCCAGTCCGCCGCTGTAGTGGAGCCGGTCGCGCCAGGCTCCACCGGCGAGTTTCAGGGCGCCGCGGTAGAGGCCCAGTCCGCCGCCCTCGTTGGTGATATCGGCACGCAGAGGTCCGCCTCCGCTGTCCGTGACGACGTTGACCACGCCGCCAATGGCATGGGTGCCGTACAGCGACGACCCGGATCCGCGCAGCACCTCGACGCGGTCCGTATTGACGGTCAACAGGTCGGCGAAGAATCCCATCGAATCGCCCTGCGGAGCGGCGGCATCGCGGAACCGGAATCCGTCAATGAGCACGGACGTATCGAAGGTCCGCAATCCGCGCGTTTGGATCCGGGCAAGGCTCCCAGGTCCGCCGAGTTGCGCGATGCGGACGCCAGGGACCAGCCGCAGCGCCTCGCTCACGGCGAACTCGGCGCGGCGCGACATTTCGGCGCCATCCACCACGTCGAACGCCTTCGCGGTTTCGCCGATGTCCTGAGCCGTGGCGGACGCGGTGATGACGACGCGCGACTCGACACGGTCCAGCCGCAGCAGCAGGTCATGCGCCGCGCCACTCTCGATACGCGCGGTCTCCGCCCCCGGCACCGACACGAGAAAGGTGCCCGGCGCCGTTTCGCGAAACTCGTAGACACCATCAGCGGCGGTCACCGCCGTGCGTTGCGCCGATCCATCGAGCGCGCTCAAGCGCACGACAGCGCCCTGCACCGGCGCTTTTGATGGATCCAAAACCCGGCCGCGAATCGATGCGGCGGAAAGTGAGAGTGCGGCAAGAATGCCAGCAGCCAGTCTGTTCATGACTTGAACCTCGCCCAAGAAGGTCAGCGATCAAACCTTCCGGCAGGTCTTCGGACTTGCGGGCGTCTTGCAACCTACTCACCCGGCTTCCCGAATCCGAGGATTCAGTGCCTTGATGGGCTTTCGTTCCCGCTTACCGCTGCTGGGCAGTCCCGGACTCTCACCGGGTTCCCTTTTCAACGCGTCACGCGTACCGGGAGGCAGTCTCCATACTAGCACGGTCGGTCTGGAAACGGAAGCTCACCGTCACGGCGAGCACCACGGCGCTCGCCACGGCCAGGGCGGCGCCCCAGAACATCAGCGTGTGGATTCCGAGCGAATCCTTGAGCTGGCCCGCGGCGAAGATGGCGGCTCCGCCCGAGATCCCGCCGGTCATGTTGAGTGTCCCCGCGCCGATGCCGTAGCACGACGGCGGCGTGACATCGTAGGAGGCGGCAAACGTGTTGCCCATCATCCAGCCCGCGGTCAGTCCGAAGGAGAAAGCGAGCACTTTGAACATCGCAAGCGATTCCGTGGCGAGCGACAGATAGGCAAACGGGGCGCAGCAGGTGAGTCCCAGACAGATGAGTCCAAAGCGCGCCCAGGGCCAGCGGCGCGACCCCCAATCGCCAAGCGCGCCACCGAGCAGGATCCCTGACACGGATCCAGTCTGGACCCAGAAGGTGGCGGTGAGTCCGGCATCCTTCATCGAGAGTCCCATCTTTTCGTACAGGTGCGAGGGCATCCAGGCGTAGATCATCCACAGCATGATGCACAACGAGAAGAAGGCGAACGACAGCGCCCAATAGCATCCGTTGCGCGCGAGCACGGTGGGCGAGACCGGCTGGCTCTGCGCCGCTGATTGCACCTGTCCGGACACAGGCTTCAGCGCGAAATGCAGGACCGGGGCGTAACAGAGTCCAGCCGCGGCGAGTGCGTAGAACGCCCAGCGCCATCCGGGACCATCCGCCATCCAGCCGCCGAACCAGCTCCCCGCCACGATCCCGGCGAACTGTGCCGATCCATGCAGGGCGAGCGCGCGCGACCGCGTTGGTCCGGGGTGGAGTGTTCCGATCGTGCCGAGCGCCGGCGGGACGTACAAGGCCTCGGTGACCCCCATCACCGCGCGCCAGGCAAGGAACATCGTGACCGATCCCGCAAGTCCGGTGGCAAGTGTCGCGAGGCTCCAGAGGATGATGCTCACCACGATCAGCTTGGTACGCGAGAAGGTATCCGCGAGGCGGCCGACGAAGGGATTGCAGAGCGAGTAGACCCAGATGAAGATCGTGCCGATCATCCCGAGCTGTGGTGTGGTGAAACCGAGGTCGCGCGTGAGGGCCGGGAAAATCGAAAAGACCACTTGCCGGTCGACGTAGTTGATCAGGTAGGCGATCCACAGGAGTCCCACGACGGTCCATGCGCGATAAGGAGCGGGAGCGGGTGTGGCGGCGGTCACGATTTCCTTATTAGCGCACATTTCCTGGACCGGCTACGATCGAAGTATGCCCTCGCACCGCTGGATCGACCTGCGGAGTCTGGCCCGGCACCGGTTGATCGCGGAAAAGCTGAAGGCGGGACCGGAGCCGGTGGGGATCGCGCTTGCCAATCTGGACCGGTGGACACCGGGGGCCGGGAGATCCTCTCCGTATTTGGACGAATGGCGCCGGATTCTCGCGTTGCCGAGGGATGAAATCGCGCGAATGATCGTGGAGGATAGCGAGCGGATGGCGGCACTGCGCCAGTGCAGTCCGTTCGCGGGAGTGATCGGTCCCAAGGAGCGATGGCGGTTCAATGACGCGTTTCGAGCTGGAACACATAATCCGGGCCTCGGCGGCGATCTCGAATGATCACGACATTGTTGTGATTGGCAGCCAGGCGATTCTCGGGCAGTTCCCGGAAGCACCGGGAGAGTTGCGTGTTTCCAGGGAAGCGGACG
Source organism: Acidobacteriota bacterium (assembly GCA_016871015.1). Taxonomy (GTDB): domain Bacteria; phylum Acidobacteriota; class Terriglobia; order Bryobacterales; family Bryobacteraceae; genus SYLY01. The sequence goes on along the minus strand of VFZX01000248.1, from coordinate 5,902 downwards.
TTTTTCCGCTGCACCATCCAGAACGGTGGGACCTGATCGATGGCGCTATTGGTGAGGGATCGCCGTTCGAGGCTTCGTTCGGATATTACGCTCATGGCGTGGGTCCGGAAACCGCGGTCCTGCCCGGTGGATGGCGGGACCGCCTGGTGCTGGTCTCCAACGAAAACACCCTTGGGACACGTGGCTGGTGTCTTGAAGTCCACGATCTGGCCGTCTCCAAGCACGCCGCTGGCCGCGGCAAGGACATCGAGTTCACCGCCGCTCTGGTCCGCCACGGAATGACCAGCCACGACGTCCTGGACCAGCGGCTCGATCAGACCCCGCTGGACCCGCAGTTGCGCAGCCGGATCCGCCAACGTATCGAACGCCAGTACGGATCTGTACCGGGACGCGGCGGCCCCATCTGAATCTGTACCGAACCGCGCAAGTCCGCTATCCTCGGGTATGCACACCCACAAGGCCTCCGGACCTCTGTACGTCCGGGTAGCGTCGCAGATCGAAAGCCAGATCCGCGATGGTGTGCTCCGCGCCGGTGAAAAGCTGCCCTCCATCCGCTACTTGAGCGAGCAGCGGGGAGTCAGCATCTCGACCGCGCTGCAGGCCTATCTGTGGCTCGAGAGCGGCGGCTGGATTGAGGCGCGCACACGGTCCGGGTTCTACGTCCGCCGCAAGGAGGCGGCCGCGGTGCCGGAGCCGGATCCCGCCGCCCGTCCCGCGGAGACGCCCGCCGACCTGGGCTAGGCCAAGCTGCTGATGGAGCTGATCGAGACTGCCCGCGGCCCCATCAATGTCTCATTCGGATGTGCGTTCCCGGACCCAAGCTTCCTGCCCGCAAAGAAAATGTCCGCGATCCTCGGTCGCGCCGCCAGGATCTCGCCGCTGCTCGCCGCCGAATACCAATTGCCGCCCGGATACGAACCGCTGCGGAGGCAGATCGCGCGGCGGTCGCCCGAGTTCGGCTGCAACTTCACGCACAACAACCTGGTGATCACCAACGGCGCGATGGAAGCGGTCCACTTGAGTCTGCGCGCGGTGGCCAAGGCGGGAGACGTGATCGCCGTCGAGAGTCCCATCTACTACGGCGCCATGGAGGCGATCGACTCTCTCGGGATGCGGATGATCGAGATCCCCACTCACCCGCGCCAGGGGATCGATCTCAACGTGCTCGAGGATGCCATCCGTAAGCACGGCGTCAAGGCCTGCTTCGCGATGACCAATGTCCACAACCCGCTGGGCTTCGTATTGGAGACTGACCGGAAGCGTGAGCTTGCCGCGCTTGCCGCACGCTACCAGGTTCCAGTGATTGAGGACGACGTCTACGGCGATTTCGTGTTCGGGACCGGAGGCCGCACCACGGCCAAGCAGTTTGACCGCGAGGGCCTGGTGCTCTACTGCGGGTCGGTGTCGAAGTCGCTTGGAGGCGGCTACCGGATGGGATGGCTCGAACCGGGGCGGTTCCGGAAAACGGTGGAGCGGCTGCAATTCACCTCGACGATCGGTGCTCCGTCGCTCCAGCAAATAGCGCTCGCGGATCTGTTGGCCTCGGGAGGTTACGAGCGGCACGTACGCAAGCTTCGATCGGCGTTTGAACGGAACATGGCAATTTTCCGCGAGGCGATTGCGCGTTATTTTCCGGCTGGCACGCGGATGACACGGCCCGCTGGCGGGTTTGTACTGTGGGTCCAGCTTCCGGGACGGGCGAGCGCGTTGGCGCTCTATGAGGCGGCTCGCGCCCAGGGGATCAGCGTGCTGCCTGGCGACGCCTTCTCGCCGGGGAACCAATATCCGGACTACATCCGGATGAACTGCGGTTACAACTGGTCAGACACGTATGACGCGGCCGTCCGCACCCTGGGGCGGCTTTGCGCCGGCCTTCCCCGCGTCACGTAAGATCATTGCGCGGCCATCGCTGGCGTGCTGGCCGCGCGCGGCAGCCGGATCCGGAAATTCGCACCCGGCCCCGAGCCCGTTACCCACATGTCACCGCCATGGTCGAGAATACTCTGCCGGGAGAGTGCCAAGCCCAGTCCCAGCCCGTTGCGCTTGCCGAAGCTCGCAAACGGCTGGAACAGCCGGTCGCGAATCTCGGGTGCGATTCCTGGCCCGGTGTCGCTCACGTCGATCTCCACCGAGCCCTCTTGCTCGCGGGCCGCGATCCGGATCTCGCCGCCCCCCTCCATCATCTCGATGGCGTTGCCGATGAGGTTCAGGAACACCCGCTCGACGCGCGCCCGCTCGAGCGACAGCTCGATGCCATCCGGAATCGACGTTTCGATCTTGACGCCGTGACCCGCTGCCACGTCATGATTGGCCTCCACCGCCGCGGCTACCACGTCGTAGAGCTGGCAGACTTCGCGGATGCCGGATTTGCCACGTGTCACCTGAAGCAGATCCTGGAGCATCTCCTGGATTCTCCGGCTCGACTTGTAGATGTTGGCAGCCACGCGCTTCACCTGTGCGGGCGACAAATCGGTGTCCACCATCATCTCGGCACCACCGTAGATGGCGGCGAGCGGATTGCGCAGGTCGTGCACGATCGAGCTTGCCATGCGGCCGATGGTCGAGATCCGCTCCTGCCGGATCAACTCCTGCTGAGCCCCCTGCAGGGACTCGCACATGCTGTTGAACGTCGCTGCCAGCCGGCCGAGTTCGTCCTCTCCGGCGTCAGGAATGCGCAGCGTGTAATTCTGGCGCGCCACCTGTCCGGCGGCCTGGTCCAGCATCCGCACGGGCTGGACAATGCGGCGGGCCAGCAGGTAGCTCACCAGCAGTCCCGCGCCGAGCGCGCCGATCCAGATCACGATCAGGTAGCGCTGCAATTCCGCGAGGCGCTTCCGGGCGCTGTCGAAGGAGCGGAATACAAACAACGCGCCCGCGGGATGCCCTTCCAGGTCCACCAGTTCCTGGACAAGGGACGCGTACTCGCTGACGCCATCGCTCACCAGTCCGCCAGTCTTGATTCCGGCCAGACTGTTGACGAGCGTCGAAGTGGCGCGCTCATTGAGCGTCGATGCGAATACGCGGTCGCCGGTAAGGAACAGGAATTCGCTCCCGCCGGTTGAGTCCTTCAGCCGTTGTGCGACCAAATGGTTCACCACGTATCCGGTAATGAGAACCGACATCAATTGGCGGCCGACCACTCCGTCCACGTAGACCGGAGTCAGCACCAACTGGAACAATTGGTTGTTGATCACCGCGAAACCGGATGCCTGGGCCGGAAACTGCTCGCGCACGGACCTCATCATCGCCCACGAGGACGGCAGGTTCACGGGCGAGTGAGCGTCGAGCGCCGCGAGCGTCGTGCCAGCCGGATCGGCGACAACGAAGAACGCGGTCTCCTTCAGTTGATCCGACGCACGGTCCCACAGTTCGCTTGCCGCGTCACGGATGGTCGGGCGGTGTCCGGTTTGGAACGCGGCCCGCACGTTCGGCATGCTGCTCATGATGGCAGCGACGGATCCGAGCGTCTCCGACCGGGCCTTCCACAGCGATTGATACGACTGGAAGCTGGCTTCCGCCTCCTGCCGCAAGGTCTCGGTCGCCGTTTCGAGTATTTTCCGTTGCAGCAGGACGCCCGTGATTCCGAATAGGGCCGTCAGCGCGACGGAGGTCGACAACCAGATCTTGGACAGCAGAGACAGCCGCCGCCACATTATTTTTTGCCTCTCCCGTAAAGGTTCCCTGTCCCCGGCGGAGGCGTGTAGGCCCGGCCGTACTTGTTGGCTTGGGGCGAAGGAATGAAGCCGGCCTCGTTGATCACCACCGCGGGAAGCTGCAACGGACCGTCGCCAGCGGTGACGCGGCGATCGAGTCCCCTGAGGGTAGCTTCGGTGGCTCGCTCATGCCAGAACTTGACCGTGTATTCGCCGGGCGGAACGCCGTCGATCTGGAATTCGCCAGCCGCACCGGAGGAGGTGTGCCAGGGTGAGGGCACGACCACGATCACCGCGCTCATGGTCGAGTGGATATTGCAGAACACGCGGACCACGCCGTCGCGCTGGAACCGCACCTTGAACGTCCCGCCCGGTGGATACAGTCCGGTGTCGAACGGCTGTCCCGCGAAGTTTGAAAACGCGTTGTGAAAAATGGGATCGAAGTTGGGAAGGTCCACTGTCGTTCCCACCGGCACGACGCTCACGTGCGGGAGAAAGCGTTTGTTCTTCTGGGTAATGACGTGGAGCTTGCCCGGAGGCAACGCGGGTCTGCCTTGCACCGGTTCGAGCCACACGGCGACTCCATCGGCCCGCTTTTGTTTAACGCCGCGCTGGTTGACCAGCTCGACGCGGCCGGAGACGTTTGCGGCGATCATCGCCAGCGGCAGGCTAAAACAGGTAAGCCACCGATAGATCATAACGATTGTTCTTCCTGTTTCCCGATCCGATGTAGGTGGTCCGGATCTGCATTCCCTCGATGGTCACGATCACGTTCGGCGCCATCCGGTACATGAAGTTGAGCGCGCCGGTCCGGTTCACAGCGACGTTATTGAGCAGCAGGTCGCGGTTGCGGTCGTCGTGGATCCCCCCAAACGCGTTAAACGTCAGCCTGGGATGAAAGGGGAAGCTCGCCTGTGCCCAGCCGCCTTTGCTCCTGACGGCCATAATCCGCGTGGGGCTGAGCACCGTCACGCCCTGCCGGAGTGCGCCAAAGTGTTGGATATTCTGGCCCCTCCAAAGCAGCCCCGTGAACTCGAGCTTCGACCAGGGATTTGCGAACCAGTCCACCGAGGCGAGCTTGGACGGGATCTGGAATCCGTTGATGTGGCTCTCGCTAAAGTGGAAGCCCGGTGCGATCTCGATCCGGCGGTCGCCGTCAAAATCGTATCCGAACTCGAGCCGGCCCTCGAGTCCTGGCCGCTTGCGCTCAAAGGCGACATTGGCGCCGGTGGTGGCGTCCTCGAAGGTCTGGATCACCCCGACCTGGCCGCTGATCCGCGATTGGCCGATCTGAGGCCGCTGTTCCAGGCGGATCTGGGGCTGCCAGCGCCAGAGATTTCCGGACGCCGTGAGGGGCGCCACGCCGGAGAAGCTGAAGGTGTTGGGATCCCGCGGCGAGAACAGGGGCTTGTCCTGCCCGATGAACAGGCTGCGCGTTTTCCAATCCACCTGCACCGTTGCGGTCCGCATGCGCACCGGCGGGAACTGATTGATCTCGGCGTTTCCTTCGAAGAAATCAAGCGTCAGGTGGCCGCCCACGGTGCCGCCGAGGAACGTGGGAGAGCCGGTGTAGTCGAGGCCAATGACCGACTGGCGCACCGTCAAGCCCGAGGCAGCCCTTCCGGGAATGCGGGCCGCGCTGGTGGCATGATCGACGCCGTTGGATTGCCGTCCGTTGCGGTACAGGTTCGCCAGCAGCATTCCTGTGAGCTTCACGGGCAGCTTCTGGCTCGACTCGACCTTGGTCTGCGCCTGTTCGTCCACGCGCCTCTCGACAAGCTCGACCCGCTCGGAGCGGAGTTTTTCGACCTCTCCGCGCAGGTCCTGGAGTTGCCGCCTTAGAGCGTCGTTCTCCTGTTCCAGCTTGTTGAGGCGGTCCAATACCGCGTCGATATTCTGCGGCGGTCCGGGTGCGCGACCGGACACATCCTTGACACTTTAGCCTGGATTCTTGCTTGACACTTATCAAGGGCGGGTGCGGCTCGATCTTCACCTTACACCTTCTCCGCGCGATTGTCAATACCTCGATATTCCGGATTTCTTGGTTTCCTGAACGCCCCATTTTCGGAGAAAATGGGGCCTTTTCCCCGGCGCGCGTGACGTAAGGAGCCCGAAGGGCGACTGGAGTCAGGCGCGCCCAGCCGGGCCGGGCGCAGCCCGGGCCCGGGGCGGGGCCTGTGTTGCTCCGCGTCATTCGGGGAGTGTCTGACGATCCTCACCTGGCGCCGCCTTGCGTGCCCACTTCTCGG
>VFZX01000247.1 GCA_016871015.1 Acidobacteriota bacterium | reverse complement strand
AATCACCCGCCTACGCAGGTCAATTCCTAGGGCCCTAGCCATTCTCAGTTGGCGGATTCGCGTGGAGCTTTTTTATTATACGTGAAAATGCTCTAATCCCGATTGTGCAAAGGGCGCCGACGCGACGGAGCGCCACCGGTGGGATCAGGCGGGTGCCTGCTGGAGCTTAAAACAGAATACCCTAGAAATGTTCTACACGCAACGGGGGGAGTGCGCTGGATAGAGCCGGCTCCCGGCATCCAACCTTGCGCTCCATCCGCAAACCGTGGTCTGATGGCCCTCATGCGGACCGCCATCCTTTTCCTCTTCGCCTCCCTCCTCCCCGCCCAAGACTACTGGATCTCCGTCAAGAAGATCTGGGACCACGGCGCCCACAACGCCTTCACCGACCTGATTCATTTCAACAACCGCTTCTACTGCTCCTTCCGCGAAGCCGAGGACCATGTCGGCGGCGACGGCCAGATCCGCATCCTCGTTTCCGAAGACGGCGAAACCTGGAAGTCCGCCGCGCTCCTCACCGAGCCCGGCATCGACCTTCGCGATCCCAAACTCAGCATCACCCCCAGCGGCCAGCTCATGGTGGTGGCCGGAGGATCCGTCTACCGCGGCGGGACCACCCTCCTCGGACGCCACCCGCGCGTTGCCTTCTCCTCCAACGGCACCGAGTGGACCCAACCCCGCCGTGTCCTGTCCGAAGGCGAGTGGCTCTGGCGCGTCACCTGGCACAACGGCCGCGCCTGGGGTGCAAGCTACAACGCGATGACCGGCGGCGAATGGACCCTCACCCTGGTCTCCTCCTCCGACGGCATCAACTGGGAGCGGGTGACGCCGCTCAACGTCACCGGACGTCCGAACGAGACCACCCTGCGGTTCCTCAGTGACGGCACCATGATGGCCCTGGTCCGGCGCGAGGGCGGACCCACGGGATCCACCAACGCCTGGATCGGAACCGCGAAGGCACCCTACACGCAATGGTCATGGAAGGAGACCGGCATCCGTGTGGGCGGCCCTAACTTCATTCAACTGCCGGCCGGAGAGCTGATCGCCGCCACCCGCCACTACGACGAACAGCGCAAGTCGCGCACCACGGTCCTGGCCCGCATGACCGCGGATTCGCTCACGCCAGCCGCGGCGCTTCCCAGCGCCGGCGACAGCAGCTATGGCGGACTCCTATGGCACCAGGGAATGCTGTGGATGAGCTACTACTCCACGCACGAGGGAAAGACGAGCATTTTCCTCGCCAAGGTCCGGATGCCAGCAACCGCCGGCGAGCTGGTCTGGAATCTCGATCCGTCCAAGGAGACGCCGCGCAATTCCGAGGGCGCGTTCGTGACACTCAACAGCGGCCGGATCCTCTACGTCTACACCCAATTCTACGGCGGCTCGCATGATGAGAGTCCGGCGCGGCTGGCGAGCGTTCACTCCGATGACGGCGGCCGGACCTGGTCAGCCAAACCCGCGACCATCGTCGAAAACACCGCGGGTGCGAACGTGATGAGCGTTTCGCTGCTCAAGCTCAAAAGCGGAAAGATCGCGCTGTTCTACCTGATCAAGAACAGTTGGATCGACTGCCGGCCATACGTGCGGTTCTCAACCGATGACGGGCGGACCTGGAGCGCCGCCCAAGCCACGATAGCCGCGCCGGGATACTTCGTCCTGAACAATGACCGCGTCGTCCAGATCGAGTCCGGACGCCTGATCATGCCCCTCGCCTACCATCGCTCCCGCGGGTCCGATCCATCATCGTCGCGCTCGTTTGATGGACGCGCCGTGGCGTTGTGGTACTACTCCGACGACGACGGTGCGGCCTGGACCGAGTCCGACTCGTGGTGGGCCGTGAACGGAGTCACCCGCACCGGACTCCAAGAGCCCGGAGTGGTCGAAACACCGGGCGGCGCCCTGTTCTCGTGGGCTCGAACGGATCAAGGGTCGCAGTTGGCCATGTGGTCCCGCGACCAGGGCAAGAGCTGGTCCGCGCCGGAGCCGACCCAGATGATCTCTCCTGTCTCACCCGCCAGCATCAAGCGAATTCCCGGAACCCCGGACCTGGTGGCCCTCTACAATGACCACTCCGGGCAGTTCCTGTTCCCGGCCGGAAAGCGCACCCCGCTGGTGAGCGCGATCTCGTCCGATAGCGGACGCACCTGGACCCGCCGTAAACTCATCGAATCCGATCCCGACGGCTGGTATTGTTACACGGCGATGCACTTCGCGCCGGACGGCGCCCTGCTGATCGGCTACACCGCGGGCGATCCCAAGGTGGGGCGGCTGAACCGGCTGCGGATTCGAAGGATTCCAACCGGCTGGCTGCGGGAATGATGGATAATCGTTCTTGGGTATCGCAAGCGATTTCGTTCTGATTGTCGTTGCGGGATTGCTTGGAGGCATCGCGGCGAGGCTGTTGCGGCTCCCGCTGCTGATCGGATATGTCGCGGCGGGGATCGCCGTGGGACCCCATACTGCGGGGCCAAAGGTGGGCCAGATCCACGACATCGAGACTCTGGCCGAAATTGGCGTCGCCCTTCTGCTGTTCTCCGTGGGTCTGGAAGTCTCCTTCCGGGACCTTGGCCGGGTCCGGCGGTTCGCGCTACTCGGCGGGCTTCTGCAGATCGTGCTCACCGCCGGGGGAGCCATGCTGGCGGCCATCCATGGACTGGGACTCCGGCCCGTGGACGCGCTCTGGTTCGGTGCCATGATTTCCGTTTCGAGCACAATGGTGGTCCTGAAGATTCTGGCGGGCGCGGGCGTTACTTCCACCTTGGCGAGCCGCGCGATGATCGGTATCCTGCTGGTGCAGGATCTCGCGGTCATCCCGATGCTGATCGTGCTCCCGCAGGCCGGGGCGCCGGACAATCTTGTCTGGCGGGTATCCGGCGCGCTCGCCGCCGCCGCCGGCCTGATCGCCGCGGTCTTCATCGCGGGCACCCGCGTGATGCCGGCCCTGTTGCGCAAGGTCCTGGACTGGGGTCCGCGGGAACTGTTCCTGGTTGCGGTTGTCGCGGCCGGCGTGGGGACGGGGTACGCGATGTCCGCCGCCGGGCTCTCGTTTGCGCTGGGAGCGTTCGTCGCAGGGCTGATCCTCAGCCAGTCCGAGTTCAGCCACCAGGCGCTGAGCGACATCGTTCCGTTGCGGGATATCTTCGGCCTCCTGTTCTTCGTCTCGGTGGGGATGCTGTTTGATCCCCGCTACGCATTGGCGAACGCGGGGCTCATTGCCAGCGTGGTCGCCGCCATCCTGGCTGGAAAAGCGCTGATTCTTGGTATTCTGGCCCGGATCTTCGGCTACCGGAACATGGCGCCCTGGATCATCGGCTTCGGACTCTCCCAGATCGGTGAATTCTCGTTCGTTCTTGGCAGCGCGGGCCTCAGCGCGGGACTGTTGTCAAAGCCTGTTTACGACCTCGCGCTCGCCGCCGCGATCCTGACCATGGCCTTGTCTCCAGCCGTGTCGGCCGCTGCCCTACCCGTGGGCAGAACCTGGAAACGCTGGTTCGGTGCCGGAGGCCCCGTGCCACCCTCGGAGCCGGATGACGCCAATCTCACGGGACATGTCATCGTAGGGGGCTACGGCAGAACAGGCCGTGCCGTCGCCGGAGTTCTCAAGGAAGCCCGGATTCCGTGCCTCGTAGTCGAGTCAGACTACGGATTGATCACCGAACTCAGAGGGAATGGCCTGCCCGGGTTGTGGGGCGATGTCGAGCGCCCCGAGATCCTGCAGGCCGCGCGCGTCGAGGAAGCGCGGATGCTGCTGCTCACCGTGCCGAACCAGAAGACCGTCGACACCGCGGTCCAATGGGGGCGGCGGCTGAATCCTCAGCTTGTGGTGGTGGCAAGAGGCACCAGAGTCCAGGACGTACGCAGGCTTCGGGAAATGGGTGTCCTAACCGTTCAACCCGAATTTGAAGGCGGCTTGGAGATGATCCGGGCGGGCCTGCTCCGCTGCGGCCACCCGGAAGCCGGTGTTGGCTCGATCATTCACGACCTGCGGGCGGCGATCTACGAGGTCCGCGAGAGCTGAATCACGAAGCCGGTGTATGCTATCCCTCAGGAGGACATACGGCGTCCCCGATGCTCATAAAGAAGTCCGCAGCCCTTCTTTTCGTGGCCACTCTGTGGGCCGCGCCTCCACCTGCCCGAGTCACCGTGCAAGACGGGAAGAGTCCGCTGATCGTGCACGAGTGGGGCACGTTCACCTCCGTGGCCGCACCCGATGGGGGCCCGGTCCATTGGCGTCCGTTGTTCGGTCCCGTGGACCTGCCGGAGTTCGTCAGGCGCGTTGGCGGATGCGGATATCCCAAGGCCGGCTTTGCCCTCATCCGCATGGAGACGCCAGTGCTCTACTTCTACAGCAAGGAGCCCGCTGAGGCTTCGGTCAAGGTCTCCTTCCCCGAGGGATTGATCACCGAGTGGTATCCCAGCGCTTCCAAGGTCAACGCACTGCGGCGTGAGATTCCGCTGCACCAGGCTCAGGGTGCGATTGAATGGGACCGTGTCCGCATCGACCCCTCCGCGGCACCGGAGTTTCCCCGCGAGGCGGCCGCGAATCACTATTACGCCGCGCGCGAAACCGACGCCGCGCCCGTTCAGGTGAACGGGCAGTGGGAGAAGCTGCTGTTCTACCGTGGACTCGCCGGGTTTACTCCACCTGTTCAAGCCGTTCTACGGTCCGATCAGGAAGTGGCTCTCAACACGGTGCCCACGGGGCTGCTGTTTGAGAACCGCGGTGGACGCGCCGCGGTCCGCAAGATCGATGGTCCGGTATTGACCCTGCCGGAAGTGCGGCCTGACGGCGCCGCTGAAGCCCGCAAATCGCTCGAAGAGATGCTGGTGAGCGAAGGGCTCTATCCCAAGGAAGCGCGCGCAATGATCGAGACCTGGAGGGATTCCTGGTTCGAAGACGGCATGCGCCTTCTCTACATTGTCCCGGAGAAGTTCGTGAACAAGGTGCTTCCTGTCACCGTCCAGCCGGCTCCCGCGGAATTGCGGCGCGTGTTCGTCGGGCGGATCGAGCTCTTACCCACATGGACCGCCTAGTGCGTCCGCCGCGCGTTGCAGCAGGACGACGTTGCAGAGTTCTCAAAGTGGGTCCGCTTCTTCAATCCGATCATGAATTCCCAAGGGATCCAGCTCCCGCTATTCGGACCCATGGTCAGGCAGTACATGATCACACAGGCGGCTGGCGACCGCTGCCTCGGCCAATAATCAGAACCGGAACTCAGGCGAAATGGCCGCACCTGCGCGGATCCGGACCGTACCCGCGCTAGTTCCCTCAGGCAATTCGATGTTCACTTGATAACGGCCGGGGTGGTAGGGCGACAGTCCCGCGAACAGAGGATCCAGCTCGCTGCCATTGACCATCACTTTCACCGGAGCCGACACCAGCGGCAGCCCCACTGTAGGATCGGCGCCGCGGCCTGCCTCGGCCATCGGCCCGGTGGCTCCCAGTCCTGTCGCATAGATCTCCAGGTAGCGTCCGGCGCGATTCGTTCCCAGGATCACCGGATGCGTCTCGACATAGGAAAACTGCACTGGCCCGGATTCCATGCCCGCATGCCGCGCGATCACGTTCCAGTTCCCGGAGCGGTCATAGGGGAACTGCACGACGGCACGGTCCGGCTCAACCGAGAACACCGGCGCCGCAACGCCGTTCACAACGATCTGCGTCAGCCCAAGCGCGGCCGGAAGCGGAACCGACTGCGCGGCGAAGACTCCCGCCGACAGGTTGAGCCCCTCGATCACCACGAGGTCCCCGGGAGCAGCCTCCAACGCCCGTGTTAGGCGGGGAAGCAGCGCCGCGAAATCGGCGGCCTGCATCCGCACCGGAACTTCGGTCACGATCCCCGCCCGGACCTCCTGTGGAACCGCGCGAAACAGGAGCTGGCCTCCACGTTCCAACCGGATCCGGTAGCGGTCCCGAGGCAAGTCCACGAATCCGAAAAAGCCCGTGGCGCTCGTGACGGTGGACCGTGCAATCTCCGCGCCGGTATCAGACTCAATCACCACGCGGGCGCCGTCGGCGAGCCATGCCGGTCCGCCATCGACGCTCAGCCGTCCCATCAGATGTCCCGTGGCGGGCGACTTCTTCCATGGCAGCTCCGGGACAGCCGCTGGTCCGCCGAACAACTCACCCACGGCGCTGTAAAAGTTCTCATTCGGCGTGATGGGATTCCCGGCTGCGTTCAGAGTGTTGGTGCTCGCGTAGCTGTAGAGGCAAACACCGGCGCCCGCGGGGAGCGCGCGGCGGATCTGGTTGAGCGAATCCGGGATCGAGTTCAGATATGGCGCCAGTCCTGGCAGGTAGCGCCGGTTGAACTGGCGGTCCTTGGCGAAGTTGATCCAGCGATCCAGAAACGCGGCGTTGGTGGTCTCGCGGAAATAGTGCATGGGCATGGCGAGGTCGAGGATGCCCTCTTCCATCCACGAGCGCCAATCCTGAAACACGGTCGCAAACGGATCCGAAACCCGCCAGGCGGCGTCGGTCAATGGACCATTACCCCAACTGATGAGCGCCGCGCTCACTTTCACTTTGGGCTTCTTCGCCACGGTCCGGAGGTAGATCTCGCGGACAAGCTGCGTGACCTGCCGGCGTCTGAAATCCGACCAGACCGGGTCGTTCTGAACGGGACGCGCCGTCCGGTTCTCCAGCCGCCCGAACCGGTCGACCGCCACCGGATTCCAGCCGTAGGGAGCGTCTTCATTGTAGCGGATGTAGTCCAGGTGTACACCGTCGATGTCGTACTTGTCTACCGGATCGGTGATCACATCGGCCAGATACGCCTGGACCCCCGGGTGCCCAGGATCGAAGGCGGAACTGATCGTGCCAGTGGAACTAACCGCCATCCACATGTCGCTACCTTGCGCCCGCGGCCCGTGGCGATGCCACACGTGGTCCGGATTCGTGGGCGGTGCAATCGTCGACGGCCAGAGCGGATAGACGATGAACCATGCGTGGACTTCGATGCCCCGTGCGTGAGCCCGGTCGATGAGAAACTGCAAAGCGTCAAAGGACGGCGAGTAGGCAGTGTCCTGCGCCGGAACTTCGCGCGTGTTCAGGTAGTAGGAGTCCCCGCGCCTGCGTGCTTGAATGAAGATCGCGTTGGCGTGGGACGCGGCGGCGTCCTCCACCAGCTTCTCGACCTCGGCGGGTGACTTGAAGCCGGAGTGGAAGGCATCCGCCCAGAACGCACGATACTCCTGCGCGGCGCACACTGCTGCCAGCAGGACAAGGGCCGCCAGCTTCATAGATCCAGCAGGTGCCCCAGCTTTTGCTTCTTCGTGTTCAGGTACCGCGCCGCGAGATCCGTTCCCGACGGCTGGCAGGGCACACGTTCCGCCACCACGACGCCCGCGCGCTCGAGCGCCTGAATTTTCCCGGGGTTGTTTGACAAAAGTCTGACGGCCGGAATCTGGAAGTGGCGGATGATCTCGCCGGGGAGCAGGTAGTCCCGCAGATCCACCTCGAGACCCAGCTTCTGGTTCGCCTCGACGGTGTCGGCGCCGTGATCCTGAAGCTCATAGGCTCTCAGCTTGTTCAGCAGTCCGATTCCGCGGCCTTCCTGGTTTTCGTAGATCACCAGGCCACGGCCTTCTCCGGCGATCATCTCCAGGGTCAGCTCAAGCTGCGCGCGGCAGTCGCAACGCAGGCTGTGGAAGACGTCACCCGTAAGGCACTGGGAATGGATCCGGACCAAGGGCGGGGACGTGGCGAGGTTCCCCATGGCCAGGGCGACCGCCTCTTCCTCAGCCCGCCGGAACCCATGGATGCGAAAGTGTCCGTAGGCCGTTGGAAAATCCGCTTCGGCTACTTTGACCAGGGTGTCGGCGGGAACAGTCAAGGATATTTCATTATAATGGCCAAGATCCGGTGGAAGCTTATCTCGTACTCCTGCTCCTCAAGCTGGCGGCTTCCGCCGCGCTGGCGAGCGTGCTTGTGCGGTCCGACGCGTTCAAGCGTCTGCTGCTCGTCGAGGAACGGACGCTGAGCCAGCGGCTGTACCTGGCGGCGGCAATCGCGCTGGTCTTCGGAGGGGGCGTGGCGGCACGCGTAATGACCGGGACGTACAAGGCGGCCGATCTGGGCCTCGAAGCCGCGCTGCTGGCCGGCCTGGTGGGTGGCTATGTCCCTGGCCTGATTACGGGCGTTGCCGTTTCGATTCCCACGATGGGGGCGGGCGAACTGCTCACCATGCCGTTGTTCGCCGCCGCGGGTGTGGTCGGGGGCCTGGTGCGCGACGCCGCTCCCGATCCGGAGGAGATCTGGCGGACCTCCCCATTCTTCGACTTCAATCCTTTCCGTTTGATCCGGAGCTGGCCCGCCCGTGACCGGCTCTTGTTCCAGCTCTTCTTTGTTGTCGCGGTTTCCGCCATGGAAGCGCTCCGGTACTGGGCCAGCGCCACGATCGGCAAGCCCTGGATGTACACAATTTATGCAGATTCGGGGGCTCCCACCGTTCAATCGCTGGCCGCCATCTGGTTCACGACGCTTCTCGCGGTCTTGCTGCCTCTCGAAATCTGGAACCACGCCCGCACAGGCAAGAAGCTCGAAGCTCAACAGCTTCTCACGCAGGAAGCGCGGCTCCGCGCGCTGACGAGCCAGATCAATCCGCATTTCCTGTTCAACACGCTCAACTCCGTTGCTTCACTGGTCCGTACCGATCCGGAAATGGCGCGTGTGGTGATTCACAAGCTGTCGAACATCCTGCGCCGGCTGCTGCGTAAAACATCCGATTTCGCCCCTCTCAGGGAAGAGCTGGCCTTCATTGAGGACTACCTCTCCATCGAGATGGTCCGATTTGGTGATAAGCTCAAATTCATCCGCGACGTAGAGCTGTCCGTGCTCGACGCGCCGATCCCCAGCATGCTCCTGCAACCGCTCGTTGAGAACAGCCTCAAGCATGGCCTAGCCACCAAAATCGAAGGCGGAACCGTACGCGTGGCCGCGCGCCGGGACGGGAACCGGGTCCAGTTGACCGTCGAGGATGACGGCGTCGGCATCCCCGAGGCAAACCTTGCTAAGCTGTTCGAACAAGGGATTGGCATCAGTAACGTGAACGAGAGGCTCAAGGTTCTTTTTGGCGGGGACTACAAGATGTGGGTGGACAGCAAGCCCGGCGAGGGCACGCGCACCTTTATCGAGCTTCCCGCCGCTCAGTCCGGCCTCGCCCGAGCCTCATAAACGGAAGGATTTCCAGAACGCATGCCTCTGTCCAAGAACCTCGACTACGAGATCATCTCGATTCACCGGGACAAGCTACCTCACACGATTGCGGCGCGAACCAAGCGCGTCTACGACGTGGTGTCCGGCGTCTACCCGCTGTCGACTTTTTTCTTCCACTCACGGGCCCACAAGGAGGCGCTGCGGATGTCGGGGATCCGCGATGGCATGCGGGTGCTCGAGGTGGCCACCGGATCCGGAGAGATGTTTCAGCGGCTGGTCAACGCCAATCAGGGCGGGGAGACCGTAGGTCTGGACCTTTCTCCCAAAATGGCTGCGCGGACCCTCCAGCACGCCCGCAAGTCCTACCCAGCGGCCATGACGCACTGCCATGCCGTGGATGCCCGCTACCTGCCCTTCCGTGACGACACTTTCGACGCCGTCGTGTGCTGCTACTTGCTCGAGTTGCTGTCGATGGATGATATCAAGCTTGCGTTGCGGGAGTTCCACCGGGTCCTCAGGCCGGACGGCAGCTTCACGCTCGTGCTAATCGGGCAGAACGTTGGCACGTTCAACAAAATCTATCGCTTGGCCGGATCGGTGGCCCCCGCTTTTTGGGGTAGGCAGGTGGACGAGCGGGTTCCTCAGTGGATGCAGAGCTGCAAGTTCCGTGTGACCGCGCAGCGCGAAGTCCGCCAGGCGTTCTATCCTTCCCGGGTTGTGACGGCAACGAAGTAGTCTACGCCCGGGGACTACCGAACTCCTGTAGAACCGCCGAAGTAAGGTGCGTGGCACCAAAGTCGGCTGGCATTCGCGTAAAGGAGATTCCAGAGGAGAGGGAGCCCTCGGCAGAAGAGGTTTTGCCTGCCCTGTCCAGTGTTGCCGAGCCGGTAACACCGCCACCTGAAATCGATCCCGACAAGCGGGCGCTTCTCGGCGAAGACAACCCCGTGAACGGCGCGGTCGCTATACGCGTTCTGGAGAAGCTAGGCTTCGAGGTCGACACCGTGACCTCCGGCTGGGAAGCGGTCCAGCTCGCCGGGCAGAATACCTATTCGGTGATCCTGCTCGATTGCGATAGCCCAGCGATTGGCGGCTACCATACTGTGATGGAAATCCGGGACCGCGAGAACCCCAAAGGGATTTGGACTCCGATCCTGGCGCTGACCGCGTATACAATGCAGTGGGACAGGCAGCAGCGCGAAGCCGCCGGGATCGACGGCTACATCGCAAAGCCGATCCAGGTCGACGCGATGAAGGCCGTCCTGTCGCGGTTTGCCGAAGATCAGTCGCGCCCGGCGACCATGCAGCTTCTGGCGCTGGACCGCAACATGCTGACCTCGCTCCGGAAGCTAACCGATGGAGACGGAAACCAGCTCGAAGAGCTTGTGCATCTGTTCATCGAGACCTCCGGGCGGCTGCTCGACCAGATGGAAACGGGCCTCGCCTCCGGCGATCTTCCAAGTGTCGCGATGGCCGCGCACAGCATGCGTGGCTCGAGCGGCCAGGTAGGCGCGAAAAGGATGGAAGAGATCAGCTCGACGATCGAGGCGCTCTCCCGTACGGGCGCCGGGTCCGGGCTCGGTGACTGGATCCAGGAATTGCGGATGACCGGGTGCGCCAAGATCTCGAGATGGTCGATTTTGCACAGTTGCCTCCCGCCGAAGCCGCCGTGCCGGTCCGCTCAGCGCCCATTCCCCGCGGCAATGACTCCAACGCGGAGATCCTGATGGCGGAAGATGACCCGTTGATTGCCCGCTTCCTCGGCGGCAGCTTGACCGGAGCCGGGTTCACTGTCACCCATGTCGGGGACGGAGAGTCCGCGCTCGAAGCGCTCAAGCAGCAGAGTTACGGCTGCGTCATCCTCGATCTCAACATGCCCAAGCTCGACGGCTATGGAGTCGTCGAGGCGATGCGGCAGCAAGCCAAGACGCAATCCACTCCGGTGCTGATCCTCTCGCTCAGGTCTCAGGAGAACGACATCATCCGGGCGTTCGATCTCGGCGCCGACGACTATGTGAGCAAGCCGTTCAGTCCGCTTGAAGTGATCTCGCGAATCCGGCGGCTCATGGTCCGCGCGAATCAGCTACAATCGCGGGGATGAGCTTCCTCTCCCGCCGCGAGCTTCTGGCGGGCCTTGCCGCCTGCTCCGCATCTGCCATTCCTCTGGACAAGGTCCGGCTTGGGATCACCACCGACGAGATTGACGATGATGTCGACACGGCGCTCAAGTTCCACCGCGAGTTCGGACTCTCCTGGTGCGAGATGCGCCACCTGTGGGGGACCTACAACACTTCGCTCACGCTCGACCGGATTCGCGAGGCCCGCGCGCTCATGGACAAGCACCAGATCCGGCTGTCGATTCTCGGAACCGGGTTCTTCAAGATTCCGCTGCCGCCGGATACTCCTGAAGGCCGCGGCGTCCTCGACAACCAGTGGTCCCTGCTCGATGCCGCGATGGAGCGCGCCTCGATCCTGGGCACCGACAAGATCCGCGTGTTTGCCTTCACCTACAAGGACGGGGAGACTCCTAATCCGGCGCATTATTCGCGCATCTGGGAGCTGGTGAGCGAGGCTGCCCGCCGCGCCCGCGCCCGCAAGTTCCGGCTGGCGGTTGAGAATGTCGGCCAGAGCTATGTGTGGACCGGAGCGGAAGCAGCCAGGCTCCTGGCCAACGTGAAGGACTCAAACCTCGGCCTGACCTGGGACCCCAACAACGCAGGCTCGGCGGGCGAGAAGTCCTACCCCGAAGGCTTCTCAAAGCTCGATAAATCCCGGATCCTGCACGTCCACCTGCGGGACTTCCGCCAGAACGCCCAAGGCAAATGGGAATGGTGCGCGGTTGGCGAAGGCGTGATGGACAACCTCGGCCAGATCCGGTCGTTACTCAAAGCCGGCTACAAAGAGAACTTCACTCTCGAGACGCACTACAAGAGTCCCAAGGGGAAGGCGCACGCCAGCCGGACATCCATCGAAGCGCTCCTCAAAGTCTTCCGCGAAGCCTGACGGCGGCTACCTCGCCACGTTTCCCGGCGAGATCCCCGTACCCAGCGTGAACCGCGCACCCACCGCGCCGACGACGCACGTCTTGCGGGACAGCCCAGCCTTTTCCCGGATCCGGTAGGTGGCCTCGATCCCGGTGCAGTGCGCCCCCAGGAAGTTCCGCAGTCCGAACTCCTTGAGCTTGGCCGCGGTCCAATCGAGATTCTCGTCGGAGGCCGGAAACAGGTGGAAGCCCCCGATGGCCGCAACCAGCGGCCGCGCACCGAACTTGTGCCGCGCGTGCTCGACCGTATTGATGATCA
>VFZX01000246.1 GCA_016871015.1 Acidobacteriota bacterium | reverse complement strand
CGAAGCGCTCGAGCCCGAATCCGATTGGATCCACGAGATTGTGGCATCCGGCGCAAGTTGGATTCGCCAGGTGCAGAGTGGTGAGCCGCTCGCGGTTCGTCATGGGCTTTGCTCCGATCAGGAACGACGGCAGGGTCGAGTTGATTCCGGGAGGTGGCGGCGGGACCTGCTGGCACAGGAAATGTTCCCGCACGAACAGGCCGCGCTCGGTGGGTGAAGTCTCCTCGGGTTTGCCGGTTTGCGCCAGGAACAAGCCATGTCCCAGGACACCTGCGCGTTCCGAATCCGATGGATAGGCCACGCGCGCGAATGGCGCTGATGGCGCTGGCAGTTGGTACAAACGCGCTAGTTCCGCGTTCACGAAAGTGAAATCTGCCGAGAAGATTTCCATGAAGCTGCGGTTGTCCCACACCAGGTGTTGCACCAGCCGCCGCGTCTCCTCGGCCATTGCGTCCGCGAGCGGTGCAGAGAACTCAGGATAAATGCGGCGGTCCTTCACGCTTGCGGCCAGACGGTCGAACCGGAGCCATTGGGCCGTGAATTCGCCGGCCGCCGCGCGCGCCCGCGGATCAGCGAGCATCCGCCGCGCCTGCTTTTCGATGCCCGCGGTGGTGTCCAGCTCACCAGCACCGGCGGCGCGGAACAGCTCCCCGTCCGGCATCGTGTCCCACAAGGTGTAGGAAAGGAACGATGCCGCGCGGAATCCAGCGGGTCCGCTCTTCGTCCGCAGGAGGAAGCTCGGCGACCCGAGCATTGCCTCGATGACCAACAGCGGGGACTTCCGCAGCAGCGCCACGTACGCGGCCTGTTCTTCTTCGCTCAACGGCGTGCGGAACGCCCGCAGTCCAAATTCCCGGACAAACCGCTCCTCGCAATGCGCCTCGCCGGTCTGGCAGCGCGGAATCGCGTTGGTGCCGAACCGCACCGCGTTGCGGGCAAGCCGTGACGCGGCCGACATGTAGGACTCGGCCAACAGAGGCGGAATCGTTTGCGCGTGCGTCTTGAATCCACCGATGAAATCCTCCGGCGGAAACTGGAGTGCCGGACGCGTCTGGTCTCCCAACAGATCACGGACCGTGTTGTCATACTGCGCGTGCGTGAGCCGCCGGACACCGTGGGCTACGTGGGACATCGAGCGTGGCGCGGATGGATCCGCCTGGATCCTGGCAAGGTGCACCACCCAGGCCGCGATCGCCTTCTCCTCGTCGCTTCCCGGCCGGATCCGCTCGCCGCCGGTGTGCGCAATCCGGTTGGTGGGCTTGCGCAACAGCAATGATGCGGCGGGATCTCCGCGGTCGACCACCGCGGCCAGGCGCCGTCCAAAGGCCTCGATCTGGCCAGGCGTGGCGCCCTCTGCCGGGAACAAAACGCGTGTCGCCGACGCGACTCCATCGTGCGTGTGACAGCCGCGGCAGTTGGCCTTCTCGAACACTGGATACACGGTCCGGCTGAAATCAACGGGAGCCGCGGCCCATAGGGACGCAGCCCCCAGCAACAGGAGGCGCATCATCGCGCCCGCTCCGTGCCGGACAGATCAACGTTCCGGAGTCCGCTCATTTGCTTGAGTACGGCCATCGCCTCGCCATCGAGCGTCGTGGTGTGGGCGAGGCCCAAGGATTCGAGCCGGGGCAACGCGGCCAGGATCCGGAGTCCGCGCGCCGTCACCTGCGCGCGCGAGAGATCGAGCCGCCGCAGATTCCGCAGGGTGGCCAGCTTCTCGATGCCCAGATCGGTAATCTGGATCGCGGTGCTTTCCCGGATTCCACCATCCGGGATCGTGGCGACCCCCGTAAGCTCTGTCGAAGCCAGATTGAGCGATTCAAGCTGGACCAACCCAGCCACTGCCTCGATATTCAGATCCGTCAGCGCCACCGACCAGATGCCGTCATCGGTCAACTGGACCCCGCTCAAATCGAGATGCTTCAGCCGCGGCAAGACCTGCAGGTAGACCAGTCCGAATCCCGCGATGCGGTTGGCGCCGATCGCCAGTTCCTCGAGTTGGGTGAGAGGCTCCAACTGCTCGATCGCGCTATCGGTGATCAGCGTCGACTTGAGATTGAGCGCGCGCAGGTTCACGAGCGCCGCGATCGATCCAACGCCGGAGTCCGACACGCGCGCGCCTTCAAGACTCAGCCGCTCCAGTCGCGGCAGCGGCCGCAGCCGCGCGAGTCCAGCGTCAGTGATGTGCTCGGCGAACGAGAGGTCGAGCCAGATGAGATGGGGCAGGGCCTTCAGATGTTCGAGCGCTCCATCGTTGATATGAGTGTGCGACAGGTCGAGCTTGCGGAGCTTGGGAAAAGCCGCGAGCCGGCGCAAGTCTCCATCGCCGGTCCAGGCCGCCCGCAGCGACACCTCCACAACCTGCCCTGCCTCGTCCTTGACGAGCGATCCGCCGAGGTCGCGGACCCAGGCTTCCGAAGCCGCAGCCACTGAGCCGTAGAGCAACAACGCGATCTTCATCCACGCCTCCGGTTTGGAAGAATCGAATCGCGGTCCCAGACGATCCGGCAGTCCGCAAACGCCTGCTTGAGCTGCTCAAAGCCGCGAGGCGTGACGAGTGTGTGATAGAGGTTCAGCACCTTCAGGCCTCGCAGCCGGCGCAACACTTCAACCGATTCATCGCTCACGTCCGTGCTGTCCAATGATAGTTCAGCAAGCTGGTCAAGCTGCTGGAGCGCGCGCAGTCCAGCGTTTCCGGTCTTGGTGTAGTCGAGATTCAGCCGCTTGAGTCCACGCATCTGCGACAGGACCTTGAGTCCCTTGTCGGTCACCGCGGTTCTTGCCAGCTCGATGCGTGCCAGCCCGGTGAGTCCCGCCACGTGAGCCAGACCCACGTCGGACACGTTGGTGTAGCTCAGCCACAACTCTTCGAGCATCATGAGCTGCTTCAGGTGCGCCGCGCCTTCGTCGGAAACCAGCGTCGCCGTGAGATCCAACCGCCGCAACCGCGACAGTCCCGCAACGTGCGCAAGCGAGGCATCGTTCAATCCGGAGTATCCGGCGGCGAGCGCTTCGAGAGATCCCAACCGGCCGAGAGCCGCGGCGTGCCCGGAACTCAGCGGAATGCCCCTGATGTCGAGCTCCGCCAGCCGCGTCAACGATGACAGGTGCATCAGACCACGTCCTTCGACGAGCGTGTAGCCGGTCTTCAGGCTTCGCAACCCCCGCATCCCTGCGAGGTGCCGTAGACCATCGTCCGAGACGAGCGAGTTCTCGAGATTCAGCTCTTCGATTCCCGCCAACGTGGCCACCACGCGAACACCCGCGTCGCCGGTCTCCGTCGTGCTCAAGTCGAGCCGCCGGAGCTTGGGGAACGCCGCGAGGTGCGGCAAATCCTGATCGCGGACAGCGGTTCCAGCAAGGCTCACCGCGCCGCCGTCGTCGGTCACCCTCCCGCCCAGCCGCCGGACCCACTCAGCCGCGGCGGCGGAGTCCTTGCGCACTGGTGGCTCGACGCGGGTCACCGCCGGGCGTCCCTCGGACTCCGCCCACGCCACCTTGCACTGGGGCAGCGAGGACCGTAGCGCATCCACGCCGGATGCCGATGCCCTCGTATAGCGCAGGTCGGCCTCACGCAGGTTTCGAAGCGCGCGCAGGTGCGTGAGTCCGGCGTTGGTCACGCGGGTCCGGTAGAGATTCAGCTCCTCAAGCCCGGCCAGCCCCGCCAAGTGCTGGAGTCCCGCATCGGTGACCTCGGTCCCGGATAGGCTCAGCCTCCGCAGCGCACGGCTGCCGGCAAGGTGAGCCAGCCCCGCATCGGAAATCGCGGTCTGATCAAGCTCCAACTCGGACAATCCGTGCAGTTGCGCGAGCTGGCGCATCCCGGCGTCGGTAATTTGAGTTCCTCCGATCAGTAGCGTCACCAGGCCGCTCAACCCCGAGATCACCTTCACGCCGTCGTCGGTGACTGGCGCGTGCGTGAGGTCCAGCCGCCGCAGCTTGCGGAAGGGCGCCAGCGTCTTGCCGGTGACCTGGGTCAGCTTCAACCGGAGCTCAACCAGATTTTCGAGCGAAGCCAGGTGGTCGAGCCCGCGGTCGAACACGCGGATCTCCTGGTTGAAAGTGTGCCCGATCTGGATGCTCTCGAGCGAGGTGACCGGACTCAGATGGCGCAGCATGCCACTCTCGTCGCGCCGGTCTCCAGCAGACGGATTCCACATCGGACCCGTGAGCAGCAGCTTCTTCAAATGGCGCAAGCCGCTCAATGACGCCAGGTCCTTGGGCTCAACCAGAGTGCCCGCGAAGTCCACCGTCTCCAAACGAAAGTCTCCCGAGGGAAGCTCCGCGGCCGACCGCAGGACACCTGAGCCGCCATGGACCGTCACGCGTCCGCCGAGCTTGAACACCGCCAACGCGGCGGCTCTGTCGGCAGGGTCCGCGGCCAACAGCACCGGCAATGACAGCGCGATCAGCCAGCCACGGTTCATCAGAACTCCAGCCGCAAGGCCATCTGGATCCTGCGGGCGGTTGAGATCAGAGAGCTGATGCGGCCAAAATCACCCGCGCCCCGCGCCCGCGCCGGAAGGTTGAAGTTCGGACGGTTCGGCATGTTCTCCATGTCCGCGCGGAACTGGATCCGCCAGCGCTCGTTAATGTGGAACCACTTCTGCGCTGACAGGTCCACCAAAACCAGCCCTGGACCGCAGCAGATTGCGCGCGGTGAGTTGCCGAACACTCCAACCCCGGGATCCTGGAACGCGGACGTGTCGAAGTACTGCAGGACCCGCTCGCCACGCGAGCGGCCGGTATCCAACGAGGGATTGCGGAGCAGGTTCGGCCGCTGGCTGTTGGAGAACGCGTTCGACCGGTTGGTCACCTCCGTCACGCCATACACGGGGCCATCCCGCGCCTCTCCGATCACCGCCGCCGACCATCCTCCCACGATGTGCGCCAGCACGGCGTTCGACACCGGGAACTTGCGTCCCTTGCCGAACGGAAGGTCGTACACGGCGCTCGCGATCAGGCGCCGGCCCATGTGGCTGCCCGCGAGCGAGCGGTCCAGCCGCCGCAGCTCGACGTGCTGGTACGGCGCTTCAAGGCCCAGTTCGCTGGTGGCGTCAATGTCGTCGATGAATTTCGACCATGTGAAGTTCGACAGGAAGCTCAACCCCGCCGAGTAGCGCTTCTCCGCCCGCAGGTTCAGCGCGTGATAGTTCGAGTTGCCCCACGGCGGACCCACGTGCGTCACGTTGTTGTACTGCGGGAACGGCCGCAGCCGCTGGTTCTGCGCCGCTGGCCCACGCCCGTTCACGAGCGGAATCATGTTGATGTTGATGTTGCTGCCGACGATCTTGTGGCCGAGATTCCCCATGTATCCGGCCTCAAGCAGCAGATTCCCGAAAATCTGGCGCTGGACCGACAGGTTGAACTGGTGGTGGTAACCGTTGACGTGATGCCGCTGGATGAAGTCCGGCGAGATCAGCGTGGCCGCGCCGGCCGGCACAGCGCCGAATCCGGGTCCGAGCTGCTGATTGGCGGGTGGCGGCGGAATCCCGTTGCGCAACTGAAACGCGGGAGTGAAGCCGCCGTCGGGCGACACAAAGTCGGCCTGCTGGTTGAATCCGGTGACGCTGATCCCGGCCACGTTGAGGAACGGACCGTTATAGAACAGCCCGTATCCGCCGCGTAGCACCAGCGCCCCCGCTGGACGCCAGGCGAATCCAAGGCGCGGACTGAAGTTGTTCTTGTCGAAGTCCGACGAGTACTTGCCGGTTTCGGAAAACGGCGCGAACTCCATGATGCCCGGAGTGCCTGACACGGGATTCGTGGGTCCCGCGTTCATCCGGCTCAGCAGGTTGTTCTTGCGCCACAGTGGTGTGTCGAGATCCCACCGTAGTCCGATATTCAGCGTGAGCTTGGACGTGATCTTCCAGTCGTCGGCGATGAACGCGGCCCAATAGTCGGTGCGTCCAATCACCGGCTCGCCGTCGAGGAACTGGGCGTTCGAGGTCCAGCCCAACAGGAACGCGGCCAGACTCTCGTTCGTCGAGCGGGCATTGAAATTGAAGAATCCGCCCGAGGCCGTGTCACTCTCGTTCAAGAACCGCGAGTAGCGCAGGTTCGCGCCCATGCGAATGTGATGGGCGCCGCGAACCCAGGTCAAGTGATCGGCGAACTCCACCGTGTCGCGCTCCACCACGCGAAAATGTTGGTTGTTGCCACCCAGCCCGGCGTATCCGTCGTGGCGCACTCGTGGGAAGAAATCCGGATTCACCCCGCGGATGTTGAGCCTCCCGTTGACGCCGGACCCATTGCCAAACGATGTCTGCGTCTGGGGCGCGCGAACCACGCTAAACCGGAGTTCGTTGAACAGCGTGGGACGCAGGCTGCGGTGCCAGCTCACGCCGATCGCCAGAGAGCGCGGATCCTGAAATTCTCCACGCGGATCGGCAATGCGCTCCGGATAGGCGATCACGTTGTCGTGCACACTGCGGCCGACGATGAAGCGGCCAAATAGGCGGTTGCGGTCATTCAGGTTGTGGTCGATGCGCGTGGTGTACCAGTTGATGTCGGTTAGGTCGACGCCGTTGGCGGCGAAGTTGTCGCGAGGCGCGCGCGTGGGATCGGAGCCCGCCACGTTCGGCAGCGGATAGAACTTCACCAGCTCGCGCGCGATCGGATCCAGGCGGCTCGCGGGAATGATATTGCCAGGGAAAGGCTGCCGCGACGCCAGATTCATCACCGTCACGTCGCGCCGCGCGGAGAAGTTGCCGTCGCGGTCTGCCGGGTGTGGCACCTCGTCGCTCGCCAGTGTCTGTCCAATCCGGTAGCGCGCACCCTCGTAGTTGAAGAAGAAGAATGTCCTGTTGCGCGCGATCGGACCGCCCAACGTCGCGCCGAAAATGTTGTAGCGCAGCGGCGCCTTGCCCGCGGCGAAGAAGGTGCGCGCGTCCAACTTGTCGTTGCGCAGGAACTCGTAGGCCGCTCCATGGAATTGATTCGTGCCCGCGCGCGTGGTGATCTGGATGAACCCTCCGCCGCTGCGTCCCAGGTCCGCCGAGTAGTTGCTCAACTCCACCTTGAACTCTTCCACCGTCTCCGACGGCGGATTGAACAGCATCTGCGCATTGCCGATCGCATTGTTCTGGATGTTCATTCCGTCGAGCTGCCAATTCTGGTTGCGGGCGCGCCCTCCGCCCATCGTGAAGAACGGAAGCTGCTCGGCGCCGCCACCCTCATCACGGAACGCCACCGCGCCCACCAGCCGGACCAGCGATCCGGTGCGGCGGCTCGCCATCGGCATGTTGAGCAGCGTGCTGCGCCCGACCAACTGGCCGACCGTTGCATTCTCTGTGTCGAGCAGCGGCGTGCTCGCCTGGACCTCAACCGTCTCCGTCACCTGGCCGACATCCAGCCGGACATCCACCGTGCGCACGAATCCCGTGTCGAGCACGATGCCCGCCTGTTCGGACCGCTTGAATCCGGACGCCTGGCACGACAACCGGTACGGCCCGGGCGGAAGCGCCGGAAACACGTATGTGCCGGTATCGTTCGAAGCCTTCCGGTAGGCCACGCCCGTTGCCATGTTCGTGGCCGTGACTTCGGCCGCCGCCACCGCCGATCCGCTCCCATCGGTGACCGTCCCTGTCAGGCGCGACTCGGTTTGCGCGCTTAGCAGCGCCGCAAGTGCTGCCGCGATCGCTAAGATCCGAAGCTTCATACACTCACCCCCCTTCATCGAAATCCCGGAACCGCGGTCCGGATTCTGTAGACATAGCCGGTCTCGCGAGCCATGTCCGAACTGGTGAGATAGAGCGAGTGCGCGTCGGCGCCACGCCCGAATTGGCAGTTGGTCAGCGCCTTCTGCTCCGTGACCACGGTGTCGAGGATCCGCCCGTCCGGACTCACGCGGTAGGCCGTCCCGAACGAATAGCAGGTGAGCCAAATGTTGCCTTCGCGGTCGATGTCCATACCATCGGCGATACACTCGGGAATCGTCGCGATCTCCGACTTCGCGCCCGCCGAGCCATCCGCGCGGATCTCCAGCCGCGTGATCCTGGCAGTTGACTTGGCGACATTGCCACCCACGAAGATCCACTTGCCGTCCTGGCTGATCGTAATCCCGTTCGGACCCACCACCGACGCGTCAAACACCGTGACCTTGCCCGCCGGGTCCAGGCGGTAGATCGTGCCCGGCGGCCCGTCGCCTTCGAACCCATTCGGGTCAGTGAAGTAGATGCTCTTGTCCGGCGCCAGGATCAAGTCGTTCGGACCGCGCGCCTGCTTCGGATTAGGCTCGAAGTTCTCCGCCAGCACGGTGACGCGCTTGTCGCGATCGACTTTGAAAATTTTCCTCTCACCCGGACCCGTGACATAGATGTTGTCCTCGTCGTCGAACCAGAGTCCGCCCGGGCCCCGCACCGCATCCACCGCAACGTAGTGCCGCCCGCCACCCGCCGGAGTCCACTCGACGATGCCTTTGAAGCTCCCCCGCGCGCAGAAGAAAAGCGCGCCTTTGGAGTCGAGCGCCGGACCCTCCGTGTTGCCCCAGGTCTTATCCGACGCGATCAATTCCGCGTGTTGAGGCGCACGAGCCCCGCAGGCCGCCAGCACCAGAGCGGCCAGCGCAGCATGGTGAGAGGACATCACGGTCTACCCTACGATATCGCGAATCAACTCTCCATGCACATCGGTCAGCCGCATCTGCCGTCCGTTGAAATAATAGGTCAGGCGCTTGTGATCCAGCCCCATCAGATGCAGGATCGTCGCATGCAGATCGTGATAGGACACCGGATCCCGCGTCGCCTTGTACCCGAACTCGTCGGTCTCCCCGATGATCTGTCCACCGCGGATTCCCGCTCCGGCCATCCAGAACGACATCGCGCCCGGATTGTGATCGCGGCCCAGCCCCTTCTGCGAAATCGGCATGCGCCCGAATTCGGAATGCCAGATCACCAGTGTGTCCTCCAGCAGCCCGCGCTGCTTCAAGTCGCGGATCAGACCGGCGATCGGACGGTCGATCTCGCGCGCATGCGCCGAATGGTTGTCGAACAGATTCCCATGCGCATCCCAGTCGTCGATATCGGTGCGGAGCTTGGCGCCATTGAACAACTGCACGAACCGCACTCCGCGCTCCACCAGCCGCCGCGCCAGCAGACACTGCCTTCCGAACGGCTCCGTCACCGGATCATCCAGCCCGTACAATTTGTGCGTCGCCGGACTCTCCTTGGCCAATTCCACCGCCTCCGGAGCGCGCGACTGCATCTGGTAGGCCAGCTCGTACGAAGCGATCCGCGCCGATAGCTCGCTGCTCCCCGGATACCGCGCCGCATGCTCTTCGTTCAGCGCCGCCAGATGATCCAGCCGCGCCCGCTGCTGTTCCGGCCGGATCCCCGCGGGTGGGCGAAGGTCGAGAATCGGATCCCCGCTCGGACGGAAGACCGTGCCCTGGTAGGCCGCGGGCAAATATCCGTTGTTCCAATTGGCGACCCCGGCGTTCGGCCCACCGCGCGGATCATAGATCACAACGTAGGACGGCAGGCTCTTGTTCTCTGATCCCAGCCCGTAGGTCACCCACGAGCCGAGGCTAGGATGGCCCATCAACAGCGATCCCGTGTTCCACTCATAGTGCGCGAGAACGTGATCATTCGACTTGTTCCAGCCCGACCGGATCAGCGCGATCTCATCGGCGATCGATCCCACGTGCGGAAAAAGCCCGGACACTTCCATCCCGCACTGGCCATACTTCCGGAACTGGAATGGACTCTTCATCAACGGGCCCGGATACCCCTGCCGCACCACGATCTCGCCGAACCCGGTGAGCGGCTGTCCGTGGTGCTTGGCGAGCGCGGGCTTCGGATCAAACGTGTCGACGTGGCTCACCCCGCCAGTCATGAAGAGCGAGATCACCGCCTTGGCGCGCGGTTTGAAATGCGCGTTGCGCGATGGAGCCGCGGCCGCCAGCAGTCCATCGCTTCCCAGCAGCGACGCCAGCGCCACCCCGCCGATGCCTCCGCCAGCGGAGAAAAGCAGGTCGCGTCTGGATATGGTCTTCATGGGATATAGAGGAACTCGTTCAGATTCAGGATCACCGCGCACAAGTCGGACAACGCCTCCTCCGCCGGATCCGCCGCTCCCGTGTGGGCCGTCATCCGCTGGTTCAGGAATCGCACGTTGGCGCCCATCTCACGCTCGCTGGGATCGCGGCTCAAGGCCAGACGATAAGCGATTCTCACTTGCGCGGATTGCTCCGGTCCCGCCAATCTCGCGGTGCGTGCGGCGAAGTGGCGTGCCTGGGCCACGGTGAACTCGTTGTTCATCAGCGTCAACGCCTGCGTTGGCACGGTGCTCACGGTGCGCGATTCGCAGGACATGTTTGGATCCGGCTGATCGAACACTTCAAACATCGGATACTTCATGCCGCGCTTGTAATAGGAGTAGACGCCCCTGCGCCACACCGCAGGCCCGTCCTCTTGAATCTCCCAGATGCCCTTGTAGACGCCTTTCCGCACACGGTCGGGCACGGGCGGAAAATACGCCGGACCACCGGGCTGCGGATTTAGATTCCCACTCACCGCCAGGATCACGTCCCGCACCGCTTCGCCTTCGAGCCTCCGCTGCGGAAACCGCGAGAGGAGCACGTTGTCCGGATCCTCCTCGAGCGCCTTGCCGGCGCCATGCTCAGCGGCCTGTTGGTAAGTCTCCGAATTCATGATCATCCGGTGCAGGTGCTTCACACTCCAGCCGGACTCCATGAATTCCACTGCCATCCAGTCGAGGAGTTGCGGATGTGACGGACGCCACCCCATACGGCCAAAATTGCTGGGCGTGCGGACGAAGCCGCGTCCAAAATGATGCTGCCAGATCCGGTTCACCATCACGCGGGCGGTGAGCGGATTATCCTTCGATGCGATCCACTCGGCGAGCGCGCGGCGCCGCCCGGTGCTGATGCGTCCGTCAGACGGCGGCATTGCGGTCTGCACACCGAGGTCCGTCAGCACCCCGAGGAATCCAGGCTGCATCTCTTCAGCAGGTGACAGGGAATCGCCCCGTGTCAGGAAAAACGACCGCGGCGGACGGTAGGCCTTGCCCGCCAACGGCGCATAAGTTTCGTTGGCCTCGCTTAAGTCGCTCTTGCTTCCCTTGCCCGGCGCTTCATCGTCGCCTGGCCCCAGCGGCGCGAGACGGTAGTCGCCATCGCGGACACCCATGGCCACCGGCAGCGGACGCGGCAGCTCCTTTTCGATGTCGCGGATCTGGCGGTTGAGCGTATCCACTTCGTTCCGGTCCGCCGGCGTCATGAGCGCGCGGTAGTTCCCTCCGCGCAACGTGAGGACCTGCGCAGCCAGCAGCTTCTGCCCCGGAGTCCGTTGCTCTTCCGGAGTGCGCACCGCGGCCTGGATGTCGGCGGGAAGCGTGGCCAGCCGTTGTTCAAACGCCTGGTCCTTGTAAGGTTGTTCGATCCGGCGGACGTGCGCCTTGAGCGGAGCGGTCCTCGACTCCACATCGCGAACGCGGGCCTCGTGGGCCGTCACCTGATCGGGCGGCGCAAGCGGATGGTCGTAGTTGATGTAGGGGAAAAACACCGCCATCAACTTGTAGTAGTCGCGCTGCGGGATCGGATCGAACTTGTGATCGTGGCATCGCGCGCAGGCCACCGTCAGCCCGAGGAACGCGCGCGACGTGGTGCCAATCATGTCGTCGAGATAGGCGTAGCGGTACTCGGGGTTGTCCTTCTCGCGGAACCCGACGGTGGCGCCGACGCGGTGGAAGCCCGTGGCGATGAGGGCATCGTAGCCGGCGTTGGGCAGCTCGTCCCCCGCGATCTGCTCGCGGATGAACTGGTCGTAGGGCTTGTCCTGATTGAAGCTGCGGATCACGTAGTCGCGATAGCGCCAGGCGTTGGGGTAAGTGAAGTCCTGCTCGTAGCCGCCGGAGTCGGCATAGCGCGCGACGTCGAGCCAGTGGCGTCCCCAGCGCTCGCCGTAATGGCTGGAGGCGAGGAGGCGGTCGACGAGCTTGGCGAAAGCGCCGGGCGCAGTGTCTCGGACGAAGGCGTCCACTTGTTCGGGCGCGGGCGGGAGTCCGGTGAGGTCGAGGAACGCACGGCGGACCAGCGTCTCTTTGCTGGCACGCGGAGCCCGCGCCAGGCCCGATTCCTGGAGCCGGGCGTCAATGAATGCGTCGACGGGATTCGTTTGCGTGGCCGGAGCTTTGGGACGGACAGGCTTGCGGAACGCCCACCAATTGCCGTCCGCCGCAGTCTGCGCGGAGAGGGAGGCAGCCGCCAGAAAAAGGATTGTCGCGACGCGGATCATCGGTCCCTGACAGCATCATAGTTCACGGCAGAGGTTGGCCGCCACTGATGGTGAGCAGCGAGTTGACAAGGGCCTTGAGCTCGGTGCATCGTTCCACTGCGACCTGGAGATTGGAACCCTCCAAGATCTTCAGGGCATCTCTTGGCTTGACGTAGGACCGGCGCTTTCCGCGGCTGAAGGCGTCCTTGATATGAGATGACGGAGGCTTGTTATGATTGACGTCCTCGGGAGGACTGTGCGAACCGGAGACATCCTTGACAAGTGTGCCGGTGGGCGGTTGACACAAACGAAGGGTAACCGGGGGACAGCGGTTAAGCTGGGGGATGCCCTGGCGAGA
>VFZX01000245.1 GCA_016871015.1 Acidobacteriota bacterium | reverse complement strand
CCGGCTGATCGACCGGGGCTGGAATCCGGTCAAGGTGCGCAAGGGGTTTATTTATGCGGGATTCTTGACGGCGTCGACCGAGATCATCGGTGCGCTGTCGGAATCGCAGAGTGTCGCGTTGTTCTTCGCGATCTTCTCACTCAGCGGACTGGGGCTGGTGACGGCGAACTATTGGGCGTTGACGCAGACGCTGTTGCCGAACGCGGCAGTGGGGAAGATCGTGGGGGTCCAGAATTTCGCCGCCAATGTCCCTGGGGTGGTGGCGTCGTATCTGACGGGCTGGCTGCTGCACACCACCGGGCGCTATGACGCGCCGATGTGGGCGATTTGGGTGTTTTTGATCACGGGGATTCTGGCTTATGCTGTACTTGTGAGGGAGAAGTACGTACCGAAGCATGAGGTCCAATAGCGGCATCCGAGGCGGCAGACCGGACTGGGACCGGTTTCGCTCCATGACCGGTGAACAGATCAGAAGTGCAATCGAAAAAGATCCGGACGCGCCGTCGACGGATGCCGGGTTTTGGAAAAACGCCAAGCTGGTCCTGCCGCGCGCCAAACAGACAGTCACCATCCGGCTTGATGGATGCTCATCGTGAAAAGCGCCGGGGCCTCCCATAGAATAGAGGGATGCCACAAGCCAAGCGAATCCTGCTAGAGAATGTGCGCGTCCGCGTCACGGAAGTCACCTACGAACCCGGACAGCCCCGCGCCCGCTATATCCGTCCGACCGATCAGATCATCGTTTTCGCCGACGACTGCGAGTATGAGCGCATCGATTCGAAGACGAACGAGAAGACAACGCGGAAGCGCAAGAGTGGAGAAGTCATCTGGCACGACCGGTCCGAAGACGCGCCGGTGTTGATCAACAAAGGCTCGAAGCCGTACCGGACGCTCGTCATTGAACTGAAGGATCCGCGCTGATGGAGTGGCGGTTCGAAACGGCCGCTGTCATTGGCACGGGAATGATGGGGCCGGGCATCGCGCTGACACTGGCGCTGGGCGGAGTGCGCGCCACGATCCTCAGCCGGCAGGAAGGGTCCGCGCTGCAGGGACTGGCCAAGGCGAAGGCGCAGCTTGAACTGCTCGCATCGAATGGGTTGGCCCCAGGGGATCGCGCCGAAACCGCCGGGCAGCTTCTTTCGGCGTCGTCCGATTTTGACGGAGTGGTGGCGCAGTCGGACCTGGTGATTGAGTCGGCGCCCGAGAACATGGAATTCAAGCAGCGCATGTTCGCGCACATGGATTCGATCGGCAAGCCAACGGCCGCGCTGTGCTCGAACACGTCCGGACTGAGCATCACGGCGATCGCCTCGGCGTGCACGAAACATCCGGAGCGCGTGGTGACCACGCACTTCTGGAATCCGCCGCACCTGATGCCGCTGGTCGAGATCGTGAAGGGCGAGCAGACCGGTCCCACGCTGGCCGCCGCACTCCAGGATCTGTTCACGCTCTGCGGCAAAACCGCTGTGATCGTCAAGCGCGACACTCCTGGGCAGTTGGGCAACCGGCTGCAGATGGCGCTGGTCCGCGAGGCGATCCACATCGTGCAGGAAGGGATCGCGGACGTGGAGGACGTGGATAACGTGGCGCGTAGCGGGTTCGGGCTCCGCCTGCCGGTGTACGGGATCTTCGAGCACCAGGACATGGTCGGGCTGGACATGGCGTCGGCCGTGGTGGACTACGTGTCCAGGGACTTGTGCTCCCAACCGGGCGCGCCGGAGTTGATGCGGTCGAAGGTCGCCGCGGGCAATCTGGGCGTAAAATCAGGACAGGGATTCTACGATTGGTCCGTGAAAAGCGCCGACGCGGTCAAGGCCCGCCGCGACGCGTTCGTGCTGGACTTCCTGAAGCGCTGGAGGGCCTGAGTTCCGGAGGGTCCTCATGAAGCTCAACTGCTGCTGCTCCACGATCAGCCGCGCCAGGAACAACCGGACCCTGCAGACTGGCCTCAGGTTTGAATCCTAGAGAGCCCGCGGCTCAGCCACTGCCGATCGGCTGGAGCAGCGCCGTGTTCGCGCTCGTGGTCTCGATCCTGTGGGGCGGCAACATCGTGTCGCTCAAGATCGCGCTGGCGACCGTGCCCCCGTTCTGGTGCGCATTCTGGAGGATGGTACTGGGGGTCGCGGTGCTGTGGATCTGGGCGCGGAGCCGCGGAGTAGCGCTGTGGCCGGCGTCATCGGAGTGGCGCGGTTTGTCTGGCCTCGGGATGCTGTTCTCGGTCCAGATCGCGTTGATGAACGCGGGAGCCCTCATGACGTCTCCGGCATTCGGGGAGGTGATCATCAATTCGCACGCCATCTTTGCGAACATCGCCGCGCATCTGACGTCGGACCACGAGAGGATCAACGGGCGGCGGGCGGTTGGGCTGGCGCTCGCTTTCGCCGGATTGTGCGTGGTCTCGCTGAGCCGGCCGGACGAGTCGCTGGCGCCGCGTCCGATGGAGGGGAACCTGGTGATGGTGCTCTCGTCGGTCCTGTTGGGGGTGCGGCAGGTGTACACGCGGTCGCTCGTGCAGTGGATCCACCCGGCGCGTACGGTGGTCTGGATGCTCACGTGGTCGATTCCCGCGTTCGCGATCGGAGCCCTGGTGACAGGGGAGCCGCTGTTGATTCAACCGCTGACGTGGAAGCCGGTGGCCGCGATCGCCTACCAGGGATTCGTCGTCGCCGGGATCTGTTTCGTAGGATGGGCGTGGCTGTTGCGGAAGCACGCTGCCGGACAGATTTCGATGTTCTCGTTCGTGGTGCCGTTCGCCGGGATCACGTTCAGTATGGTGTTGTTGGGTGAGCCGCTGCGCACCGGACTGATCATGGGCGCGTGCCTGGCGGTGTCCGGCCTGGTTTTGGTGACGCTGGCGCGCGGCACGCCGAAATAGCAGAGGTGTGCTAGCCTGCGATTCATGTTGAATCGCCGCGAACTCCTCCGCTCGACCGTAGCGCTGCCGCTGGCCGCGCAGACGGTTGGCCGCGGGCTCAATGTCCTGCTGATCGCCGTCGACGACCTGAACAACCGGATCGGCTGCTATGGCGATCCGCTGGTGAAGACGCCGAACCTTGACCGGCTGGCCAAGCGGGGCGTGCGCTTCGACCGGTCCTATTGCAACTATCCACTGTGCAACCCCAGCCGGACCTCGCTGTTGAGCGGACGGCGTCCCGAGACCACGCAGATCTTCGACAACGGCACACCGCCACGGACCACGCTTGGCGATGTTCAATTTCTGCCCGAGTACTTCAAGGCGCACGGATACTTCACCGCGCGGGTGGGCAAGATCGCGCACGGGAGGTTCGAGCACTTCGTCAAATGGGACGTGTCGGAGTCGCGCGCGGGAGTCGAGTTGAGTGGGCCGGGAACGCCGGATCGCAAACAGGCCGGGCAAGGCAATGAGGGCGGCGCGAAGCTCTCCTGGCGGGCCGTCAGTGGAGACGACGCAAGCCAGCCTGATGGCGCCACCGCGCGCCGGATCTCGCAACTGCTCGAACAGAGCGCTGCGAAGGGGCAGAACTTCTTCATCGGATGCGGATTCCACAAGCCTCACCTGCCGTGGGTCGCGCCGGCGAAGTACTTCGACATGTATTCGCTCGATCAGATCCAGTTGCCGAAGACCCCGGCCAACGACCACGACGACATCCCGCCCGTGGCGCTGACTTCCACCAAGGGCGATGCGCAGATGGACGAAACCGAGCGCAAGAAAGCGGTGCTTGCCTACCACGCGGCAACCAGTTTCATGGACGCGCAGCTCGGGGTCGTGCTCGACACCATGGACCGGCTCAAGCTGTGGGACAACACGGTGGTGCTGCTGTTCGGCGATCACGGCTGGCACCTGAACGATCATCACCAGTTGTGGCGCAAGATGACGGTGTTTGAGGAAGCGGCACGCGCGCCGATGATCGTGGCGGCGCCGGGAGCGCGCCAGGGCGTGAGCAGTCCGAGGTTGGTCGAGTACATCGACATCTACCCGTCGCTGGTGTCACTCGCCGGACTTCCGGCCGCGCCCGGCGTTCAGGGGTCGAGCTTCGCTCCACTGCTCAAGGATCCGATGCGGCCATGGAAGCGCGCCGCCTACACGGTGGTCAAGCACGGGAAGGTGTTCGGGTACTCGGTCCGCACCGGCCGCTACCGGTATACCGAGTGGGACGGCGGCAAGCAGGGCTCCGAGTTCTACGACCACGAAACTGACCGCAACGAGTGGACGAATCTGGCCGCGCCGGGTGCGAAGTTGGACAACAAACAGAACGCGGTGCTCGAGGAGATGCAGACGCTGCTGCGGACGGGGCACAAGTCCAACGTTCCGCCAGTTTAACTTTTCACTAAAGAGTACTTTACAAATACAGCCATCCAGGCTACACTGGAGCCATGTTCCATGTCGCGATCATTATGGATGGCAACGGGCGGTGGGCGTCGCAGCGGTCACTTCCACGGTTGGCGGGGCACAGGGAAGGAGCGGAGGCGTTGCGGCGAACGGTGCAGGCGGCACCCGGGTTGGGTGTCACCGATCTCACCGTCTATGCGTTCTCCTCGGACAACTGGTCGCGGCCAGTGTCCGAGGTCAACGGGCTGATGCGGCTGCTTGCGCGCTTTCTGCCGGCCGAGACCTCGCGATGCCTGGAGAACGGGGTCCGCGTGTCGGCTATCGGGCGTCGCGACCGGCTCCCGGGTCCGGTGCTACGGGCTTTGGATGCGATCGAGTTTCAAACACGCGCACAGCAGCGGCTTCATCTTCGCGTGGCGCTCGACTATTCCTCGCGCGACCGGATCCGGGCGGGTGATCTTGCGCCCGACGTCGACCTGATGATCCGCACCGCGGGCGAGCAGCGCCTGAGCGATTTTCTGTTGTGGGAGGCGGCCTACGCGGAGTTCCACTTCACCCAACGGCTGTGGCCCGACTTCCAAGGTGCGGATCTGGCGGCGGCCGTGGCGGACTTCAACCGCCGCCAGCGCCGATTTGGGGGTTTGCCTGCCGGATACTGCGGAATTCATGCATAATATCCTCTATGCACTACGAGGCCGCCGAGCGGCGGCTGCTGCGGCGCCTCTCCACGCCGGAAAAGATTCAGGAGTTTCTTGACCGCGAAGTGGCCTACAACAAGGAGCCGGACGGGATCACGTGCCGCTCGCCGCGCCGGGTGATGCGGGACCGCGTCGGCCATTGCGTGGAAGGAGCGCTGCTGGCCGCCGCGGCGCTCGAGTTCCACGGGCATCCGCCCCTGATTGTCGACCTGGAGGCGGTGCGTGACGACGATCACGTTCTGGCTGTGTTCCGCGTGGATGGCCTGTGGGGCGCGGTGGCGAAGTCCAACTATTCGGGGCTGCGCTACCGCACACCGGTCTACCGGACGATCCGCGAGTTGGTGATGTCGTATTTCGAGCATTACTATAATCCTGGCGGCGAAAAGACGTTGCGGGGATTCTCGCGGCCCGTCGGGCTGGGCCGGTTCGAGAAAATCCGGTGGCGGACCTCGGAGGACGACGTTTGGGACATCCCGACCTACCTGGTCGACGTCCCCCACCAGGCGGTGATCCCGGACCGCCAGGCACGCAAGAAAATGAGAATGGACAAACGGCTATACGACGCTGGAATGGTGGGGATGCTGAAATAGCTGATCGATTCGCCCGGTGTTTCCCGTTAACTCCAACGAGGAAACACCAACATGCGAAACATTCTTACCATTGGACTGATTGCGGCCGGCGCACTCGCGCAACGGCCTGACTCCCTTCCCGCGCTCCGGCTCTATCCGCGAGCGGTGAATCCGGGAACCACGGCCGAGGTCACCTTTTCGATATTCGTTCCGGACGCCGGGCGGGTCCCGGTGGTGCTGGAGAGCCGGGCGACGGGCCACCTGTCGATGAACGATGACGGGACCGGTGCGGACGCTGTGGCAGGCGACGCCGTGTTCACGGTTCGCGCGGCAGTGGGCAGCGCGGGACTTCAAGTGGGTGGCTGCCACGAGTTCGCGGTACGGACGGGCGCGCGGACATCGGCCCCCGAACGGATCTGCGTGACGGGATTCCGGGTAGGTCCGGCAGCGCCGGACGACGCTGATGGAATCGTGACCCGGACCGGGGACATCTATCTTCCCGGAGAGGTGCTGGTCCGGTTCAGGGCCGGATTGACTGAACGGGAGATGGCGGCTGTGGCGGCGATGGCCGGAGGCCAGATCGTAGGGACGCTCCAGGCGATGAAGTTGCACCAGTTGCGCCTGCCGCATGTGGGAACCGAGGACGAGGTCGAAGACCGGCTCCGGCGGGTCCGCAGGTTGCCCGGCGTTGACCAGGCGGTCGCGGGCACGATGATGAAGCTGCACAGCTTCACGCCGAACGATCCGCGATTCGTCAATCAGTACGGTCCGCGTCACATCCGCGCGCCCGAGACATGGACGATCAGCCGGGGCGGACCGCTGGTGGCCGTGATCGACACCGGGATCGCGAGTGCGCATGAGGATCTCGACGCGCAGATCGCGCCGGGTGGCGTGGACTAGTGGACTGGCAAGAACACGCCCGAGGATGATCACGGGCATGGCACGCATGTCGCGGGGATCATTGCCGCTGAGACGCACAACGCGACCGGCGTGGCGGGGACGGCGTGGCATAGCAAGGTCCTGGTGGAGCGGGTGTTCAAGATGGAGCCGGGCAAGAAGGAACCCAAGGGATCGAGTTCATTCAACGTCGAGGCCATTGACCACGCGGCGGCGCAGGGAGCCCGCATCATCAATATGAGCCTCGGCGGATATTCCGATAGCCTCAAGAACGCGGTATGCCCGGCGGTGGCGAATGCTGCCGCGCAGGGACTTGTGGTGGTCGCCTCAGCGGGGAATGACGGGCACAAGGGGCTGTCGTATCCAGCGTCGTGCCCCGGCGTTATTTCCGTGGCTGCGACGGGTGCCGACGGATTGCCCACCGACTTTACCAACCATGGGGACCGCATCGACGTGGCTGCGCCGGGCGAAGGAATCTGGTCCACCGCGCTGGTGGGAACCGGCAACGGGCTGATCGACTGCAGAATCTGTAGTTCCAGCGGCTACGCGAGAGCGTCGGGAACTTCGATGGCCTCGCCGTTTGTTGCCGCCGTGGCCGCGCAGATGCTTGGGCGGTTTCCGGATCTGACTCCCGCACAGGTGAAGACGCGCCTCAAAGCTTCCGCGAAGAGGATCGACCATTACAAGAATGTCGGCGCGGGTCTGGTGGACGCGATGGGCGCGGTGATGGATGCGAGCTTCGAGGACCTCACGCTGGGCGCCTGGACCCGCACGGGTACGGTTGCGACGGTCGGCAGCCCTGTCCCGCATGGCGACCGCGCGCTGTTCCTGTCAACGAACGACGTTCCTGGCGGGACGTCCCAAGTGACTCAAAAGCTGACGTTCAAGATGAGCCTGGGGACGATCATTGCGCGGATCCGGTTCGCGGTGGTGACCGATCTGGCTGGGCCAAGTTCGCGCCACCGGTATGAGATCCGGGTCCGGTCGGCCGACGGCAAGGACCACGTCCTTGCAGCGGGGCGTGTGTCGGATCTACCGAAGTCCCCATTCGATGGGGGCGGCAAGTGGTCGGGTTGGAAGAACGTGGAAGTCGAGTTCAACGCTCCGGCGGGCGATGGTGAGCTGCGGCTGATGATCACCGACACCGCGGATCCGGGTGCGAACTCGGTCCTGCTGGCGGACGATTTCCGGTTCGCCAAACCGTTCGGCGTGGTTCTTCCGTGATCGAATTGGGCACTGCAATCCGTTGAACCTGATGGAGACCCAAATGAAACAAATGAAACATACCCCGATTCTCTTCGTACTGATGGCAGCCGCCGCGGTCGCGCAACGGCCGGATCCGTTGACACTGCAGGGACCCGAACGCATTCGGGTCAAGGCCGGGCAGGTGGAAACCGTGAGCTTCCTGGTGTTCAACCCGGGCCCGGGAGACGCGAATGTCGACTTCGACGTGAACCTGACGGGCCCGCCTAATTCAGCGGCGGCAACGGTGCTGCTTCCGGCGGTGCAGAAGCTGGCTGAGGGCGCCTTCGCGGCCATTCCGGTGGAGATCCGTGGAAGCCGGGCGGGCGAGTATCAACTGAAGGCGGCGGCCAGGTCGCGCGAGATTCCGCGGCCAGCGCAACTGACCGTGCCGGTGGAAGTGGAAGACGGGCCGAGGATCTATAAGATGACGGTGAGCCCTGCGGCGATCC
Organism: Acidobacteriota bacterium; assembly: GCA_016871015.1. Classification (GTDB taxonomy): domain Bacteria; phylum Acidobacteriota; class Terriglobia; order Bryobacterales; family Bryobacteraceae; genus SYLY01. Next base: position 4,433 of record VFZX01000245.1, on the reverse strand, counting down.
GGGTGGGCGAGTCCGCCATGGTCCAGTTTGGGTTGGTGCTCACGGGCGAGGATCTGCCGCATACGGTGCCGGTCGAGGGCCCGGGCCGTATGATGTTCCAGTTGAACGACGATGGCCGTGGGCCGGACAACGAGGCGGGCGATGGAATCTACCGGGGAGAGGTCGAGGTATCGGCGCGCGGCATGAGTCCGGGCCAGTGCCTGGAGTACCGGGGAATTGTTGGTATGGAGCGGACGCGGGTGGCGCGGCTGTGCGCAACGGCGCTGCCGGTCGGAATCGCGGATCGGAGCGCGGAAACGGTGTTCGAGCCGGCGGGACAGGGTCCGGTGCTGCGGGACGAGATCGCAGTGATCTTCAAAGAGGGCACACCAGAGTCCGTGCGGATCGCGGTGGCGGCGTCAGTGGGCGGAACGATCGTGGGAACGATCCCGCGGATCCAAGGTGCGCAGGTCCGGCTGCAGCCCGCGCCGCGGACCTACGAGGATCTGTTGGCCAAGGTCCGAATGCTCGCGGGCCGTCCGGGAGTGAAGGAAGCGGACGTGCATGGAACCGCCGAGACGCAGGGAATGGCGCTCAACGACACCGATATCGGAAAGCAATGGCACTTGACAAAAGTCCGCGCCGACCAGGCTTGGCTGGTGTCGCGGGGCAAGGGTCAGCTCATCGGCATTGTGGACACCGGGGTCCGGTACCTGCATGACGATCTGGTGGGGCGTGTGGTCAAAGGGTACGACTACCGGAGCAATGATCCGGATCCATTCGATGAGCACGGGCACGGCACACTCGTCGCCGGGATCGCGGCAGCGCATGGGAACAACGGGACAGGTGTTGCGGGAGTGGCGTGGGAGGGCAGGGTCTTTGCGCCGCGGGTGCTCGCCACGAAAAACAACCGCAACGGGAACGTCGCGGCAGGCATGATCCAAGCCATGGACAGCGGAGCCCGTATCGTCAACGCGAGCCTCAGCAGCGACAAGAAGCTGTGGGTCTGCTCGGCGGCGGAAGATCTCGCGGAGTCCGGATACGTCCTGGTGGCGGCGGCTGGCAACTACAACTCCTCGGAAAGGGTCTATCCGGCTGGATGCGGGAGTGGCGTAGTGGCGGTGGGCAACCTGACAAGCAGTGACAAACGAAACGGCTCGAGCAATTTCGGAGCCTGGGTGGGCTTGGCGGCGCCGGGCACCAGCATCCACTCCACGTTGCCCGTGGGCCAGCCCTGCACCTTGTGCGGAGGCCCCTACGGTGTGGGCAGCGGGACATCAGCGGCGGCCCCCGTGGTGGCTGGCACGATGGCGCTGATGGTGGCGCGTGACTCAAAGGTCCACCGTACGGAGCTGATCGACCGGTTGTACCGGACCACTGCGCCGCTGCCGGACGACACGAAGGGCTTCTTTGCCAACGGACGGGTGGATGCGTTCGAGGCGGTGTTCAATGGGAGTTTCGAGTCCGGGCTGGACTGGTGGAAGAAGACCGGGATGGCGGTTTCATTCACGGGTCTTGGAACCAAGATCAAGCCGGTGGACCGGAAGTCGATGGCGGTGATGATGGTCAGTCCGATCATCGGCAAGACGGCTTCGATCCGGACGGAGTTCGCTTATCCACAGGCGAAGAGTCCGGGAATCACCGTCGAGGCGCGGGTAGCGCTGGTGGCACCGGTGTTGAATCCAGGCGCGAAGCTGACCATGGTGATCAAGCGGGACGGAGGGGTCTTTACTTACGCGCTTGCCGATGCGGAGGACTTGCTTCAGCCGTCCAGCGTGAAAGGGATGAACTGGAATGGGTGGAAGTACGTCAGCGTCTATATTCCGACGTGTGACAAGGTCGAGATCTCGTTCCATCTGACTGACGGGGGAAGCGGGAATTGGGCGTTCGCGGTGATTGACCAAGTGGAGTTGTTCTGAGAGATAATGGGGCGCGGGATCTGTCGTGACACGCGCATGGATCGTTGCCGCGGCAATGGGACTGGCCCAGGCACAGTCGAGCGTCCCGGCGTCGCTGCGTGCCTATCTGGATCTCACTGGGTCTCAGACGGAGGCGATCCAGGCCAACAACGACGCGTTCAACCGGATGCTTAACGAGGCGCGGGCGCAGGTCCACGCGTTGGGCGCGCAGCGGGAGACAGCGTTGGCTGTCACGCCGCCGGATCTGGCTGGCGCGGGTGAAATCCGGGTGCGGGAGATCGGCATTGAGCGGGCCGTTGAGAACGCGCAAAGGGCACTCCGGGGGAAGAACTGGGCTCTGCTGACGCCGGTTCAAGTCTCGCGGTCGGAGCACTTGACGAGGTCGCTCGACAACGAGGCGGTGATCACCGATGCCGTGAGGATGCGGTTGACCGCCGGGGCCGAGGACTTTCCGCCTGGGTGCGGGAGGCGTGGCAGCGGAGTGGCAGCTTACCTGCTATTGACCGGCCAGCAGTGGGCGACCCTCTGCGCAAGTCTGGACGAGCTGGCGGCCAATCACCGGTTGGGGGCTCTCCGGACTCAGCAACTGGAGCTGCTGGGGGCGTCCGCGGTGGGTCCGGCCGCGGTCGGGCGGATCCATGCGGAAATCGAGGGTGTCCGCAGGGAATTGCGAGCGCTGGACGATCAAGCGCTGCGCAGGCATCGCGGGCTGCTCGCGATGGAGCAGAGGATCCGGATGAGCTTGTTGGACGCGTGGTCGCAGGCGTCCGAGGCGGCAGTGGCGGCCGAATGCGTGGGGCTGATCGACCGCCGGCCCGGCTCCGCGCCGCGGGCCTGCGGCGGGCTGGTGGAACCCCGCGGAACCGGGCAGGACTCACCATCAGGCGTTCCACCGGGTCTTGCCGCAGCGATGGGATTCAGTGCGGCCCAGCGCGCTGCGATGGCACGCAACGACGAAGCCTACAACCAGGCCGCGGACCGGCTGAGCGCGGAGTGGCACGCGCGGAATGAGGCGGTGCGGCGAAGCACGGGCCGCAGTCCGGTGGATCCGGTGGAGCTGGGGGAGGCGCATGAGGCACTGCGGCAGTGGGAGGAGAAGCGGGACTCGGCTGTCCGAGTGTGGCGTACGGCGAACCGGGCGGTGCTGACGGAGATCCAGACGCGGACCGCCGCCGAAATCGAGGAGTCGCGAGGGTCCGAGGGCTTGGTTCAAGATGCATGGGCCTTGAATCTGCTGGCTGAGCCGCCGGGCTCTCGTCGATTCCGTTTCGTGGGAAGAGTGATTCCGGTGGCTCGCCCGGGAGAATTCCCCGAATTTGACTTATGGACGAGCGAGTGCGATTCAACGGGGTTTCCGCCATCGTTGCGTGCCTTCCTGTCGCTGGGACCGGTGCAGACTGCCAAATTGTGCGATGTGGACCGGACATTGAGCGCGGTTCTGCGCCGGCTGTCGGTTATTGGGGACGGGTTCAGAAACAGGCTGGCCGCGGAGGAGCGCGCAGAAGCGCGGCCACTGGTCCTGGGCGCACTGCTGGCCGACATCAGCGCCGTGGACCGGGACATGGCGGCCGCGCGGGAAGCCGCGATCCGGGGCGCGGCGGAAGCCGTGACACCGGCACAGTGGCCGACGCTTGAGCGCCTCCGGGTTTTGTCTCGCAGACTCGATCTATTCGCGGGGACCGTGTGCGAGGGCCTTATTGATCCCGGGCCGTCGGCTCTGCCCATTTTCCGGGTCCTTCCAGCAATCGCCTCCGCCGTGCCTGTCCGGTACGCGCGGTGTGGCGGATACTAAAGCGCGGGATTAAACTTATAATGCTCGTTATGAAGGCTGCGTTGTGGCTGGCGGTACTTGTCCCTGGGCTGGCGTTTCCGGATTCGCATGAGCGGGTCACACTGGCCGGCTATTTGGAACTTAGCGACGACCAGACTGCCGCGCTCAACAAGAGCGTGTCCGATTGGGACGCGTTCGCCAACGGCCGGAGTGGGGAGGGCTGCAGGCTCGACACAGCGGCCAATGCGGAGCTGGAGCGCAATCCCCCGAACGCCATCGCGCTCGGGGAGACTCATGCCGCGGCCGAGACGTTCTTGCGGCAGATTCGCGATGAGCGGGCCAGATTCGCCGCACGGAATCTGCGCGTGCTCACTCCCCAGCAGGTGTCCCGGTTGGACCGCTTGGAGGAGGCGCGCTTCCTTTCGTCGATCAGTGGCGAGGGGGTTTGTTTGGGAGTTTTCCCCGATCCTGTGGGCGGGCGTTACTGCGGCGTCGAAATGCCGTCCGCGCTACGCTACTGGCTCGAGCTGACACCCGGGCAGGTGGCGGCCATTGCCGACCTGCTTGCGGCCGGAAGCCGGCAGAGGAAAGCGTCTGGGGAACCCCACTATCGTTTTCGCAGCGCGGGGCGCGATCCTGGAAGCATGCGAGAGCGAGGCAACAGCGGACGCAGAAAGGGCGCTGAGGCTGCACGAGGAATTCGGTTGAGCAGTTGCTCTATTTCAAGCGTGAACGGAAGCGGTCTCGACCGGCTTCCAGTTGTG
>VFZX01000244.1 GCA_016871015.1 Acidobacteriota bacterium | reverse complement strand
GAGAAGGTGTAAGGTGAAGATCGAGCCGCACCCGCCCTTGATAAGTGTCAAGCAAGAATCCAGGCTAAAGTGTCAAGGATGTGTCCGGTCGCGCACCTGGGGCGACGACATCAAACTGTGGGAAGAGACGGTCCGCGAGTCGCCGCGCAAGTGGCGTCCCCGGTTCCAGCTCGCCGACGCCTATTTCCAGTCGCGCCGGTTCGCTGAGGCCAACCGCGAGTTCGCCAAGGCGGCGGAGATCGATGGATCCGACGTGCGGCTGCTGGTGAACTGGGGACTGTCGCTCGACGCCGCGGGAGACACCAACGGCGCGCTGGTGAAGTTCGAGCAGGCGGTGAAGCGCGAGAGCACCGCGCACACGCAGTCGCTCGTCGGAATGGCGAACGGCAAGCTGGGCCGGTATGACGAGGCACTCAAGGCGCTCGATGCGGGCGGGAAGCTGGATCCAAATTTCGCCCCGATCTATGTGAATCGTGGCAATGTTTACGCGAGCCATGGGAATTGGGTAGAGGCCGTGCCACAATACAAGACGGCCCTGCGGCTGGATCCGAACAACGAGGGTGCACGCCATGGGCTGCGGCAGGGTCTGCAGAACGGGGTCCAGTGAGTGCGGGCCATCGTCGACTGTACGCCGCTGCTGGTCCGCAGCGCGGGAGTCAAAACGTACCTGCACCATCTGTACGTTGAATTGCGAAAGCAGCGGGGGGCCGCGGTCCGCGCCTATCCGCCTGGCGTTGAGCCGCGGGATTTGGACCTCGAGTCGAGCCGCACACCGCTGGCGCTGCTTGCGCATCGCGCGCCGTCGTTCATCACGCAGGCAGTGGCGCGGGGCTGGATGCACGGCGATCTGTTCCACGCCTCGAATCTGGTTCGGAATCCGCCACGGAGAATGCGGCTCACGGCCACGATCCACGATCTCACCTGCTGGATCCTGCCCGAGCTGCATACACCGGCCAATGTCGCAGCGGATCAGCGGCTTGCCGGGCGCGTTTGGAGCCGGGCGGACCGGTTGATTGCGGTATCCGAATCGGCGAAGGCTGATGCCGTGCGGATCCTAGGGTTCGATCCCACCCGGATCGAGGTGATCCACCATGGCGTGGAAGAGCGCTATTTTGAAGACTTGACCGTGAGTATCGAAAGGGTCCGGAGCCACTACGGGCTGGCCAAGCCGTACGTGTTGTCGGTGGGGACCATCGAGCCGCGCAAGAACATCAGCCGGCTGGTGGAGGCCTGGCAGGCGCTCAGCGCGCCGCTGCGGGATGAGTTCGACCTGGTGACCGCGGGTCCGCCGGGATGGGAGCAGCCGGAGGCGATGAACCGGTTGCGTGCCGGAACACGATATCTCGGTTATGTTCCGGGCGCAGATCTGCCGGCGCTCACGGCGGGCGCCACGCTATTCGCCTATCCGTCGCTGTACGAGGGTTTTGGATTTCCAGTGGCGCAGGCCATGGCGTGCGGAGTTCCAGTGCTGACTTCCGCGGTATCCTCGTTGCCGGAAGTGGCGGGCGATGCAGCGGCGTTCGTGGATCCGAAAAGCTCCACCGAAATTGCGGGAGCGCTCGGCAGGCTGCTCACATCTCCGTCGGAGCGCGCGCGGCTGGCACAGGCTGGACGGGAGCGGGCGCGCCGCGACTACCGGTGGGACCGGTGCGCACGGCAGACCTGGGCGTTCTTCGAGAGGGCTTGTGGATAATCAATTCCTGGACGAGCGGCTCTCGAACGTTGAGAACAGCGTGATTTTTCGCGCCGCCCGCTGGGCTGGCGCCACGGCGGCAGGACTCTCCTGGAAGCTGCGCGGATCGCGTGGATCCGGCCACGCGGTGGATCCGGTCTGGTACCGGGAACTCCAGGAGATTGAGAAGCCGCCACCGGGCGTTGCGGTGAGCGTTCCGTCCGGCTACAAGCTCGTCGTGCACGCGGACGACACTCTGGAGCCCCACGCCATCAGCTCGATGGCGGCCGAGGCCGTGCGGACGGGCGCGGATCTGATCTACGCCGATGAGGACTGGATCGATCCATCAGGCGCCCGGCGTGACCCGGTATTCAAGCCGGACTGGTCGCCTGAGTTGTACGCCTCCTGCCGGTACACCGGGCGCAGCTACATGGCGCGTGAAGAAGCGCCGGATCCTCCACGCACGGCGGCGCACATCAACCAGGTGTTGATCCACTCGCGATCCAGGCTGGTTCCGCAGGCTGGCGCCGCACCCGCCGCCCACACTCCCCATGCTTCGATTGTGATCTGCTCGCGTAACGGGAGCCTGCTGCGCCGTTGCCTCAAGTCCCTCGAACGCACGCGGTATCCGTCGTGGGAGGTGATCGCGGTGCTGCACCACCTCGACGTGAAGCTGGAAGGCCGGGTGCGCGGAGTCCCCTACCACGGGCCATTCCATTGGCCGCGCATGAACAACCTTGGTGTCCGCGAGAGCCGGGGCGAAGTGGTGGTGCTGCTCAACGACGACATCGTGGTGAAGGACCGGGATTGGCTGTCGCGGATGACGGCGCGTCTTGCTGGCGAGTCCGTGGGCGCGGTGGGGGCGCTGTTGCTGTATCCGAACGGCAGCATCCAGCACGCAGGAATCGTCACGGGCATGATGGATGCGTGCGGACATCCGGGGCGCGGCCAGTTCGAGACTCCGGCGTGGCCCTACACGCTGATAGCCAGAAATGTTTCGGCGGTGACAGGGGCATGCCTGGCGGTGCGCCGGAAGGCGTTCGAACAGGTGGGAGGACTCGACGACGCATTCCCGGTCAACTATAACGATGTCGACTTCTGCCTGCGGCTAATCCGCGCTGGGTACCGGAACGTGTTCGAGCCGCGCGCCGTGCTGCGCCACGATGAATGCCAGACGCGGCGCCGGGGGACCAGCGCGAAAGAGCGGGCTCTGTTCCACGGGCGCTGGGCACAGGTGCTGTCGCGTCCGGATCCGTACTACCCTATCTATTTCCGCCGGGACTGCGAGGCGGTGGCCTTGCGTCCGGTGCTCGATCTGGAGGAACTTGCGGGTGCTGATCGAAACGGCTGATTTCGCGGGTGCGCTCCGGACGCTGGCCGGGGATGCGGTCCTGGTGCGCCCCGGGGCAGTCTTGCCCGAGCTCGCCGCCGAGCGGTTAGCCTGGACCGCGGCGCGAACTCCGGGCGCGGCGACCGTTTCGCCGATCACCGATTCACGCCCCGACGCGAAGCAGGCGGTGCGCAGGATCGACGAGTGCGCGCGCGAGGTGAGCCGGTTGGAGGTGGCGCCGCTCGCCGCGCCGTCCAACGATTGCGTATGGGTTTCGCACGCCGCCGTGCAGGCCGCGCTGGCGGCCGATCCGCAAGTGGACTGGCAGCGGTTCGGGGCTCTCTGCACCGGACTCCGGTACGGACACTATCTTGCCGGCCACATCTACTGCTGGATCCCGGATGGACCCGGGACGGTAGGCGCACTATCGCCAACCCACCGCGCAAACGTGGCGCGCCATGTCCACGCGGGCCTCGCCGCGCGCGGGATCGCGGCGCGCTCGAAGCCACGCCAACTGCACGTGCTCCATGGTTGGGGCGGCGGCGCGGAGCAATGGGTCCGCGACTACTGCGCGCACGACAGCGGCGCGATCAATCTCGTGCTGCTGACCGAGGTCGCGCCAGATGGCTCGGCGGTGCGATTGTGCCTGTACCGGAACCCGGGCGATGCGGTCGCGTTGCGAACATGGCCGCTGCACCCTTCCATCACCGGAAGCGTCGAAGAGCACGGCGCCTACCGGGCCGCCTTTTACGAGGCCTTGGAGCTGACGGCCCCGGACCGGGTGATCGTCTCGTCGCTCGTCGGCCATTCGCTCGACGTGTTGCGATCCGGGCTGCCCACCTGGATGGTCTGCCACGACTACTATCCGTTCTGTCCGGCGTTCGGCATCACGTTTGGATCCACGTGCGCCTCGTGCGGCGATTCCGAACTTGCCGCCTGCACAAGTGGCAATCCGCTGGCCTCGGCGTTCCCCCGGATTCCCGCTGCGCACTGGTCTGCTTTGCGGGCGCGTTTCCTGCGTGATGTGGAAGTGGGAGGCCTCCACCTGATTGCCCCGAGCGAGTCGGTGAGGCGCCACTATTCCGCGCTGTGTCCGGATCTTGCGCGGCGGGTGCACGTGATCCCGCACGGGACGCCGCCCGGCGCGTCCCCGCTGGTGCCTCCCGCCACTGAAGGAAGGTTGCGGCTGCTGGTCCCGGGACGTCTGAATCGAGCCAAGGGGCTGGACCTGCTGGAAGCGGTCCACACGGACATCGCCGAGTTCGCCGACTTGATTCTGTGCGGCTGCGGGGGCGCCGCGGCAGAAGCTTGGAGCGGACGTCCACACGTCACGGTGATCCCGGCCTATTCGCGGCACGAGCTTCCCGGACTGCTGCAGAGTCTCCGGCCGGACGCGGCGCTGATGCTGTCGCTGGTGCCCGAGACCTTCAGCTACACGCTTCAGGAGTTGTTCGCGGCGGCGATTCCTCCGTTTGCGGTCCGCCGGGGCGCCTACGAAGACCGGATCCAGGATGGCGTCAACGGCTTTCTCTGCCATCCCAGTCCCGCTGCGATGCTGGCGCGGCTACGGGCGCTCGACCAGGACCGCGGCAGGCTCTCCCGTGTTCACGAGACGCTGCGCGTCACACCGGTCCGCGGGGTCCATGACATGATCCGTGATTACGTGGCACTGACCGGGGCTTCGCAACACTCCTCCGCGGCCTACTTCGCTCCCGATCTTCCGGAACCGCCATCCGCGGGTCCTGGACATATGCAACTGTTCTGGCGATCACCGGATGTGCCGTTCCACGATGCGGCGAGCCAGGTCCGGACGTTTGATGAAACCGTGGAACGGCAGTCGCTGCGGTTCACGATCCCGCCGGTGTTTCCGTCGCTCGCGGGACTCAGGCTCGACCCGGGAGTCCGGCCGGGCGCAGTGCAGCTCACCCGGATGACGCTGACCGATGCGTCCGGAGCCGCGGTCTGGACCTGGACGGGTGGGGCCTACTTTGACGGCGCGCTCCAGAGCCAGATCACTGACCTCGGTCCGGGGCCCGGCGGGTCCGGACGCCTGCTCTACCTCTCCGGCGCGGATCCCCATTTCGGACTCCCGCGGGAGGCCGTGGTCCGGCTGGTGCGGGGTGGCGAATTTGAAATCGAGTTCTCGTGTCCGCCAGTCCACGAGGTCTTCGAGATCTACCGGGGTCTGGTGATGTCTTGCGGTGAGCGGGAGGCTGCGGCTGAGCGCCGCGCGCATGCATCAGAGGCGCGCGCACAGCACGCAGAATCCGAACTCGCTGCCGCACGCGCTGCCCTCGGCCGGATGGAGGCAGAGGCGGCAGACGCACGCGCCGATTCACAGGCATTGCGCCAATCGCTATCGTGGAAAATCACGGCCCCGCTGAGGGCGGTGGTGAAACCGCTATCGAAGTGACGCGGCGAGGTCGCGGGCGAGCGTTTCCGCGCGTTGGGCGAGAGCGAGTGCGGTAGCCAGGTCGTCGCCTCGCGTCTCCTGCGCCTGACGCAGGAAGGACTTTGCGCGTCGCAGGTTCGCGCCTTGCTGTCCGCGCAGGCGGCGATCGCCGACCCTCGCCAGATCCGTCTCGGCGTTCTTCACCGATTGATCGATCGCGGTATTGAGCCGCTGCTGTTCCTCAGGACTGACAATGGCGGTCAACTGGGGCGGGGGAGCCGGCGGAGTGCCGGCGGCCGGCGGAGGCTGCGGCGTGGGATTCGCCGCGACCGGTGCTGGCTGGCGGCGGGTACGCGGTGCGGGTTTCGGCGGCGGTGTAACTTTCGGTGGCTCGGGTTGGGGCGCTTGGACGACTTCCGGCGGGAGCTTCGTGGCTGGCGGCGAAGTAGTGGCGACCGGAGGAGGAGGCGGCATCGGCGCATGCTCCTTGACTTCCGGGGTCTGCGGCGGCAGGACCACAACTTTGGGCGGGACAGGCTTCGGCTTGCGAAGGCGCGCGCATCCGCCAAGCAGCAGAACAGCGCACACCGCGAGCATCCGGATCATGCGGTCAGAACCCCCACCGCGGCCGCCGGAGCGCTCGCCGACGATCCGGCATCCGGGAAGCGCATGCGGAACGTGGTGCCGCTGCCCGGCTCGGTTTGGAAATCGATGGAAGCGCTGTGGAGCTGTACGATGCGGAACGTGACTGCCAGTCCGATGCCGGACCCCCTCGGCTTCGAGGTGAAGTACAGGTTGAAAATTTTATCGCGAACCGAGTCCGGAATGCCAAGCCCGTGGTCGGTGACGCGCAGCACCGCCTCACCAAACTCGCGGAACAGCGTGACCTCCAGTTTCCCTCCTTTCGGCATCGCCTCAATTCCATTGTTCACCACGTTTAGGATCGCCTGCTTGAGCAGGTCCTCGTCGCCCCGGATAAGGACCGGCTGATCCAGCGACAAAGCAATCGTGACCCCGCTCCGTGCGGCTTCCGGTTGAACCAGGTCGGCGATCTGGCGGACCAGCGCCGAGAGATCGAGGTCGGCCAGTTCCAGATCGACGGGGCGGGTGAAATCGAGAAATGTTTTCACCACGCGGTCCAGGCGCGCGATCTCCCCGCCGATCACCGACATCTCGTGCTCGACATCGTCTCCTCTCTCAACCTTTGACCGCAGGACTTCCAGGTGTAGAGCCATCGCGTTCAACGGATTCTTGATCTCGTGCGCCACTCCACCCGTCAGGCGGCTGATCGCGGCCAGGCGCGTCGAAATGTCGAGTTGCGAGCGGATCTGGCGGCGCGTCTCGGCGTCCCGCAGCGTCACCAGCAGTCCGCCTTCGAGCGGCTCCACATTGACCAGAACACGCACCGGGCTGGCTGCGTCGCGGTCGAGCGTCAACGTCACGTCGCGCACGGGCTGGCCGGTGGCAAGCGCGCGCTGGATCGTCGCGCCCAGGGCGGTGTACGGCGGGAACAGGCCTTCGAGGGTACGCGCCTCCATTTCGACCCGCGGCATATCCAGCAGTTGCTCGGCGGTCCGGCTGGCCCTCTGCAGGCGCAAGTCTCCGTCAAAGACGAGTACGGCTTCTTCCAGCCGTTCGAGCATGTGTTCGATGTTGGCCCGCAACTGGACCACGTCGTCGCGCGCGCCCCGGAACTGCTGGCTGAGGACGTCGAGCTTGGACTGCATGTCGGCGAACTCCTTCACCTCACGGTCCAGCTTGGCCGCCGCGGGATCGGGGAACTTGCCCGTGGCGATGCTCTCGATCCGCTGGCTCAGGCGGTCCAGGGATCGCAGGATCACGTTCGGGAACAGGTAAGCCAGCACCACCGGGGCCAGCATGAACAGCGCCGACACCCAGACCAACTGCTCGACCAGAGGCATGATCTGACGGCGGATGAGGACGGTCGACACGATCACCCGGATGGTGAGCACGGGCTCCTGGCCGGCCATGCCGAGGGGTACGATCCGCGCATACTCCTGATTTTGAGTTAACACTTCGAGCAGGCGCTCCCAGATGGGTCTCTGCGTCCAGGCGCCGAAATCGGGAAGCGGCGGATACACACGCCTCTGTTCGTCGAGGTTCGACGACGCCAGGATCACGCCAGTCTCGTCGCACACCAGGACTTCGAGCACTGCCAGTGCGCTCGCCAGCGTCTTGCGCAACAGCAGGGGAAGCGCCGCATCCTCCTCTGCCAGCCTTCGCCACAGCACACGCGGATTCTCGGCCGCCGAGTTCGGGCGCTTGGCAGCCTCCTCGTTGAGCCGCTGCGTGACCATGTGGCGCACCTGGTCGTCGATCGCCTGGACGCGCTCAATGGCGTCCCTGAAGTTGGCCTCGGCGGTGATCCGCAGGCTCAGAACGCACTCCGCGAACACGAACAGCATCATCAGTGTGACGATCGAGATTCGCAGGCGCGTCTTGAGGGACACGGTCAGACTCCAGCTCCGGTGGGCACGTTGTGGACCGCATCGGATCCATACTCTTTGAGCTTGTTGAACAGCGTTTTCAGGCTGATGCCGAGCATTTCCGCGGCCCGTGTCTTGTTGTTTTTCGTGTGGGCAAGCGTCAACAGGATGAGCGATTTCTCCGCCTGTTCCACCGTGGTTCCGACGTGGATTGTGACTCCGCTTGATGGTCCAGGCGCAGGCTGCGCAGCGGCCGGAGCCTGTTGTGGCTGCTGCTGCAGACTCAACTGCTGGGGCAGGTGCCGCGTCTCCAGTTGGCCCGTTCCCGCGATGATCGCCGCCCGCTCCAATGTGTTCCTCAGCTCGCGCACGTTGCCGGGCCAGCGGTGGCATTGCAGTTGCGACAGGAACCCGGCGTCGAAACCGGTGATTTTAAGCCCGTGTTTCCGGTTCAGGTCGGTAAGGATCGCTTCGGCGAGCAACGGAATGTCCTCCAACCGGCGGCGCAGAGGAGGAAGCTCCATCCCGAAGACGTTCAAGCGGTAGTAGAGGTCTTCGCGCAGCAGACCTTTGCGGATGGCCTCCATTGGGTCGCGGTTGGTCGCCGCCACCACGCGGACGTCGACCACCATTTCCTTGGCGCCGCCGAGACGGCGGACGCGGGAGTCCTCGAGTACGCGCAGCAGCTTCGCCTGGGTGCCGATCGGCATTTCCGCCAGCTCATCCAGCAGCAAAGTGCCGCCCTGCGCCAATTCAAAGCATCCGGCGCGCCGCTCCACGGCTCCGGTGAAGGATCCCTTCTCGTGCCCGAACAGTTCGCTCTCCATCAGCGTTTCCGGAAGCGCTGCGCAATTGATCGCGACGAACGGACCTCCGTTCCGCGGGCTCATCTTGTGGATCGCGCGGGCGACGACTTCCTTGCCGGTCCCGCTCTCGCCGTTGATCAGCACCGCGGCCTTGCTCGGCGCCACCTGGCGGACCAGCGAAAAAACCTGCTGCATCGCATCGGAGTTGCCTACCAGGTCGCCGAGCTGGCCCTGGTAGCTCAATTGACGCTGCAGGCGCTCGGTCTCCTCCGCCATCCGGCTCTGCCCGGCCGCCCTTTCCAGCAGGAAGCGCAGCACCCGCGGCTGGATCGGCTTTTCGAGGAACCAGAATGCGCCTAACTCGTGGATCGTGGCGAGTGCGGTCTCGATGTTCCCAAAGGCCGTCACCATGATTGCCGGAGTCCGGCTGCCTGCCTCTTTGAGCCGCCGCAGGAGCTCCGATCCGTCCACGCGCGGCATCATCATGTCCGTGATCAGGACATGGGGGTTGAACTGCTGGATCCGGTCCAGCGCGTCCTGGCCATCATAGGCGGTAGCGCCCTGGAAGCCCCAACCCGTGATCATCGCCAGCAGGCCGGACCTCTGGTTCTCTTCGTCGTCGGCGATCAGAACCCGCGTCGGAGTCTGGTTCGCGGAGGCATGCATACTCAACCAGTGTAGTCGGTGGCGCGTTGCTATAATCGCCAAGGAGTCCTGGGAGGTTTATTTGAAAGGCAACCAGCGCGTGATCGACTGCCTGAATCAGGTATTGAAGGGCGAGTTGACCGCAATCAACCAATATTTCCTGCACGCCGAGATGCTTCACAACTGGGGATACCAGAAGCTGTACGGCTACGTCCGGCACGAGTCGATCGACGAAATGAAGCACGCCGAGAAGCTGATGGAGCGGATCCTTTTCCTGGACGGAAGTCCGGTGATGAACGAGATGTTTCCGTTGCGGATCGGCAAGAATGTGAAGGAACAGTTCGAGAACGACCTGGCGCTCGAGCTGGAGGCACTGCCACGGCTGAACGACGCAATCCGGATCTCAGTCGAAGCCGGTGACAATGGATCCCGTGAGCTGTTCGAGGATATCCTCACCGACGAGGAAGAACATGTCGACTGGCTGGAGGCGCAGTTCCACATTATCCGCGAGGTGGGGATCGAGAACTACCTGGCGACTCAGATCGACGGCGGCAAGAGCTGACGGATCACCGGGACACTCGTGCGATCTCCCGTTCCACCAACGGACCCATGACCCGGTATCCCGCGTCACTCGGAATCAGCCCGTCCGCCGTCAGTTCCCGCTTGAACACCCGTCCCTGCGCCAAAGCCGAATAGAGGTCCACAAACCCCACCCCGGACTTTTCCGCGTACTCCTTCATCCACTCGTTCAACCCGAGCATCCGCCCATGCGGACGCCGCAGGGTGATCCCCTGCGCCGCTTTCGAGCAGTCACATACCGGGGTCAGCGATACCAGCACGACACGGATCCCGTGGACCTTGGCGAGCTCCGTCATCGTCATGATGTTCTCCGAGATCGTGCCGGCCGTGGCGGGTCCCGCGTTGCCCGCGTAGTCGTTTGATCCACCCTGGATCACCACCACTCGCGGCTTCAACGAAACGACATCCTGGCGGAAGCGGACCAGCATCTGCGGCGTGGTCTGTCCGGTAATGCCGCGGTTCAGGTACGGCTTACCGGGAAAGAAGGGCTCGGCACCCTGTCCCCACATCTCCGTGATCTCATCGCCCAAAAAAACGACCCGGTTGGGTTCGGACTTCAGGGCGATTTCGCTGTTCTCGCTGCCGTACCGTGTGAGCCCCGCCCAATCCGCCAGCAGTCTTACATGCGCGGCCAGTTCCTTCTCGAGTTCCTCAATGATCTTCGCGGGATCCGTAGTCTGCGCCGCCAGCGAGGCCGCGAGACCGGCCAGGATGACCGCGCCGCGCGTCATTTCCGGATGCCGAACGCGTACAGGGTGCCGTCGTGGGTGTTGACGTAGATCCGTCCGTTGGCGACAGCGAGGCCGCTCCAGTGGTTCCAGTTCTTGATCTGCGTTCCGCTGTTCCACAGCTCTTTGCCGGTCTGGGCATCGAGCGCGTACAGGACCGCATAGGTGCACTTGGGCACGCGCCGCTCCATGCGGAAGTCGAGCCCGACATCCGGGAACGCCTGAGCCGTGTTCTCGCCGCTCCCGTAGGCGAAGATCACGCCATTGGCGATAATCGGAGGCTCGGCCTGGTCCATGTCGCGGGAGATCCAGGCTGGCGCCAGCCAGAGCTTGCCGTTTTTCCCGGGCTCCACCTTGAATGCCGCGATTGCGCCCTTCTTGACGGCGCCATGCTCGACCGGGGCCTTGAATTTCGAATGCTTCGGACCCCAGAACGGAGTCAGCACCCAGCGCGTGGACTTGGAATCCTCCCAGGTCGCCATCGATCCCCAGATTCCGGCTTCGGCGAAATCGACGATTTCGTTGCAGATCAGCGGTGTCTGGTAGTACGGAGTGCGATGGTCGTCTCCGCCGATCGAATCGGTGTCCATCAGGTACACGCGGCACTCCTTGCCCGCGTCCACCATGTACTCTTTGCCTTTGTAGTTGAAGATGGCTGGTGTCACCTGCATGTCGAGATCGCGCTTCCACAGCCATTCAGCGTTCGACGGTCCGAAGTAGTCCACCAGTTCCAGCGCCTTGGTATCCGGGTTCTGCTTCACCCCGATGATGCCGTTCCCGTACACGCCGTTCTCCGGATCCCACTTGCCGTCGCCGGTACCCGTGTACAGCGTGCCGTTCGCGCTGATCGCCGGACCCGACCGCCCCCACATGCCGCCACCCGCCGGACCCCAGCTTCCCACCTTGTGAGTCGCCAGATCGTACGTGTAGGCGGTGTTCGGATTGCCGCCGCAGCCCTGCGCGCTGTGCGTGTAGATCACGTTTTTGAAGAGGTTCAGCGCGTACGGCTTGCCGTTGGCGGGCATGAACTTGGCCGGAGGCACCAGATCCGTGCCGTCGGCCGCGTTCAACTGGTGGAGCTTACCGTCCCACGACGCGGCGTAGATGATGTAGTTGCCCGGTCCGCTGCCGGGTCCAATGGTGACGTTCGCAGTCATGCCGCCTGGGCACAGGACGCTCGGTCCGCGGCCGCCCGGAGGGTCCTGGTAGCTGCTCGCAAAGCGCTTTTTCCAAAGCAGCTCGCCGGTGGCCACGTCGATCGCGTAGACGTTGTCGGAGACGCCCGCCTGGATCACCACCTGTTTGGGTCCGCTGGCGGTGTTCACGCTGCCGATCACCAACGGCGGAAGCAGCGAGTGCATCTGGCGGGGTTGATTGTCCAGCTTGATTGTCCAAAGGAGCTTGATGTCCTTCACCGTGCTGGGGCTCAGGATCTTCTCGTCGCGCTGCCAGTTGTTGCGGATGGAATCGCCGCCGTCGGTGAGCCAGTCCGCTGCCTGCGAGGGCGCGGCCGAGGCGGCAAGAATCGCAAATGCATACAGGAATCTCATCATGAACTCGAAGCCCCAATATACAACAACGCCCGTAAACCTTGTATGATCAAAATTCGAAAACAGGAGCACCTCTCTGATGACAAGATTGACCCGTGCCGCAGCCGTAGTCTGCTCTTTTGCTTTGGTGAATAGTTTGAACGCCCAACGCGGCGGCGGCGACTGGATGACGGAAGGATACGACGTACAGCGGTCCTCGTGGGTGCGGGCGGATGGCAAGATCTCCCCGGAAAGCATGGCCAAGCCTGGATTCGAGTTCTTGTGGAAGGTGAAGGTCCCCGGCCAGGGCCGGGCAGCGGGCGCCATCACGCCTCCCGTCCTGTTCGACTTCTACATTGGCTACCGCGGATTCCGCGCCCTCGGCTTCGTGGGCAGCGGCGCCAATTCGATCCTCGGCCTGGACATCGATCTCGCGCGGACCGAGTGGACCAAGAACTTGGGCCCTGTTGGCGCGGG
>VFZX01000243.1 GCA_016871015.1 Acidobacteriota bacterium | reverse complement strand
ACTGCTTATCAACGATGGTGCCGCATCTTGCGCTCGATCTTCCAGCAATTCGCCAAGATCCCCCTCGATCCGCCTGCTCCAGTGCCCCTTCCAGCCGCTTCCAACTGCCGGATTTAGGTTTAGTGATCCCGCTCCGTAATTAAATCCGTCACGGTATACAAAGCCCGCTGATAGGCCGATTCCGGAAACGTCGAGATCAACGCACGGGCCTTGTCCGTGAACGCCTGGGCCCGCTGGCGCGCCCGGTCGATTCCCTGGTACCGATGGATCACCGCCAGGATCCGCGACAGCGGCACACGGTCGTAGCTCCCTTCGCGCAGTACCACCCCCACCAGGTCGCGCTCGGCGTCCGTGCACTCGCCCAACGCATAGATCAGCGGCAAAGTTACCTTGCCCTCCCGCAGGTCATTGCCGACGGGCTTTCCGAGAATTGACTCCCGCGCCGTGAAGTCCAGGATGTCGTCAATCAACTGGAACGCCATGCCGAGGTTCCAGGCATACTCGGCGAGCTTGGCTTCCTCGGAATCGTTCGCCCCTCCCGCCAGCGCACCGAGACGCGCACAGGCGGAAAACAGGCTGGCGGTCTTGCGGTCGACCAGCTCCATGTAGTCGGCTTCGGTGATGCCGGCCTTGCCGATCCGCTCGAGCTGGAGCAATTCACCCTCGACCATCATCTGCGTCAGCGAAATCAGGATGTCGAGGATCGCGAAATTACGCAGCCGCAGCGCGATCTGAAACGCCTGCATGTAGAGCCAGTCGCCGGAAAGCACACACGTCTGGTTGCCCCACAGCACGTTCGCCGACGGCTTTCCGCGGCGCGTCCGCGCGTCATCGATCACGTCGTCGTGGATCAGCGTGGCGGCATGGATCATCTCGACCACGGCGCCCAACCGGACCGCGCAATCGCTCCGGCCGCCCACCAGCCGGCTCACCAGCAGCAGCAGCATCGGACGCAGCCGCTTGCCGCCGTTCCCCTGCAAATGATGGGAGATCCGGGTAACGACTTCCACCGATGCGATCGATTCGAGTTGAATCTCCCGCTCGACCTCGGCCAGGCCGTCGGCGACCAGCTCCCGGATCTCTCTTGCGGTGAGTACCTGCCCCAGCCGGCTCAATCCCATGAAACCCCTCAGTTTACCCGCTTCGCGCGCCGGCACACAACCGGCGCCAGTTCTCAGCCGTGGTGCGCGCCACGGTTTCCACGGCCAATCCGCGCAGCGCAGCGACCCATTCCGCCGTGTGGGAGACGAACGCTGGCTCGTTGCGCTTGCCGCGGTGCGGAACTGGCGCGAGATACGGGGCGTCGGTCTCGATCAGCAGCCGGTCGAGCGGAACCCCGGCTGCGGCGTGCTGAATCTCCACGGCCTTTGGATAAGTGACGATGCCCGCGAAGCTGATGTGGAAACCCATCGCGACGCAACGCGCGGCCTCTTGGGGTCCGCCGCTAAAGCAGTGCATGATGCCGCCAGCCGCGGGACTCCATAGTGCTTCGATGATCGCGAGGGTGTCGTCCCAGGCCTCGCGCGTGTGGATCACGATGGGGAGCCCCAGCCGGTTGGCGATATCGAGCTGCTCGCCAAACACTGCCTTCTGCCGGTCGCGGGGAGAGAAATCGTAGTGATAATCAAGTCCGATCTCGCCGATCGCGACCACCTTGGGATGCCGGGCCAGTTCCTCGATCCGCGCCATCGTGCCGTCAGCCGATTTGGCGGCGTCGTGCGGGTGGACACCAACGGTCGCCCAGACCTCGGGATGGCGGTCGGCGATGCGGATCGCGGCCTCCAGATCTGGGGGACCATCGCCCGTGCCGATCGTCACCATCGCCTCGACACCTGCTTCGAGCGCGCGTCCAATCACCGCTTCCCGGTCGCTGTTGAAGCGCCCGTCGTCCAAATGGCAGTGCGAATCGATCACTTCAGGCGCGCGCCGACCGGCACGTCCTCAAGGAACGCGGCAAGGACAGGAGATCCACCCTCGAGTGACGCCGCCACGATCATCCCCTGCGATTCAATCCCGCGCAACTTTCTCGGCTGGAGATTGGCGACGATCACCACCTTGCGCTGCAGCATCTGTTCGGGCTTGTAGGCGCCCGCGATGCCAGCCACGATCGTGCGCGGCTTCGCCTCACCGATGTCGACCTTCAACAGCAGCAGCTTGTCCGAGCCCTTGACGTTACCGGCTTCAAGCACCTGGCCGACACGCAAGTCGACCTTGACGAAATCCTCGATCGCGATGGTCTCCGCAATCGGCTGGACGCCCGGAGCCATTCCCGCGGGCTCGATCTTTTTGCCCACCAGCGCGGCCTGGCGAAGCGTCTCTAGATCCTCCAGTTCGCGCATCTTCTCGACGGCTGGCTTGGCGTCGATCCTCGGGAACACGGCGGACGGCTGCCCGATGGCGTGGCCCGCCGGATACTGGCCCCACTCGAGGCCGGCCACGGGATATCCGTCGAGCAGGTGCTCCATCCCGATCTGGCTCCAGATCCGGTTGCAGGACTCGGGAAGCACCGGCGACAAGAGCACCGCGGCCACGCGCACTGCCTCTACCGCCGTGTAGAGCGCCGCATCGAGCCGGTCCTGGTCCGCGGGATCCGCGCTCTTCACGAGCTTCCATGGCGCCTGCTCGACGATGAACTTGTCGACCACGGAGAGCATCGCCCACACCGCTTCCAGTCCTTTAGAAAACTCAAAGTTCTCAAAGCACGACTTCACCGCGGAGATCGCGGTCCGCGCGGCCTCGGCCACCGCCGTGGACTCTCCTTTCGCCGCCGGAACCACACCCTTGCGGTACTGGTGGACCATGCTCAGTGTCCGGCTGACCAGATTCCCGAGTCCGTTGGCAAGATCGGAATTGTAGCGGCCCACCAGGGCGTCGTAGCTGAAGCTGCCGTCCTGGCCGAAGACCACCTCCCGCAAGAGGAAATAGCGGAGCGCGTCGGCGCCCATCACCTCCTGGATTGGCGTGGCGCGAACGATGTTGCCGCGCGACTTGCTCATCTTGTCGTTCTCAAACAAGAGCCAGCCGTGGGCAAAAATCCGCTTCGGGATCTCGAGTCCGGCGGCCCACAGGAATGCGGGCCAGTAGATGGCGTGGAAGCGCACGATCTCCTTGCCGATCAGGTGGAGGTCCGCCGGCCAGCGGCCCTCGCCATCCACCGCGCTCATGTAGGTGGATAGCGCGTCGAACCACACGTAGAAGACGTGGCGGTCCTCATCTGGCACCGGGATTCCCCACTTGATGGTCGTACGCGAGATGGACAGGTCCGACAGGCCCTGGCGGACAAAGGCCATCACTTCGTTGCGGCGCGTCTCCGGCTGAATGAACTGGGGATCCCGCTCGTACAACTCGACCAGCCGGTCCTCGAAAGCGGAGAGTTTGAAGAAGAAATTCTCTTCCGTGACAGTCTCGGTCGGGCGTCCGCAGTCCGGACATGGATCTCCGGGCTTGGCGTCGTTGACGTACAGCTCGCACGACACGCAGTACTGCCCGGTGTAGCTGCTCTTATAGACGTAGCCGCTGTCGCGGCAGCGGCGGAACAGGTCCTGGACCACTTTGTGGTGGCTGGGATCCGAGGTCCGCTTGAACCGGTCGACGCCGAGGTGCAGCGTCTGCCATTGCTTCCGGAACTCTTCTGAGATCGTGTCGGCGTACTCCTGCGGCGACTTGCCCACGGCTTTGGCGGCGCGCTCGATCTTCTGGCCGTGCTCGTCGGTTCCGGTCGTCAACACCACCTCATAGCCGAGCATGCGCTTCCACCGCGCAATGAGGTCGGCCGCCATCGTGGTGTAGGTGTGTCCGATGTGGGGAGCCGCGTTGACGTAGTAGATCGGTGTCGTGAGGTAGTATTTCATCAGGAATTCTTCAGGAATTGATGGCTGGCTTCGGCGAAAATCTGCTTGAGGGGGACGCCCGTGGCGAGGGCGAGCTTGCAGCAGTCCTCGTACTCGGGCGCGAACGTGCCGTTGGCCGCGCGCTTGATCCGGACCGGACCCCAGGGAGTTACGGCCTCGCGGATCTCGCGTTCCTGCACGCGGCGCTCGGCCTCGTAGATCCGGACCCCGAGCGTGGAGGTCTCAGCGAGCACCAGCCCGGCGAGCGGCTCGCGGAGATCGGGCGGAGCGATCACGCGCAGCAGCGACCCCGGGCGGTTCTTCTTCATGAGCAGCGGCTCGATGGTCACGTCGAGCGCGCCGGAGTCGAACAGCCGCTCCATGGCGTAGCCGAGGATCTCCGGGGTCGAGTCGTCGATGTTGGCTTCGATGACGGACACCACAGTGGCCTCAGCGGCACGGCTGGCCTGTCCGATCAGCACGCGCAGGACATTGGCGTGCTCGGAGAAATCGCGATCGCCGGCGCCGTAGCCCGTGGAAGCGATGCGCATTGCCGGAACGGGGCCGAAGCGCGTCGCAAGAGTGGCCGCGATGGCGGCTCCAGTGGGAGTGGTGAGCTCCATGGCCGGACCTCGTGCGTACACGGGCCGGTCCCTGAGCAGCAGCGAGGTCGCCGGAGTGGGCACGGGAAGGACGCCGTGCTGGGTGTTGACGGTGCCGCTGCCGACGTTCACCGCCGAGCAGGCACACTCGTCAACGCCCAGCAGTTCGAGCGCGATGGCCGCGCCGCAGATGTCGGAGATCGAGTCGATGGCGCCGACCTCGTGGAAGTGAACCTTCTCCATCGGCACGCCATGAACCGTGGCCTCGGCCTCGCCCAGCTTGCGGAAGACGTCCGAGGCCCGCTGCTTGGCGCGGTCCGGCATTGAGGATCCGCCGATCATGTCGAGGATGTGCGGGAGATGGCGGTGTTTTTTTGAGTCCGTGAAATCAACGTGGAACTTAGCCGCCGCAATGCCCTTGCGTTTGGTGCGCTCGACGCGATAGGACGCGCCTGTACCCAGTGACTCCAGGCCGGCGGTCAACGCGGCCGGGTCCGCGCCAGCATCAATCAGCGCGCCGACAGTCATGTCGCCGCTGATGCCGGCGAAGGCATCGAAGTAGCAGATGTTCATGGAAGTGCCCGGGAGGTCTTATACCATTATGCGATAGAGCATGGCGTCGCCCTCCCAGCCGTCAGGAAAGGCGAACATCCGCGTCATGTGGACGCAGATCTCCCGGGTCTTCCGATCCTCCCGCGCGGTGAAGTTGGAGAGCGTCAGCAATTCGTCCTCGCCGGGCGCCCGGTCGTCCACAACGCGGATCGAGGCCTTGCGCAGCAGCCCGGTCCCGCGGTCCACTTCGCCCACCACGAACGGGTACCGCGGACGGTTGCCGCGCGGATTCGACGGCGTGATGTTGCCGAGCCAGAATAGCCGTCCGCTCGAATGGTCGAGCAATTGCGAGCAGGCGCTTGGGGAGTGGAACGGCGCACCGGAATCGTAGGTCCAGGGCGTGGGCCCGGTCCAGGTGGCTCCACCGTCACTAGACACCGAGATCCAGCGGTATCCGGGAAGATGGGGGCGGCGGTCGTTGGATCCGCGCATGACGCACAGCAGGCGGCCATCGGACAGTTCGGCGAGCGTGGACTCATCCATGCCGCGCGTGATCCGGGCCGGATCGCCCTTCACGGGACGGCTCGCAGTCCACTCGAGTTCCCTGCCCTTCCACTGGCCGGTCAGGATCACCGTGTCGTGATAGGTGTATCCGCCGCCGGGATTCGAGAGCCGCCCTTCGGAATCGAGCGGCGCCACCACGGCGGGCAGCAGGATCGCACCGTCCCGCCGGGAGAAGGGGCGGCTGGCGACATCACCGATCATGACACTGTTCTTGCCAGTGAATACTCCGGGCAGCGGATGGCGGGCGTCGAACTCACGGCCCTTGTGGATCAACTGCCGCGCCGGCCCTTTCTCACCCACGCGGTAGAAGATGTTCCACTGCCGCATTCCCTCGAGAGGATCGTCGGTGGGCAGCACGCCCTCGATCCAGAACTCGAGGTAGCGGCCGGTGCGGGGATCCACCCAGGGCCCGCGTGGATGCAGCCGCCACATGCCTTCCGGACGCTTCTCACCGCACACACGCCGCGTGGGCTCGCTCCACGTTGCGCCATTGTCGCTCGAGTGGCGGTAGTAGGCGGCGTCGATCGTGTCGGACCGGCTGATCCGCTGCTCAATCGACACCATCGAGACGCCGGTCCGCTGGGTGTAGTACGCACTGCACATCACCGCCGTTCCCTTGCCTGGTGAGCGCAGGAACACCTCACGCGCTGGCGACGCCATAGCTCCGGCGCCAGCCAGCACGGCTCTGCGGGTCAGCATCAGCCCACCTGGACCTGAACATCCGGCGAGGGGAATCCCCCGGAGCCGATCGTCTCCTTGATCACCCGGTTGGTGTCGAAGTAGACCTGCCAGTAGTGGTCCGTGTGCGTGTGCGGGCGCACGGCGAGGACGCATCCACCCGCGGTCTGCGAAAGAATCGAGATCTCGGGCGCGGGCTTGGCGGCGACGTTGGGGATCTTGGCGATCCGCTCGTTGAACTCCGCCATCACGGCCAGCGCGTCCTGGGAATGGGCGAGCGGCGCGGTGATCTCGACGCGCCGCGTTGGGTTGACGCTGAAGTTCTGGATGTTGCTTCCGAGGATCACGGCGTTGCCTACGTAGTTGACGGCATTGTCCGGAGAGGTGATGGTGGTCACGAACATTCCGATTGTGTCTACGGTTCCGGTGACTCCGCCCGCGGTGATGAAGTCTCCGGTCTTGAACGGCCGCAGCACGACCAGGAACGCACCCGCCGCGAAGTTGGCGAGGAGTCCAGCCCATGCCGCGCCGATGGCCACGCTCGCGCCCGCGATCACGGCGGCGAACGAGGTAGTCTCGATTCCGAAGAATCCGAGGAGCGCCATCACGAGCACGATGTTCAGCAGGACGGAAACGATGTTCTGCGCATAGAGCGTCAAGGTGCCGTCGATCGCCTGGCGCCGCATCGTGCGGGCGATCAGGTCCACGGCGAACCGGATGAGCCAGCGTCCAACCAGCCACAGGACGAGCGCCGCCATTAGTTTCAGGCCCGCGTCGGCGAAGCGCGTTGCCAGGGTGGTGATCAGGGTTTCAACGTTCATGGCTTGCTAGTATACGACTTTGAGGCTGTCCCGGCGCGCACTCATGCTGCCCCCAGGGGTGATCCTGGCCCAGCGCGAACCTTCCTTCCGGGCCAGCGCTCGGCTGGTGGTCGCCCCAGCTACGGTGACCGGACCTGACGGCAAGCTGGCTGACGGACTCAAAGATTCCGAGTTCCAAGTGCTCGACCATGGGACTCCGGTGCGTTTTCAGACCGATGGGGCGATCCAACCGGTTGCGCTGGTGGCCGTGGTCCAGACGTCGGCCAATGCCGCGGCGGCGCTGACCAAGGTCCGGCGCGTGGGCGCGATGATCGAGACGCTGCTCACGGGAGACCGGGGCCGCGCGGCGCTGGTGACGTTCGACGACCGGGCGCGGACAGTGGTGGATTTCGAGGCCGGCGGCGGAATGTTGATTCGGGCCACCCGGGAGTTGCGTCCGATGGGTGGAGGCAGCCGCTTGATCGACGGAGTGGACCGGGCGATCCGGCTCATCGAGAACGGTCCACAGAATCACCGCCCGGTGATTCTGCTGATCAGCGAGCAGCGCGACCGGTCGAGCGAGTCCAAGCTCGAGGATGTCGTGACCCGGGCGCAGCGCCTGAACATCCTTATCTACTCGCTGTCGTTCTCGCCGTTCCTGTCCCAGATGACGGTGACGACGCATGAGGTTCCGCCCCCGCCGATGAACCTGCTTGCGATCTTCACCGAGCTGCGGCAGGCGGCGAAGGAGAGCGCCGCGGACGCGCTCGCGCGGTACACCGGCGGACGGCGGATTCCCTTCACGCGGCACGAGGCGCTCGAGTCAGCGATCACGGCAGTAGGCGAGGAGTTGCACGGCCAGTATCTGTTTTCATTCACGCCGGCCGAAGGCGCCGTGGGAGAGTTCCGGCGGATCGAGGTCCGGGTACCGGGACGGCCGGATCTGCGTGTCCGGACGCGGCCTGGGTATTGGCGGACAGACCCGTGAGGATCGACGCGCTGGCCAGCTTTGCCGAGGGTTCGAGCGCGGATTCGCTCGGGGCAATTCTCAAGCGGAACCGGTTTGAGGGCGCGCTGGTGAGTCCGTTGAGTGGTGGGCCGGATGAGTTAGAGAACCTGGTCCGGTTGCGGACGTTGCATCCGTGGATGCTCGGGATCATCGCGCCTTGGCCGCATGTGGTTCCAGGAACGGTTGCGGTCCGGGGCGGCGGGCGCGCCGCGGTGGAGTCCGGTCTGCCGTGTGAGATCGCAGTGCGGGATTTGGACCTCGCCGCAAATTATCCGCGGGTGGACTTCGTGGTGGATGAGTTGACCGGTCCGGAGCCACTGCTTGAGCTGCCGAACGTTGCCGTGAAGATCACTGGTCTCACGAGCGTTGCGGCGGCGGCGCAGGTCCGCAGGCTGTTGGAGGCGGTGGGTCCGGGGCGGATCATGTTCGCCAGTGGCTGGCCGCGATGCAAGCCGGAGGGCACCTGGAAGCTGACACTCGCCTCGTTCACGCAGTGTATCGGCGCGCAGACTCTCGAAACGCGGGAGCAACTGCTCGGCGGGACAGCGGCCCGCGTCTACCGCTTGACCGAGATTTCCTTGAAGTAGACTGTCGACTTGGCGTCGTGGTTCTGGAGGCCGATATAGCCTGCATCCGGACGCGGGCCGCGGACGGGCTCGTACCACTGCTTACGCTCAGGAACCGGCTGGCCGCCGCGGAACTCGTTCACTTTCGTGCCGTTCAGCAGGACGGTGGTCACCTGGCCCTTCAGGCGGATTTCCATGGTGTTCCACTCACCGGCCGGCTTCTGATGTCCCTGGATGGCCTTGGAGAGCGAGTAGATGGCTCCAGTTGAATGCCACTCGTCGCCCGCCTGATCAATCTGGATCTCGTAGCCGTTGTGGACACCATACCAGGGATCGGGCGGCTTCTCGGGCAGGCGGATGAAAACGCCCGAGTTGGCCCGGCCGGCGGCGGTCTTGAAGACCACCCGGACGGAGCAATTTCCGAAGGGCTCGCCTGCGTAGTACAGCAATCCCATGCCGCCCTCGGTCTTCAGAGCGCCGTCCTCGACCACGAAGCGGCCGGGACCGGTCATCTCCCAGCCGGTGAGGTCGCGGCCGTTGAACAACTGGCGCCACTCCGCCGCCTGGGCCAGTGGCAACAGGAGGAGGAATGCCAGAGGGCGCACAGCGGCGTTAGTTGGGCTTCTTGGCGCTGGCTTTCGCGGCTGCCCGCTGATAGCGCTTCTGGAAGCGGTCGACACGGCCTTCGGTGTCCACCAGCTTCTGGCGTCCGGTGAAGAAGGGATGGCAGTTGGAGCAGATTTCCACGCGGATGTCGCCCTTGTGCGTGGACCGGGTGGGAAACCGGTTCCCGCAGGCGCACACCACGGCACAATCGTTGTAGGCGGGGTGAATTCCAGCTTTCATTTGGACGTAAACTTTAGCTTAGCACGCCCGCACGGCATGCGCTAGCGCTGGTCTTTTTCCTCGTTTTCCTGCTGGACGGCCTCAGGCGGAGGCGCGGCGGCTTCCATCGGCCGCTCGCCATCATCGTTGGGCTTGTCGTCGCTGCTGTAATAGTAATAGTTATGATAATAAGTGTATTTACTATACAGCTCACCACGCTTGGCGGCATTGGCCACCACGCCGATGACATTGTTGTGGCTCATTCCACCGAGCGCCCGGGTGACGGCGTCAATCGTGGTCTGCCCCAGCCGGACCACGAGCAGCGTGCCGTCGCAGTAGGTCGAGAGCAGGTTGGCATCGGCGGCGAACAGCAGCGGAGGGCTGTCGAGCAGGACCCAGTTGAACAGCGAGGGCAGGCGCTCGACCAGAGTCCGGACTTCCTTGAGGTTCAGCAATTCGAGCGGATTGATCACCGCCGAGCCCGCCGGCGCGATGTAGAGGCTGGTGCCGGATACACGCTTGATCACTTCACTCAGGCTCGCCTTGCCCTGGAGATAGTCGGTCAAGCCCGGGGACCGGTCGACCTTGAACAGATTGTGCACGATCGGGCGGCGGAAATCGAAGTCGCACAGCAGCACGTTCTGGCCTTGAAGGTGGGACTGCACGACGGCAAGGTTGGCCGCGGTGAACGATTTCCCCTCGGCTGGAGACGCGCTTGTGACCACCAGCGTGTGCAGCGGCTGCAGCCCCTGAAGGTGATTCAGCCGGGTCCGCAGGCTGCGGAACTCCTCCATCGGGCCATCGTGCGGACGCGTGGAATCGACCAAATGGGCTTCGGCGGCGGGATCCCAGGGGACTTCCTTGACCTGCTCCAATAACCCGTGCATCCCCGTCTCGGGAGCTGGCCCCATGACTCCGGCGACCCCGATCGGCGGGCCCGCCATCGGCGCTGCCATTCCGAACGTACCCTCGGCGCGGCGCAATGCATCGTGAACTCTGCTCATTCGATTCTCCTCCGGTTCCCCGCCAGCTACATCTTGGTGCTGTTGTAGTAGTAGATGGACCCGCCCATCACCAGCACGCTCAACACGACCGCCGTGGTCCAGGCCAACATTCCGATTCTCTTCCGGCGCCGCACCACGAGGTCATTTTCGAGGAGCGGCACACTCCCCAGCACGTTGAACTGCGTGTAGGCCCGGATGTCCTTGAGGGACTTGAGCGAGGTGTCACGCAACTCGCGGACCGCCGCGAGCGCCGCACCAAAGATCAACCCCAGAATCAGCCCGCCGCCGATGATCAAGGGGCGCGTTGGAGCAGTAGGCGTCTCCGGAAGCGACGGCAGGTCAAGGACCTCGAGGG
The DNA here is from genome assembly GCA_016871015.1 of Acidobacteriota bacterium. Classification (GTDB taxonomy): domain Bacteria; phylum Acidobacteriota; class Terriglobia; order Bryobacterales; family Bryobacteraceae; genus SYLY01. Next base: position 1,905 of record VFZX01000243.1, on the reverse strand, counting down.
TCTCGCTCTGCTTGCGCTGTTCGAGTTCGGACGCCATCTCGGACTGGTTTACGGTCCGCCGCAGCTCATCGTAGCGGCGCTTGGCCATTTCGTAGTCCCGCGTGATCTGTTCGAGCTGCTGCGCTCCGACGGGCGCCAGCGACAGCCGCGACTCCACATCCTGGAGGCGGCGGTTTGCGTCACCCTGGTCCCGAATGTAGCGCTCGACCTCCATCTCCTTGGCACGGATTTGGGCCTGGACCCGGGTTACCTGCTGCTCGAGGTCGGCGACTTCGCGCATCCGGGCCGGATTCGGCCGGGCCACCACCGGGGCGGGTGCGGGCCCTGCCTGATCCTTAACGGCAAGGCGGCGGTTGAGCAGAGAGTCGCGTTCCTTCTTCACCGATTGCAACCGCGCCTGAAGCCGCTGCACGTCGGGGTACTCCGGCTTATACTGCTCGAGCATCTGGTCGAGAGCCCGTTGCAACTGCGCCGCTTCGCGCTCCAGGCGGGCCAGATTCTCGTCCACTTCTACCGCCGGTCCACCGCCTGGGCCCACGACAGTCTGCGTCTCGGTGGGAATGGCGTTGGCCTTGTTGATCCTGTCGCGAAGAGCACGCAACTCGGCTTCCATCACTGTGCGCTCCTGATTGGCGCGGCTGATGCTCGATGTGAGGCCGGAGATGCGGTTGTCCAGGGCACCGGCCAGCGATACGTTGACGGTCAACTGCTCCGGCAGCCGTCCCATGTTGGCTGTCTTGTACTGCGTGAGCCGCTGTTCGATGGCGTCCACCTCTGCCCGCGCCTGTTCAAACTGCTCTTTCAGGAACTGCGTCGTCTGCTGGGCCTGCTGATGCCGTTCCCGGATGTTCTCGTCGATGAACCGCGTCATCAGGTCACGGGTGACTTTCTGCGCCGTGTAGCGGTTCTCGTATGCGAACTCGACCCGGAAGGCGGCGTTGCGGCCCTGCGACACTTCAGTCAGGTTGCCGATCTTGACGTTCCGGCGCATTAGCTCGACCACGTCTTCCATCGGCATCCGGTTCCGCTCGTTGCGGTACAGATCATAGGTCTGGATGATGTTGATCAACGTGTTCCGGCTCAGGATGGTCTGCGTCATCGCGTTCACGCGCTCAGCCATCTGCATGTTGACATTGGTGGGAACCAGCCGTTCGGGCACCTGTGGCGGCACCACGCGGATCGAGGCGATCGACACAAAGGTGTCCGGCCAGAAAAAGGCGATCACCACCGCCAGTGTCAGCGCGGCCAAAGCCGGCGCCAGCATCCAGGCCGCGTTGCGGCGCAGAATCTGAAGGTAGTCCTCAAGGTCCAGGCTCCGGCGCTGAACCGAAAAATCTTGTTGTGGAAGTGCTGCCTGCATCGTGGTCTATCCTCCGCCCTACTCGACGATGATGAAGTCTCCGTTTTCGAGGTAGATGTTCTGGCTCATGTTCTTGCCCTTAATGACATCCTTGAAGTTGAACTTGAACCGCTTGTCTCCCCGCATGATGACGATGTTTTTCTTGTCTGCGTATTCGCTCAGCCCGCCCGCGATGGTCAACGCTTCCAGCACCGTGGTCGGCACCACCAGCGGGAACGAGCCCGTCCGGCCAACGTAACCGTTGATGTAGTACTTCCGGCTCCGGACCTCCCGCACGATCACCTGTACGATTGGGCTATTCACCAGCTTGCCGAATTCGACGCGCAGCTTCTCTTTCAATCTTTCAACTGATCGGGCGTCAGGCCGACCACCTGTACCTCGGGAATGAGGTTTGGGGTCACGAAACCGTCTGGCCGGACGTTCACGATGCTGCTGAGCTCGGGCTCCTTCCAGACCTGAATGGCCAGCACGTCCTCAGCGCCGATCTTGTAGGTCTTTGGGGCCACCGGCGCGGCAATCATTCCGCCGCCCGGGGCTTCGCCCGC
>VFZX01000242.1 GCA_016871015.1 Acidobacteriota bacterium | reverse complement strand
TTCCACTCCCCGCCCCCGTCTGCCCTGCCGCGCAAGCGGCAGGTGAATGCTGCTACCACCCACCGCACCCCTATCGTCACCTTTCTCTCTGCACTCACTCAGGCCCACAGATTCCGCTACAGAGCCGTAAAACTGTCCGGAGTCGGTTCGTTTTCGGCCAACTACCTCGTATTCCTCCTGGCAGCGGCCTACTTGAGCTTGGGAGAGACGCTGTTGATCGGCGTCTGTTCGACCCTCTGGCAAGCCTGGTGGAGGCCCACGGGCCCGCGCCGGTGGAGCGTCATGGCGTTCAACGCCGCCGTCATGTGCATCGCGCTCGCCGCTGCACATACGGCGCTGCACTCCTCGGCGGGAGCCTTCGAAGGTGCGATGGTGGTTCCGCTGATCGTGGCCTCGATCGTTTTCTATGGCATCAATGTACTGCTGATCTCAACCGTAATCGGATTGACCTCGGACCGCCCGGTGCTCGACTGCTGGACCGAGCTGTTCTGGTCATTTCCGTACTACCTGCTCAGCGCGTCGCTGGCAGGCGCGGTTGACTGGGTTTGGAGGACAATGGGCATCGAAGTAGCACTACTGGCGCTTCCGGTCATCTACGTCATTTTCCGCTCGTACAAACTCCAGGTGGAGCGGCTGGAGCAGCAAAGGACGCGCGCCGAAGAGCTGCAAAAGCACGCCGAGGAGCTGCAAAAGCACGCCGAGGAGCTGCAAAAGCACGCAGAACAAGTGGCCGCACTCCATTTGCGCACCATTCAGGCGCTGGCCTTGGCGATCGAGGCCAAGGATGACACGACTCACGACCACCTGCAGCGCGTGCAGGTCTACGCACATGAGGTGGCCAAGGAGCTCGGACTGAACGAGTCCGAGATGAAGGCCCTCGAAGCGGCGTCGTTCCTCCACGACATCGGCAAACTCGCCGTCCCGGACTACATCATCTCGAAACCCGGCAAGCTGACTCCTGAGGAATTCGAGAAGATGAAGATCCATCCCGTGGTTGGCGCCGAGATTCTGGAGAGCGTCGAGTTCCCCTACCCGGTGGTTCCGATCGTCCGCGCCCATCACGAGAAGTGGGACGGGTCCGGCTATCCATACGGGCTCCGCGGTGAGGAGATCCCGGTCGGGGCGCGGATCCTGTCGGCGGTCGACTGCCTGGATGCACTCGCCTCGCACCGCCAGTACCGCCCGGCGATGCCGCTCGACAAAGCGATGCAGATCGTCCGGTCGGAATCCGGCAAGGCCTATGATCCCAAAGTGGTCGAAATCCTTTCTCGGCGCTACGTCGAGCTCGAGCACATGGCCAAGACCGCCGTTCCGCAGGACACCACCGCTCCCAAGCTCTCAAAAGACATGAAGATTGCCCGGGGCGAGGCGCCCGGTGCTGGCTTCCACGAGACCGGAAAACGCAGCCAGCTTGCCACAATCCGTCACGAGGCGCCGGTGCTCGAAGAGCTGGCGAATGAACTGAACAAGACCCTCGACACGGGATCGATCCTGCAGACCCTCGAAACCAAGCTCAAGCTGCTGATCCCGTTCGACTGCATCGCCGTGTACACGCGGAGCGGCGAGAAGCTGATTCCGGAGTACGTACAGGGGGAAGACGCCCCGCTCTTTTCCTCGCTCGAGATTCCCGTCGGCCAAGGACTCTCAGGCTGGGTCGCCCAGAACCGGAAAGCATTGGTCAACGGAAATCCCGCGGTCGAGCCAAGCTATCTGCATGATCCCTCCAAAGAGACGGCCCTCCGGTCGGGACTCGCGGTTCCGCTGGTCCTTGATGAGCGCTCCACGGGCGTGATTGCCCTCTACTCGGCGGAGAAAGACTTCTTCAACAACGACCACATGCGGGCGCTCCAATTAGCCGGAGCCAGGGTGGCCGTCGCTCTTCAGAACGCGGCCCAGTACAAGGCGGCCCAGGGAAGCAACCAAGCGGATACGGTCACCGGCCTTCCCAACGCCGCCGCCCTCTTCCCGCAATTCGACGCCGAGGTGAACCGCAGCAAGCGTTCCGGATCAAAGTTCACCGTGCTGTCGATTGACTTGAACCGTTTCCGGCTTGTCAACGAAAAGGTCGGGATGCAGGAGGGCGACAGGATCCTGAGGAGCCTGGGCTAGGTATTCCGTGCAAGCTGCCGCGAGTACGACATCGTTGCGCGCACAGGCGGAGACCAGTTCGTGGTTGTGCTGCCTGGATGCGATGCGGGCGCGGTCCAGGGGCGTGTGGACACGCTCACCGCCGCGGCCTCAGACGTGGCGAGCCGGGACTTGGCCAGCAGCCCGGAGCTGTTGACGATTGCCGTGGGACACGCCTGTTTCCCTGACGACGGTGAGGACCCAGAGTCACTCATGGCGAAAGCGGACCACCGGCTCCACGCCGTCAAGCAGCAGAGCGTCACTCAGGGCCTGGCCAATCTGACGCATGCCACCACGGCACCCGAGGGTGTTACGATTGCGACGTGAAGATCTCTTTTCTCGCCGGACTGCTCGTGGCGGTCTCCCAGGCCGCAGAGCCCCTGTTACAACAGTCCGGGTTCGTTGATCCGGCCTCCGGATGGACCAAATGGTCGGCGCGGGAGGAGATCGCGCCCCGGCGGTTTGTCGATAGCACCGTATCGATTGGCGAGCCAGGCTCACTGGCCGTGTCCGGGAACAGCAACGCAGCGGCTTATGGCGGCTGGGAGCGGGACATCCCGGGTGTGGCAGCGGGCCGATGGTACCGCTTCAGTGCAGCCTATCGCGCCACGGGCGTAGGACACGAGAACCTCCAAGTCTTGGCGCGCCTGGACTGGCGGACCGCAGAGGGCAAGCGGGCTGGACAACCGGAATACGTCTGGCGCGTTGAGCCGCTGGCTGGCGGCTGGCGCCGCGTGTCGCTCGAAGCCGCGGCTCCACCGAAGTCGGCTGCGGCGCGGATCCAGCTCTATCTTCAGAACGCTCCCCAGGCCACGGTCTGGTGGGATGACATCAGCTTCCGGGATATTGCCGCGCCCGGACCCCGCAAAGTCACGGTCGCGGCCGTGAACCTGCGCCCTCAACGGACGGGTTCAGCGCACGAAAGCGTCGCCCGTTTCGTCGAACTCGTCGATCAGCAGGTCAATGGCGCCGACGTGGTCCTGCTGCCGGAAGGGATCACCATTGTCTCGACCGGGAAGAGCTACGCCGATGTCGCGGAAACGATTCCCGGCCCGGTGACGGCGACCCTCGGTGAGCTGGCCAAGCGGAAAAACGCGTATGTCGCCGCTGGGATCTATGAGCGCGAGGGGCACGCAATGTACAACACGGCGGTCCTGATTGGCCGGAAGGGCGAGGTGGTGGGCAAGTACCGGAAGGTGTACCTGCCGCGCGAGGAGATCGAAGGCGGGCTGACGCCTGGCAACGACTACCCCGTGTTTGACACCGATTTCGGCAAGGTCGGAATCATGATCTGTTGGGATGTCCAGTATGCGGATCCCGCCCGGGCGCTGGCGCTACGGGGCGCGGAGCTGGTGCTGCTGCCCATTTGGGGCGGCAACGAAGCCCTGGGCAAGGCACGCGCAATCGAGAATCGCGTGTTCATTGCCTCATCCGGGTATAACTACCCGACCTATGTGATGGATCCGGATGGCGAAATCCTGTCAATCGCGCGCACCAACGGAAGCATCGCTACCGCTACGCTCGATCTCAACCGGTCCTATGCCGACGAGTGGCTGGGAGAAATGCGCGGACGCATGCGGAAGGAGCTGCGGACTGACGTCCGCTGACTACAGCGGCCTGTAGCAGGGCCTGGTTTCGTTGCACTCGTATTCGTCGGCGATTTGATTGTCCGGTCCGAGGCACGTTTGCGTCTTGTGGCACCAAAACGCCCGGTCCCCGGAATGCGGCTCGGAAGGGTCCCACGCCGCTTCAATGTAGAGACCCTTCCACCGCAGGAAGTCACAGCGGTCATCGTCGATTTCGGTGAGACCGGGACGTTCCACTTGCCTATGCCCTCTTGACCGCCTCCATCAAAGCCCGCTTCACAGCGGTCTTGGCCAACTGCACTTTGTAGGCGTTTCCGCTCAGCGGATGGGCGCCCTGGACAGCCGACTCGCCCGCCTGCGCGGCCACTTCTTCGGTGATCGACTTCCCGGCCAACGCGCTTGCCGCGCCTTCGGCCACCACCGGTGTGGGACCGACGTGCCCGAGCACCACCCTGGCCGACTCAACCGTCGAACCCTTCATCCGCAGCGCCACGGCGGCGGCGGCATAGGGCCAGTCGAGACCGTCCTTGAGGCGGACCTCATACGAGGCGTTCTTCGCGCCGGACATGGGAACCAGCACTTGGGTGACGATCTCGTTCGGTTTGAGATCCACCTCACGCTGCTGGTCCGACGAAGGGGCCACGAAGAAGCTGGCCACATCCACCGACCGGGTCCCGTTCGGACCCGCGATGGTCACCGTGGCACCGAGCGCCGCCAGCGCCGGAGCTAGGCTCGACGCGCTCACGAACTTCGCCGGGCCCTGGCTGAAGATGGCGTGAAACTCGTTCTGTCCATCATCGACCAGACTCCTGCCGTTCTTCTGTGCGAGCAGCCCGAATCCATTGCGGAAGTACCAGCAGCGGGGCCGCTGGCACAGGTCGCCGCCGACCGTACCCATGTTCTTGATCTGCGGACTGCCGACACCGCGCGCCGCCGATACAAGTGACGGGAACGCCATCCGGACCTCCCGGTTGTCGATCAGCTCGTCGAGCGTTACCGTCGCGCCGATACGGAGGTTTCCACCCGCCTTCCGGATCCCGGCAAGCTCCTTGATGTTCTTGATGTTCACCAGGCGCTTCGGCGTGTGGATATAGTCCTTCATCAGGCTGAGCTGATCGGTGCCGCCCGCCAGAACATTTGCATCCGTCCACGAGGCGCCGAGCAGCGCCACCGCGTCCTTCACCGTCATCGGATTTGCGTATTCAAAGGCTTGCATTTATGCCATCCTCCTTCCGGCGAGGGCGTTCAACACGTTGCGCGGAGTCAGCGGGAGCGTCGGGACGCGCACGCCGATCGCGTTGGTGCAGGCATTGGCGATCGCGGCGATCGTGGGGATCGTCGCGGGCTCACCCAGTCCAACCACGCCGCGCTTGTCATGATCGGGCGTGATGTCCATGTGGACCTGGATGTCGCCGATGTCGCCGATTCCGGCCAGCTTGTAGAACTCCATGTCCTGGTTCAAGCAGCGTCCGGTGGCTTCATCCATTACGCGCTCTTCCATCAGAGCCGCGCAGATGCCCATGATCACGCCGCCGAAGACCTGGCCTTCGGCCAGCTTCGGATTGATGATCAGACCGCAGTCCTGGACGGCAACGACTTTGTTCACGGTCACAACGCCGGTTTCAACGTCCACCGAAACGTCGGCCATGTGCACACCACCGACGCCTGCCGCATTCAGTCCGCGTGGATTGCGCTGGTCGTTGGCGCCGTTCTCCGAAATCGTCTTGACGCCGAGCTTGGCGCAGGCCGCCTTCCAGGTGAGGCTCTTGGCGGGATTGCCCTTTACCTGGATCTTGCCGTCGACGGCTTCCAACTGGTCGGCGGGAGCGCCCAGGGAAGGGGCCACCGCTTCGAACAGCTTTTCGAGCGCGTTGAGCGTGGCGATGCGCGATGAGGAGGCAACGCCGCCCACCGTGGTCGACCCGCCGGACGCACCCGAAGGGGGCAGGCCGTTGTCGCCGATGTTGAGCTTGATCGCGTTCATCGGGAGGCCAAGCGACTCCGCCGCCACCTGCGTGATGATGGTGCGGGTCCCGGTGCCGATGTCCTGGCTGCCGAGTTCGACTTCGACTGAGCCGTCCGGATGGATGTTGGTCCGGCATTGGGAAGCGTGTCCGCCGCCCTGCCAGGTTCCCACCGCGAGACCGAGGCCGCGTTTCATCGAGCCCGCGGTCTTGTCGCCGCGCGAGTGGTACCGCTTTTTCCACTCGATCATGTCGGCGGCCTTATCCAACTGGCTCACGTAGACCGCTTCGCGCACCGTGAGGTTCGCATTCTTCTTGAAGAAGTCGAGCGGATCCATGTTGAGCTTGGCGGCCAGATCGTCGAGCGCCGCGCAGGTGACGAAGCTGACCTGCGGGTGGTTCGGTGCGCGCCAGGCGCGTTGAGCGCCGGTGTTGGTGGCGACCGCGGTGTGGTTGACGCGCCGGTTGGGGACGTTGCGGAAAACGTAGGGAAGCAGGTCGGCATTGAGTCCGCCACCCGCCATTCCGCCCGTCATCCACGTCAGCGAATCCCAAGCGACCAGCGTGCCGTCACGCTTTGCGCCGAGCCGGATCTTGCCGTACACCGAGGGACGGATGCCGGCGATGGTGAGCTCGGCGGCACGGTCGAGGTAGAGCTTGACGGGTTTGCCGCCGCTCTCCTTCGACATGTGCGCGGCCTGGATGCCCCACAGGTCGGCTTGGAACTTGGATCCGAATCCGCCGCCAACATAGTCCATATGGGCGTGGACATTGCCTGCCGCCAGCTCGATGCCCTTGGCCAGGTCGCCGCCAACGTTCGATATTGCCTGGGTCGACGGCCAGAACTCCACCTTGTTGCCGCTCCACTGGACCGTGGATCCGTGCGGCTCGAGGCAGCAGTGGGTGATCACCGGAATTCCGTACTCGCCTTCGTGCACGACGTCGGCCGAGCGGAGGGCGGCGTCCGGATCTCCAGTCACTACTTCGCCCGCGGGCTTGGCGCGGCTGCCGGCCGCGGCGAGGTTTTCTTCGCGAACCAGGTGGGGCAGCACTTCATAGTCGACCTTGATGAGCCGCAGCGCTTCGCGCGCGATCTCTTCGGTCCGCGCCGCGACAAACGCGATTTCCGCGTTCGGCCACATGATTTCCTTGCCCGGCTCAGCCGCCACGCGAACGCTCGTGACGCCGGACAGCGCCTTCGCCGCCGAAGTGTCGATGCTTCGCACGCGGCAATGGGCGTGGGGACAGTGCAGGATCGCACCGTGAATGGTGCCAGCGGGGCGGACGTCGCTGTTGTACTTCGCCTTGCCGCTCGCCTTGGCGGCGCCATCCAACCGGGCCAGGCGTTTGCCCATCACCCGGCGTTGTTCCATCGGAGGCCACGAATAGTTAGGCATTCCTTCCTCCTCTCAGTTCCTTGGCAGCCTCGGCGACCGCCTGCTTGATTCCAACATAGGTGCCGCAACGGCACAGGTTTCCACCCATTCCCTCAAGGATCTCCTGGGAGCTTGGCCGGGGGTTGCGGTCGAGCAGCGCTTTGGCCGCCACCACCATGCCCGGTGTGCAGTAGCCGCATTGCAGCCCGTCGTGTTGGACGAATGCGTTGATGACCGGGTGATTGCCGAAGCCTTCGATCGTCTGAATCCGCTTGCCCTGCGCGTCAATCGCGAGCATGGTGCATCCGTAGCTCACCTTGCCGTTGACGATCACCGAGCAGGCGCCGCAGGTTCCGCGGTCGCATACGCGCTTGGCGCCGGTGACTTCCATCCTGTCGCGGAGCGCGTCGAGCAGAGTGGTCCGCGGTTCGACGGTGACTTTCCGGGGCTGTCCGTTGATGTTGAGCGTGATCTCGGTTTCGCCCGCCAGGGTGATTCCTTTGCCGCCGGCTCCCTGTGCAGCCTCCGCGGTCTGCTCCATTAAGCCGCTGCCCACGGCTCCAGCGGCGGTGCTCGTGCCGAGGAAACCTCGCCGCGAAAAGCCCTTGCCGGATTCCGGGGCGGGCTTGGGCTTAAGTTCGGTGTCTTTCTTGCTCACTCCGCACCATCCTTTCCTTGGGTGTTGGGGTCTACTATCGTGTCGACTATACCAGTGTGGGCGAGGCGAATTCAAGGGGCGGCTTTGCGGATCGCCTCGACCGTCACACTCGCGCGGTACTCGATCGCCTTCTTCCCGAGCGAGACGGTCTTCTCAACGGGATCAAGCGCGACTCCGTTGATCGAGAATTTTCCCTTGGCCCTTCGCTGGCGCATGCGGACGGTTGACGGATCCACCGCCATCATCATCGCGGTGATCGCGACGTTGTCGTGGTGGCCCTCGTCGGTCTCGCGGACTCCTTGCGAGGCCATCCATTTGGAGAGCGTTCCGCTGTTGTAGAAATCGTAGTACTCCGGGATAAAGTGAATCCGCGCGCCGCTGGCGGCCCACTTCGCGCCGAGCTCCGCAGCGACTCCCTTCATGCCGACCTGGTTTCCGCCGCTGTCGCCGATCAGGATCACGCGGCGGAACCCGTGGGTCTTGAGACTCTCGGCGATATCGGTGAGCAGCGCCTTGTAGGTTGCCTGGCGCAGACTGATCGTTCCGGGATACTTCATGTGGCCCGATGGCGGGGCGATGTCGCCCTCGGGGACGAACGCGACAATCGGAGCCACCAGGGTGTTGCCGAGTTTGCGTGCAACCGCCTCGGTGGTCGCGCGCAGGACGTAGTTATGCTTGCCGGTGGCGAGGTAGGGTCCATTCTGCTCGACTCCTCCCGTCGCGATGAGGGCGGTGGTCTTGCCCGCGCGGAGGGCGTCGCGGACTTCGATCCAGGTGAGCTCTTCCATGAAGATCGAATCGATGGCGTCGATCGGCCGGGCCATGTTGGGGTCCGGTGTCATGGCGCTGGCGGAGATGCCAGGCCGTTGTTGCGCCGATGAGACCGCGCACAGGAGCAGGGTGGGAAGGACGGACTTCATACCGTCCATTTTGGCATTCCCTCAGTCCTCTGAAAAGAGCTCCTGCACAGACAGGGCTGCTTTTTCGACGCCGTCCAAAACGACCGGGATGTGCGCGCCGCCCCGGTAAATGGCTTGCTCCATGTATCCGTCCGCGCAAGGGTGTGAATAGACCTCGACCGTGCGCGCCGGGATGTTCACCACCCAGTACTGCGGGATCTTGGCGGCGCCTCCGATGCCGCCGGATGCGGGCGCCGGTAGTCCCGGAAGCTCCCGCGGACGACGGCGATGTCCGGCTCTGGTTGGCTATCTTCCGTGACGAGCGGCTCTTGGCACCGGATATACCACTGTGGCCCCAAAGCCTTCTCGAGCCACCGTCTCAAGGACTCGGTGATGAAAATGTGGCCGGTGTTATTGCTCAACTTGGCTACCAGAATCCCCTCGAGCAGTTCGACCGGATCGTTTTCGCCGATGATCCCGGCACCGATCATGGCGTGGTATTGGTCCACTGAGATGCGCCAGAGGTGTTCAGTGACAGGAATGAGCACGATGCGAACCAATTGTCTCAGAACTGAGGTCCAAGATGCCGGAACTGCTACCATCGTTTAGATGAAGCTCACCTTTTGGGGGGCCGTCCGCACGGTGACTGGTTCGATGCACGAACTGTCAGCCGACGGCCAAAGGTTCCTCCTGGACTGCGGCTTGTACCAGGGGCGCCGTGAGGAATCGAACGAGAGGAACCGCAATTTCCCGTTCGCCGCCAAGAGTGTCGCGGCCGTTGTGCTGTCGCACGCGCACATTGATCACTCGGGGAACCTGCCCAACCTCACCAAAGCCGGGTTCCGCGGCCCGATCTACGCGACCTCTGCGACCACCGACTTGTGCGGCGCAATGTTACGCGATTCGGCGTTCCTTCAGGAAAAAGACGCCGAGTTCCTCAACAAGCGGGCGGACCGGCGCAAGCGTCTGGGGGCGGACGGCTCCAAGCGGATCGAACCCCTGTATAGCATGAAGGATGCCGAAACGGCCCTTGACCAGTTCGAAAACGCCGCCTACCACAGGTCCATCCAGCTCACCGATGAACTCCGGTACGAGTTCTACGATGCGGGACACCTGCTGGGCTCGGCGTGTGTGGCGCTCACCCACCAGCGGAACGGCAAGTCGACGCGGTTGACCTTTTCGGGCGACGTGGGCCGCAACGGGCTGCCGATCATCCGGGATCCCGAGACCCTGCCGGAGACCGACTATCTGATCCTTGAGTCGACCTACGGTGGCCGGCTGCACAGCGACGGCGACATCGTGGCCTCGAAGCTCGCCCACGTCATCACCCGGACAGCCGAGCGAGGGGGACGCGTCATTGTACCGGCCTTCGCCGTGGGACGGACCCAGCAGTTAGTGGTGCTCTTGAATGAGCTCACCCGGCGCCGGGCAATTCCCGACATTCCGGTGTTCGTGGACAGTCCGCTGGCCGTCAATGCGACCGAGGGCTACCGCGCCCACCCGGAATGTTACGACGCCGAGACGGCACGGTACCTGGCCGAAGGGGACGATCCGTTTGGGTTCCGCCGCCTGCGCTACGTACGCGATGTCCAGGATTCCAAGGCACTCAACGACCTGCGCGGACCGATGGTCATCATCTCGGCGTCCGGCATGGCCGAAGCCGGCCGGATCCTCCACCACCTGCGGAACAACATCGAGAACCCCCGCAACACCGTGCTGGTGGTGGGTTTCCAGGCCGAGAACACGCTCGGACGGAAGCTGGTGGACGGCCATCCCGAGGTTCCGATCTTTGGCGAGCTGGTCCGGCTGCGGGCGGAAGTGGTGGTGATGAACGAGTTATCGGGCCACGCCGACCAGAGCGAGTTGATCCGCTGGATGAAGCCGCTGAGCAAGGGGCTGAGGGGCGTGTTCCTGGTCCACGGGGAGCTGGCGCAGGCGCAGCCTCTGGCCGCCCGGATCCGCGAGACCTATGGCGTGGAAGTGGTCATCCCGGAGCGGGGGCAATCGATTCCATTGGAATAGATGGAGGCATCATGGCGAAGAGCTTGTACGACGGCATGCGGGTCAAGCCGGGCAAGAAGGTCCATCTCGGCAAGTGGGATCCCGCGGATACCCATGGCTGGGACGAGGAGAAGGCACGCGAGAAGACGGCCGGGAACATCGAGAAGATCGCCGGACTCCAGCGCGTGCTCGCCGCCCAGGGAGAGCGCGGAATGCTCATCGTCCTCCAGGCGATGGACGCTGGCGGGAAGGACGGCACAATCCGCAATCTCGCCAGAGGATTGAATCCGCTCGGGTGCCGGGTGGCCGCGTTCAAGGCTCCTACGCCAGAGGAGTTGAGCCACGATTTCCTGTGGCGTATCCACAAGGTGTGTCCAGGGCGGGGCGAGATCGTGATCTTCAACCGGTCGCACTACGAGGATGTCCTGGTGGTGCGGGTGCGGGAGCTGGTGAGCCGCAAGGTTTGGTCCAAGCGGTACGCCCGGATCAATGAGTTCGAGGACCTGGTGGCCTCCGCCGGGATTTCGATCGTCAAACTGTACCTGCACATCAGCAAGGATGAGCAGAAGCGCCGGTTGGAGGAGCGGCTGGCTGAGCCCAAGAAGCACTGGAAGTTCAACACCAGTGATCTGGCGGAGCGCGACCGCTGGGATTTGTACATGGAGGCCTACGAGGCGGCGTTATCGGAGTGCAGCACGAAAAAGGCGCCCTGGTTTATCGTTCCGGCTGATGAAAAGTGGTTCCGGGATCTGGTTGTGTCGGAGGTCGTGCTCAAGACTCTGGAAGACCTCGATTTGCGGTTTCCGGATCCCCCGCCGGGCTTGGCGAGCGTGGTGGTGAAATAGCCTACGGCCGGGCTTGCCGATGTTTTTTTTGAAAGGCTCGTCCGCCGCGCGCCATATGCCCATCAAGAGGCTATATGAAGACGCTGATCAGGACCGGGTCAAGGATGAGCGGCCAGAGCTTCCCGCACCCGCCAGGCGTCCTCGTAATGGGCCAGACGGAGTTGAGGTTCCAATATCACCGTCACGAGGTCGAACCGGAACGGTGTGGAGCGATATTGGCTGCCGTGGCGGAATTCGGCAGCGGCGGCGGCGAGCTTGCGCTGTTTTTCGGGCGTGATCTGCCGCTCGGGCTCGCTGAACTCACCGGTGGCGCGGGCTTTGACCTCGACGAAGGCGAGTCCCGCGGGTCCCAGGGCGATCAGGTCGATTTCGGCCGCGTGAGACTTGGCGGTCCAGTTGCGGGCGACTACCGTGAAGCCCTTCGATTGGAGCAGGCGGTGGGCGAGATCTTCGGCTTCCAGTCCCAGGGCTTGGCCGGGGTCCATGCGCTTGCGGCGGGCGCGGCGGCGGATCGCGTCGGACAGCAGACAGAGTGGCCGGAGAAGGTTCATTTGAGCACCTCGAATTCGAACTCGATGACCTTCCCCCGGACGACGTAGCACAGGTAATGTTCCCAGAAGCGGCGGAACCGGGGAAAATGATTCACCAGGATCTCAAATCCAAGATACCTCCACAGGGCCAGCACGCGTACGCGGACCGACACTTCCCGGAACCGGGCGCTCGTGTAGTATCCAAAGCCCGCGTGATCCGGGCCGAAGTAGCGGAACGAGAAGGAGTTCAGGTGCCACTTGTGGGTGGGATCGCAGAACGAGCTGAAATCGGTGTAGTGTGGGGTGGCGATCAGCAGACGCGAGCCGGGACGCCCCAGGCGGTGGAACTCTTCCATCGCACGGATGATGTTGGACAGGTGCTCGATGACGTGAATGACGCGGATCTGATCGAACGCGCCGTCACAGAACGGGTAAGGGAAGTGATCTAGATTGGCTAGTACGTCGGCATCGGTCTTGGTGTTGTGGTCCACGCCAATGGAGCCAGGAAACTTGTTGCGTCCGCATCCGACGTCAAGAATTCTCACCTTTTCTTATTATTGCGGATTACAATAGGGCCAAGTGGTAGAGTGCCTGGATCCTGCCGGGAGCCAGGACTGAACAGCAAGCCCCGTCCCGGGGACGGGTTCAATGGAGAAATCAGATGCGTTTCATCACGGGCATGATCCTCGCGCTGGCGATGGCGGGCGGGGCACTCGGTAACGACGAGGCCCGGCGCCGGGCTGAACAGGAGCGGC
>VFZX01000241.1 GCA_016871015.1 Acidobacteriota bacterium | reverse complement strand
CGGGTGCCGTTCCGGCTCCAGGTCTTCCGGTAGTCAGGCCCTTAGCAGGTCGCGCACGGCGGGTTCGAATCCGGGGAACTGGAATTTGAATCCCGAGGCCAGCAGCTTTCCCGGAATCACGCGCCGACTTTTCACGATCAGCTCGGTCTCGGTCCGCAGGAAGAAGGCGCCAATTTCGAGCATCCACCGCTCCGCGGGCAATCCGAACGGCGCGCCTACAACCTTGCGGATGATCCGCATCATATCGGCGTTGGTCAGGGGATTGGGCGCCGCGAGGTTCACTGGGCCGGCCAATTCAGGGTGCGCGATCAGCCAGTCGATGGAGCGCGCGAAGTCGCCTTCGTGGATCCAGGAGACGAATTGGCGCCCGTGGCTCATGCGGCCTCCGAGTCCCAGCCGGGCCAGCCGGCACAACACCGGCAGCACGGAGTTGGCTCCGTGGCCCAAAACCATCGCCGCACGCAAGGCAACGCGCCGCGTGGATCCGGCGGGCGCGTCGTAGAACGCTTTTTCCCAGGCGTGGATGATGTCGAGCGAGAAGGCGTCCTTGGCTTCAGGCTCAGGGCCGAAGTTCGCGGCGGACTCATCCCACGCGGGTCCGTAGGTATGGCGGTAGAGGGTCGCTGAACTGGCGTTCATCCACAGCCGCGGCGGATTCGCGCAGCGTGCGATGGCCTCACCGATCACCCTCGTTGGCTTGACACGCGAGTCGATGAGGATCTTGCGGTTGGCGGCGGTATAGCGGCAGTCCACCGAGCGGCCGCACAGGTTGATCACCACCTCCGCGCCGTCGAGCCTCGCGGCCCACGCTCCGAGGGACTCGCCATCCCAACCGGCTTCTCCCGGCTTGGGACTTCGCGCCAGCACCACAGGGTCCCAGCCCTGTGCCCGGAAGTGCGCGGCGAGCACCTGTCCCAACGTTCCGCTGCCGCCTGCCAGCACCACGCGTTTCACTGGAGGAACTCGTCCGTGTAGCATTTTTGCGGGTCCACCTTGGCGGCGCCCACTTTCTCAATATCCTCGGCCAGCACGCGGGCGACGGCCTGCATCCCTTGGGCGTGCAGCCGCCCGTCACGCGAGAACAAGTCCATGCTCGACTCGATTGCCTTAACGTATGCCTCCTCACCGCCGAGCTTCATCGGCTCGGGCATCGCCTTCGAGATCTCGGCGGGCGTGTGGGCGTGGATCCACTTCAGGGTCTCCTGCATCGCGAGGGCCAGACGCCGCGCGATCTCCGGGTTCTTCGCGATCCATTCCGCCGAGGAGTAGAATACCGACGCCGGGTAGTCGTCCACGGCGTAGAGTTCGCGCGTGCCCTCCGCGGTCCGCGTGTCGGCCAGGAACACGAGCGGTTGCTTGAGCCGTATGGCAAGTTGCGAGAGTGCGGGCTCAGCCATCACCGCCGCGTCAACCTTGCCATGCTCCATCGCCGCCACCGCGCCCGCCGCCATGCCGACACCCGCGGCGGCTACCGAGTCCGGCGCGATGCCCTGGCCGCGCAGGACACGGTTGAGCAGCATGTGGGTCGAGGAGCCGGGCGCCGACACGCCCACCACTTTGCCCTTGAGATCCGCAACCGAGCGGACGCGTCCGGTAGAGACCAGCGCCAGGCCGGGGCGCTTGAGCATCGCCACGAACGCCTTCATCTGCTTGCCTTCGGCGGCCATCTGGATCGTGTGGTCGAAGAATCCGGACACGACGTCAGCGCTGCCTCCAAGCAGAGCTTCGAGCGCCTTTGCGCCGCCCGCGAACTCGATCAGTTCGACTTCGAGCCCCTGCGCGCGATAGTGGCCCAGGCGCTCGGCAAGCGTCGTCGGAAGGTAGACGATCTGCGCCTGTCCGCCGATGGCGATCCGCACTCGCGGACCCTGTTGCACGGGCGTCGCACAGGAGGCGAGCAGCAGGAGAATCAGGCTAGTCCAGATACGCATTCGTGTGCGCCTCCTTGGCGCGCGCCGGATCGGCGTTGACCATCCGCGCGGCGGCCGATGCGCCTTCTTCGGAGAACCGTCCGTCGCGGTCGAGCAGGTCCACCGCGCCGCGAATCACCTCCCGGTAAAGCGCCGGATCATCGCCGTGATGGGAGGCTGGGATCCGCGCGATCACCTCGTCGAGCGGACGGGCGAGGATCCACTCGCGGGTGCGCGTGAAAGCCGCGGCGAGCCGGCGCGCCTGGTCCGGATGTGCATTGAGCCAGGAGGCGCGGGCAAACATCGCGGCTCCAGGATAATCCGCCGTGCCGTAGGTTTCAAGGACTCCCGCCCGGGTCCGCGTGTCGGCCAGGATCCGCACTGCGCCACGCTTGGCGATTGTGCGGACGGTGAAGTCGCTCACCACGCCCGCTTGGACCACGCCCCGCTCCATGGCGGCGACAGCGCGCGATGCGGTGCCGATGGCCACCGGCTTCACCTCGTCCGGCCGGATTCCATGGCGGGCGAGCAGGTAGTTGAGCAGGACGTGGGTCGCTGATCCGAGTGTGGTGACGCCGGCTTCGGCGCCGCGCAGGTCCTCGATCCGGTGGATCCGCGCCGATCCAGCAGGGGACACCGCGAGCGCGACCATTTGCGAGTTGGTCATCAGGAAGAAACTTCGCACCGGGGGCGCGCCGCTGTCGAGACTCAACACTTGCTCATGATAGCCGGTTACCACGTCGACGCTCCCGCCCAGCAGCGCCTGCATGGCTTTCGCGCTGCCAGGGAACTCTTCCACGCGCACCTCGAGTCCCTCGTCGCGGAAGTGGCCAAGCTCAGCGGCCAGGTAGGGCAGGATCTGCGACGGCGACTGCTGAGCCGCGATCGCCAGCCTCACCTGATCGTGGGGAGCGCAGGCCGTCAAGACCGTGGCGAGGACCGCCAGTAGTAATTTGTTTCGTTTATCCAGATTGATAGTATAATTAAATCGATCTATGGAACTCCACCCCCTCAAGGTGTTCCTCGCCGTCGCCAGCGAGAAGAGCTTCTCCCGCGCGGCGGAGAAGATGCTTCGGACCCAGCCGGCCATTTCGCTTGCGGTCCAGCGCCTGGAGGCGGAACTTCAGGAAAAGCTGATCGACCGCTCCGCCAAGGATTTGCTGCTCACCGACGCCGGCCGGATCGTGCTTGAATATGCCCGCCGGTTCGAAAATCTCCAGCAGGAGATGTCGAATGCGCTCGCCGAGTTGCGCGACAACTCGGCGGGACGGCTGATCATCGGCGCCAACGAGTCGACGTCACTGTACCTGCTGCGCCATATCCAGGCCTACCGGCGGCTGTACCCGAAGGTGAAGGTCCAGGTGCGGAGGAGCCTTTCTTCACGGATCCCGGCACAACTGGTGGACGGTGACCTCGAACTCGGCATGCTGACCTACGATCCGGGAGACGACAGGCTGGTGAGCACCACCATCTACACGGACCACCTGGCCTTTGTGGTCGCGCCACGGCACCGGTTCGCCAGCCGGACATCGGTGTCGATCAGCGAGCTCGGCATGGAGACGTTCATTGCGCACAATGTGACGTCGCCCTACCGCGAGATGGTCCTGCGCGAGTTCCAGCGGCTGAAGGTGCCGCTGAACATGGACGTCGAAATGCCGACAGTCGAGACGATCCGCCGGATGGTGCAGCGCAACGAAGGAGTCGCGTTCCTGCCGCGGATGTGCGTGGAGCAGGAGATCGAACAGGGGGCGTTGCGCGAGGTCCGCGTGGATGAGCTGTCGGTCGAGCGCAAGATCCGGCTGGTGCACCCGGCGCGGCGTGCTCTGAGCCACGCGGCGCGGGCATTTCTCGAATTGGTGCGCACCTCCAGCTAAAATGGAGGAGAATGCCGCTACCGACCGACGAGTTCTACCGGATCCAAAAGCTCCCCCCCTACGTTTTCGCCGTTGTCAATGAGATGAAGGCACGCCTGCGGGCGGACCAGCAGGACGTCATTGACTTCGGCATGGGGAATCCGGACGGAGCTACGCCGCGGATCATCGTGCAGAAGATGAACGAGGCGAGCCGCGACAAGCGCAACCACCGCTACTCGATGTCGAAGGGGATCCCGAACCTGCGCCTGGAGATCGTCAAGCGCTACAAGCGCAAGTACGATGTGGACCTCGATCCGGAAACGGAAGCGATTGCCACGATCGGCGCCAAGGACGCCCTCGCGCACCTGCTGTTTGCCGTGATCGGGCCGGGCGATGCAGTGGCTTCGCCCAATCCCACCTATCCGATCCACCAATACGGCGTGATCATGGCCGAGGGGCACGCCTGCATCCTGCCGATGCCGGATCCAGCGACGTTCCTGCAAGCGCTGCATGACCTCTACAAGCGCCGTCCGCCCAAGATGGTGCTGATCTCGTTCCCGCACAATCCGACCACGTGCTGCGTGGATCTCGATTTCATGAAGGAGATCATTCGCCTGGCGCATCAGCACGGGACGATGGTGGTCCACGATTTCGCCTACGCCGACATCGCTTTTGACGGCTACGTACCGCCGAGCATCCTGCAGGTGGATGGCGCCAAGGAAGTAGCGGTCGAGATTTTCTCGATGTCGAAGAGCTACAACATGGCTGGCTGGCGGATGGGCTTCTGCCTGGGAAATCCGAAGATGATCAAGGCGCTGGCGCGCATCAAGAGCTACCTTGACTACGGGATTTTCCAGCCGCTGCAGATCGCCGGGATCATCGCCCTGCGGGAGTGTGAAGAGGAAACCCTGAAGATCCGGGACACGTACCTAAAACGTAGGAATGTTCTGGTGGACGGATTGAACCGCGCCGGATGGCCGGTCACCGCTCCCAAGGGCTCGATGTTTCTCTGGGCGCCGGTTCCGGAGCCGCTGCGGAGCATGGGCTCGCTCGAGTTCTCGAAGGCGCTGCTCCAGGAGGCGCTTGTGGCAGTGTCCCCGGGCGTGGGATTCGGTCCGATGGGCGAGGGCCATGTCCGGTTCGCGTTCATCGAGAATGAGCACCGCACACGGCAGGCAATCCGCTCCATCAAGAAGTTCCTCAACACCTCCAGATAAGTGAGAGGAAATGAAACCACTTTGGCTGTTAGTTCTGCTCCCGGCGGGACTGGCGGCGGACGCGGTCTCGGTGGGAGTCCGCGGCGGGGTCCCGCTGCGGAATGCGCTCGACGCCGAGGGCCGGTTTAAGTCCGTCCCCAGGAGGCACACGTTCGGACCCACGGTGGAGGTCCATCTACCGGCGGGACTTTCAATCAGCGCCGACGCGCTGTTCCGGCGGGTGCAGGTGGAGACCGGAGGGCAAACGAGTTCAGCGAATTCCTGGGATTTCCCGGTGATGTTGCGGAAACGGTTTGGCTTCGGTCCGGCGCGGCCATTTCTCGGGGGCGGACTCGTGTTCAACCACTTGGGCGGGCTGGTGACGCAGGGGCCTCGCGAGTTCGTCCGCTCAACCACCAACGGACTTGTGTTCGGCGCCGGTGTCGAGTTGCGCGCTCCCAAAGTCCGGATTTCGCCCGAGCTGCGCTACTCGCACCGCAATAACGACCGGCTGCTGAGCGCTGTGGGCGGATTGCTGCGGTCAAACCGGGACCAGATCGACTTCCTGGTCGGGCTGACGTTCTGATACGGTGAGGAAGATGCGGACCCACGCCCTGAGTTTAGCCGCCGCGCTGGCAGCCCTCGCGCAGCGGCCCTTCCCGATTGAGGTGGTCCAGGTGGAAGGGGTCAAGGAGTACACGGCTGCCGCAGTGATTGCGGCGTCCGGCCTCAAGCCCGGACAGACTGGCGAGCCCAAGGTGTTCGACGCGGCCCGGGACCGTCTGCTGGCCACCGGGCTGTTCGACTCAGTGGGCTACCGCTATGCCGCGGGACCGTCGGGCAAGGGATACGCCGTCACCTTCGAGGTGAATGAGCTGGGCCAGCTTCTGCCGTTCCAGTTGGACCGCCTGCCGGTGTCGACCGCCGACGCCAAGGCGCATCTGCGGAAGTCGCTGCCGCTCTATTCCGACCGGATTCCGGCCACACAGCAGGTGCTCGACCGGTATCGGGCCGCCGTCCAGGAGCTGGTGAAAGGCGCGGACGAGGTCCGGGTGAAGGTGCAGTCGGATAAGCCCGGCGAGCTGTACATCTCGTTCCAGTCGGCCTCGTCGCCGCCGGTGGTCGCGGAAGTGCATTTCAAGGGCAACAAGGTTCTGACGGAGAAGGCGCTGCAGGCAGCGGTGGCGGGGGCGGCGGTCGGATCGCAGTATAGCGAGGAGCGGTTCCGCGAAGTCCTGTCGCTCGGCCTTAAACCGCTGTACGATGCCCGCGGACGGGTGAGGATGCGGATCACCGGATTCGAGGTGGCAGCGGCGTCTGGCGGTGTGAAGGGGCTGGCTGTGACGGCCGGCATCGATGAGGGAGAAAGCTACAGTCTGGGTACAGTGACAGTAGAGGGTTCCGCGGAAAGCGCGGCCGTGGTGAAGGCTGCGGATCTCAAGTCCGGTGAGGTGATGAACTTCGACCAGGTGAAGCTCGGCCAGGAGCGGATTCACATCCTGTTCCGGCGTAACGGCTACATGAAGGTGGCGAGCTCGATCTCCCAGAAAATCAACGACAAAGAGAAAACTGTTGATGTGACGTATCAAGTCGAGCCAGGGCCCCAGTTTCTGTTCGGCAAGCTCCATGTCAAAGGGCTGGACCTCCACGGCGAACACGAGATCCGGAGGCTGTGGACCTTGCAGACCGGCAAGCTGTTCAACGCCGACTATCCGCAGTTCTTCCTGAACCGGATCCGCGAGGAAGGAATCTTCGATAGCCTGGGGGACACGAAGGCGGATTTCGCACTCGACGAGGGAGCCCGCGTGGCAGACGTGATCCTGACGTTCAAGGCAGAAGTGAAGAAGCCCGTCAAAGATCCGAAAGATCAATGATTCGTGGTATTTTGGGATTCGGTGTCTGAATCCCCCCTTACGGTTCAGTTGGAAGCGTACGAAGGCCCGCTGGACCTGCTGCTGGACCTGATCCGGAAGCAGCACATCAACATCTACGACATCCCCATCGCCCGGATCACGAAGCAGTACCTGGACTACATGGCCCGGGCCACGGAACTGAACATCGAGTTGTCCGCGGAGTTCGTGTTCATGGCGGCAACCCTGATCCAGATCAAGTCGCGGATGCTGCTGCCCAAGGATCCGGAGCTCGAAAAGATTGCCCCGGAGGGGGATCCCCGGCTGGAGCTGGTGGACCGGCTGATCGAGCACGAGCGGTTCAAGAACGCCGCCGAGATGCTCCAGCAGAAGCGGATGCTCGAGGAGGCGGTGTGGTCGAACCCGAAGATCCAGGAGTTCTTCCAGGAGCAGGAGGAGCAGGGCGACCTGGATGTTGGCCTGTTTGACCTGGTCCAGACGCTGCAGAAAGTACTCGAAAGGGCGAAGTCGAAGCCCATGTTCGAGGTGGGCGAGGAAGAAGTCACGGTGCCTGGCATGATCCAGGTGTTGCAGTCCGCCTTGCGCGAGCTGCGGCGGGGCGAGTCGCTGGGGGCTGCCGCGATGTTTGAGCGGCAACGGTCACGCCGTGCGATGATCTGCCTGTTCCTGGCGATCCTGGAGATGGTGCGGATGCAGGCGGCGGTGCTGGTCCAACAGGAGGCGTTTGGGGAGATCGGCCTGAAGCGCCACGAGAATTTTGAACAGGTCTCCGCCTCCGATCAGGCGATGGCCGCAATTGAGGAAGAGTACAGCAAGTAGTGGAAGAGAACATCACCCTTGAAGAGGCACTAGCGCCCGAACAACTCGGCGTGGTGGAGGCACCGCCGGATCCGGAATCGGATGAGTCGCGGCTCCTGGCGATCCTGGAGGCCGTCGTCTACATCACCGACGAGCCGCTGTCGCCCAAGCAGATCGCCGAGGCGCTGGGCAAGCCGATCGAGCTGGTGGAAACGGTCCTGGCGAAGCTGGTGGAACAGTTCAACGAGCCGCACCACGGACTGTCGGTGCGCGAGGTAGCCGGCGGCTACAAGATGAGCACCAAGCCGGAATTCCACGAGGAGATCCGGGGGTTCGTCAAGAAGCTGAAGCCACCGCTGAAGCTCTCGCTGGCGGCGCTGGAGACGCTCGCCGTGATCGCCTACAAGCAGCCGATCACGGCGCCCGAGATCATGGACATCCGCGGCGTGCAAGGCGCGGGAGTCCTGAAAACACTACTCGACCGGAAGCTGGTGACCACGGCCGGGCGGAAGCAGGTGGTTGGCCGTCCGGTGCTCTACCGGACGACCAAGGAGTTCCTCGTCCAGTTCGGCTTGAAGGACTTGGCTGAGCTACCGACGCTCAAAGAGTTCGAGGAGTGGAGCCGGCTGGCATTGGGGGATCCCGAGGAGCCAGCAGCGGCCGCTGTGCCCGAAACTGCGCCCGAGACTGTTCCCGAGACCGTCCCCGAGCCTACGGCCGAATCGAATGGCTGAGGAGCGGATCCAGAAGATTCTGTCGCGCTGGGGAGTGGCCAGCCGCCGCAAAGCGGAGGAGTTGATGCTGGCGGGCAAAGTGCAGGTGAACGGCAAGACGGTGGTCGAGCTGGGGGCCAAGGCGGATCCGGATGTCGACCAGATCCGGGTGATCGGACGCAATATCCGTCCTGCGCGGCAGCAGGTGTATCTGGCGCTTCACAAACCGAAGGGATGCGTGACGACGGTGACCGATCCGGAACACCGGCAGACGGTGATGGAGTTCGTCAAGGAGGTCCGCGAGCGGATCTATCCGGTGGGGCGGCTGGATTATCAGAGTGAAGGCTTGCTGCTATTCACCAACGACGGCGATTTCGCCAACGCGATCCTGGCGGCGAAGAACAAGGTGTCCAAGCTCTACGAGGCGAAGGTAAACGGGTACCTGACCGATGAGCAGCGGGAACAGTTCGAGCGCGGGATCCCTCTGCACGGCAAGCGTACGGCTCCGGCGCGGATCCGGCTGCTGAGGAAGGCGAAGAACCCCTGGTACGAAGTCGAGTTGATCGAGGGGCGGACCAACCAGATCCGGGTGATGTTCCAGCACCTGGGGTTGATGGTCGAGAAGCTGCGGCGGACGCGGATCGGGTTCCTGAAGCTGGGGGACTTGAAGCCAACCGAGTGGCGGATGCTGGCGCCCGCCGAGGTCCGGCAATTCCGGAAGCTGCTTCAGCTTGAGGAGAAGGCGTGAGCCTGATCGAGAAGGTACTGCGAGAGGCGCGGACGATCGCGGTGGTGGGTCTGTCGCCCGATCCGTTCCGGCCGAGTTACGGGGTGTCGCACTATATGCAGGAGCGGGGTTACCGGATCATTCCGGTGAATCCGGGCGTGGCGGAGGTGTTGGGTGAACGGGCGTATCCCGATCTCGAGTCCATTCCCGAGCCTGTGGACATGGTGAACATTTTCCGGCGTTCGGACCAGGTGGGTCCGGTGGTGGAAGCGGCGGTGCGGATCGGCGCCCGGTCGGTGTGGATGCAGGAGGGTGTGGTCAACGAGGAGGCGGCGCGGGTGGCTGGGCAGGCGGGGTTGGATGTGGTGATGGACCGGTGTTTGCTGAAGGAGCACCAGCGGCTCTAAGTAGACACAGCCCACGGCGGCTACAATCTCCACTCGAGGCCAATGAGAGGGAAGAGGCCGAGTTGCCGGTTGAAACGGGGCGCGTTCCGTTGACGGTCCCAGGAGGCTCGCGCGACGTTCGTTCGATTGGTCACGTTCTGCGCGCCGAAAAACACCAAGAAGGGTTTTCCCCGGACAGTGAACGTCCGGTCCACACGCAAGTCGAGACGAAAATAATCCGGAGCCCGTACGCCGTTGACCCGGTCCAGGTCGAAGATTCCGCGACGCTGCGCTCTCGACAAAGCTTCGTTGAAGGGAGTGTATGGTTTGCCGGAAAGGTAGGTGACCCGGCCCGAGAAATCCCACTTCTTCCGGAACTGATAGCCGCCCAGCAGGTTTGTGATTACCGGATAGTCATACGTCCCTGAGCGCATGATTCCGTCGAGCCCGGCGTGGCGGGTTCGCGAAATGGACACGTTCGCTTGCCCATACCAGCGGTCCGTGAATTTGCGTTCGATCGCCATTTCCAGCCCGCGGACCCGGCCGCGGCCGGCGCTGACATATGGCAGAAGGATATCGCTGACCGCGAATGTGTCCCCGGCGTTGGCCAATGAAAATGAAGGGAACTGGGATGATGCAGGGTAGCCGCTGTAGATCTTCTGATAGGCTTCCACTGACGCGCGGGTTGCGGCGTTGATGTTGTACGAGAATCCGGTTACGACGTGGCTCGCACGGATCGGAATCAAGCCCTTGTTCTGCGGAAAGGACTCGATGAACAAGAGGAGCGGTTGCTGGAAGTACAGTCCGTAGCTGGACCGCCAAACCAGGCGGTCGGTGAGGCGATAACTTATGCCAGCGCGTGGACTCAACCGGCTTCGGCCGAGCACGGCGTAGTGGTCAAAGCGTCCGCCCCAGGTCACGTTCCAACGATTGCCGAGGTTGCGCGAGGACTGCAGGTACGCGCTTGATTGACGCGCCGTCGCTGATCGACGCAGTGAAAACGGGTTTAGGTCGCGGATCGAAGAAAACGGATTGTCCTGTCCGAAGGGTTGCGCGGTGTCATAATTCGCGGAAATATTCTTCACGCTGCCACCGGCTTGGAGTTTCTCAAGGAAGCCGGCATAGAGGACCAGGTCGTATTTTAAGGTGAGTTCCCGCTCGCGGCTGTTCTCCTCGAACAGGGCTGGTGTTTGAGCAATGAGTTGGGTGGCTGTGGGAGCAGAAAATCCAAACTTGAAGAGATCCTTGACCGATTGCGTGACCTTGCCCTCAGAATTTGTGACTCCGAGCAGACCCACTCCACGCGATCCGAAAAGCCTCTGCCAGTTCAAGCCGGTCGCGGCCCGCCATCCACGATAGCGGACGTCGATCAGGTCCAGCTCAGGGTTGCGATCCGGATCGGTCTTCGGTTTGTCGGTTGCCCCCAACCGAATGCGGTCAATTCCAGTTATATTTACGACCCAGATTCGGTCCTTCGGAGTGAGATCGTATAAGGCTTTCGCGTTAAAGTTATAGTTTACCGGGACCCCGCCGATTCCGATGTCGTTGGTGACCGCATCCAGGAAGCTCCGCTTGGCGGAGAACACCCAAGAGCCCTTCCGCTCCTTGCCCAGCGGCCCTTCAACGATGCCACCCAACCCAGGGGATCCAAGAGACACGCGGGACTCGAAGCCCTCGCGGCTTCCCTCGCGCTGCGTGATTTGCAGTACGCCCGAGGTGCGGTTGATATAGGGGGCCGGATATCCGCCGGTGAGGAAGGTGACGTCCTGGATGAGCGCGGGATCAATGAGACTGGTGGTCCCGCCAGCGGAGGCGAAATTCGCGAAGTTGTTAATGTTCGGAATCTCGACGTTGTCGACGAGAAACAGGTTCTCGAGAGGACTTCCGCCCCTGACGATCAGGTCGTTGCGGAAATCGTTTGTTCCAGTGCCGACTCCGGGCAGAGTCTGAACGTAGCGCGAAACGTCCTGTTGCACGCCAGCCGCCTTGAACACCTCGAAGCGCTGAATCAAGAACCCGGAGTTCTTGATCTCCTCGGGAGCCAAGAAGACCGGCTCCGAGACGGTGATGCTTTGGGACAGGGAATCGATTTGTGGCAGAGCGATTTCGATCACTGCTTCCAGTCCAGCGCGTACGTCGATGCTCGTCGACGTGAATCCTGCTCGCCCGGGGGCAGTCACCTCCAATTGATACGCTCCGGGTCGCACATCCGTGATCCGAAACGAGCCTGTCTCCGAGGACAGCGCGCACCGGCCCTGCGAGGCCAGGCACACGTTGGCGCCGTTCACTGGATTTCCCAGCGAATCTTTAACGGCGCCAGTGAGAGTGCCTACGCCGGCCGTGTCCTGGGCAGTGGCAATGACCGAGGTCAGTATGAGGGTAAGAAGAGACCTCGTCATGAGGAAGAATCCACACCCAGGAGACCGGCAGTGCGAAGAATGTGAGGCGCAACTACATTAGTCCGCAACTCAGTTCACGTCCGGAAGCATGAGAAGTTCGAAAGGTCCTCCCTGAGTCGCAGGATCCAGAGCGACTACGGTACGCACAGTATTGCCCTGAAGCGGCAGACGGCCGGAATCGATGGCAACGGTCTTTGTACCTGTTACCGCCACCCGCGCCTGATAGACACCCGCCGGGACTGTGAGATAAGGTCCTGCGAGTAGGTATGGGACCGCGGAGAGCACAGGAGCTGACGTTAACGGCGCATAAGGCGCGGTTGCGTACACGTCCACAGACGGGGCCGTCGACGCTCCATGAACGATGCGCAGCTTCACCATCCCCATGCCCGCGGCATCCACGTCATCACCGGCGCCCAACACCGTGAGGGTCCGATTTGCCACCTTCCCGATCGCAAAGAAGGAATAGGCGTTGCCGCCTTGAAGCGTGAGCGGTTCCGTCGAGTAGGCGGTTGTAGTTGTCCCCGTGAGGTTGATCGAAAAGCTGTAGGAGCCCGGAGCCACGGGGGTGTACTCGGTGTAGCCCTTGTAGCGCAGTCCCTGGAAGACCAGGTTCCCATTGGCCAGGATATCAACGGCGGGCGCATCCGACGATGCATGCACAACACGGACCCAGCTAACATCGGCGGGGACCGCAGCCATGCCGGTCGCGCTCAAAGCTACGGCCAGCGAGAAAGAAGCAAAAGTATGTCTCATCAGTATTTTCTCCTTGATGGAATCGAGCCACAAAATTGTTGCTCAAGTGAAGGAGATGTTGTTTCACGTGTGACTGGTTCACAGATTTTCGCCAGAATCACAGGGTGCGCGACCGGACACATCCTTGACACTTTAGCCTGGATTCTTGCTTGACACTTATCAAGGGCGGGTGCGGCTCGATCTTCACCTTACACCTTCTCCGCGCGATTGTCAATACCTCGATA
>VFZX01000240.1 GCA_016871015.1 Acidobacteriota bacterium | reverse complement strand
AAGGCAGACAGGAACCAAGGCGCTGGTCGTTATCGCAGCCGAAGAGGACGGGCCGGGGATCGGGCGGATCCGCATGAAGACGGTCCCCGATGCCTCGGCGGGTTCGCTCATGGGATTCGTACGGGACAGTGTCGAAATTGGAGCCCTCCTTCACACGGATGGCTGGCCGGGCTACGGTTCAGCCAAACAACATGGATATCAACATCGGATCACGGTGCTCGATCACCAGGACGGGTCGCCGTCAGCATTGCTGCCTCGAGTACATCGCGTCGCATCTCTGTTGAAGCGGTGGTTGTTGGGAACCCACCAAGGAGCCGTCAGCCGCGAGTACCTCGAGTACTATCTGGACGAGTTCACCTTTCGCTTCAACCGGCGAACTTCGAAAAGCAGAGGCAAGCTCTTCTACCGCTTGGTTCAGCAGGCAGTCAGCATCGACCCTGTTCCGTTCAAAGAGATCGTCAGCCGCGCTCCCCGCCGCGAGGCTGCACCACAACCGGTGGGGGTCGCCGAGCCTCAACCTGAGTGAAGTAAATACCCATCAATTGTTAAATCTCACAACCAACCGTGACTTCAACACCTTATAGACAAACCGACCCCCTCCCGCCCGCTGCCAATTTCCCCAGTACCGCTTGACACAATTCGATCCTACACTCGCCGGGCGGGACTTCCCCCCGCGCCAACATCATGTGCCGCACACGAAAACAGAACCACGCTATCCGCCGCAACGCCGCTCCCGCGCTGGACAACAAAAATCGCGGGAACGAACCCAACGGTTCACAACCCGCTTGCTATCAACAGGATCCAGCGAGACTCCCACCCAGAGCCGCATCATCATCTCCACCATCCTCGACGCCGTCGAAAAGTTTCCCGGCGCTTATCAAGCCGTCCTCGCCCTGCCGTGACCAGATGAGGCGGCCCGCTCCCATGATCTCCGCTATGCTCAGCCGGAACTCGATGACAGCTTCTGGGAGCGCGTGCAATTACCTTGGGCTCAACGGCCGCGAGCGGCGTCGGCGTGGGGCGCCGGATTGGGATGGTACCGGTTCCGGATTCGCGTGGCGCCCGGCGAGGCGGGCGAGCGCTGGCGCTCTTGGTGGATGCAGAAACGCCACCGCGGGGGCCTTGTTCGGATCCTCAGCGCCGCGGCGTACATCAATACGTTCGCCTCGGTCAGAACCAAGGCAGCGCGCCGTTCATCCGGAGTGGTTAGAAAATACTGCGGCGGCGGGTGCAATTCGAATCTGCCGTTCACCAAGAATGGCAGAAAAATTGTTAAATCTCACAACCAACTTTAAATTCAACAGCTTCTAGACAAGCCAGCCCCCTCCAGCCCGCTGCCAATTTCCCCAACACCGCTTGACACAAGTCGATCCTACACTCGGCGGGCGGGAATCTCCCCTAGCGCCAACATCATGTACCGCACACGAAAACAGAACCACGCTATCCGCCGCAACGCCGCTCCCGGCGCCGGACAACAAAAATCGCGGGAACGAACCCACCGGTTAACAACCCGCTTTTTATCAACAGGATCCGGTCTGCTTATGCAATGTCAAACAGCCGCTCACCCCCCGTTTGTGAACTGGAGATGAGGCAGGGCCCCCGCCCGCCTGATGTGAGCGCGGCTCGCGCTGGCCCGCTCCCAGGAGATCGCGGATCGTAATATCCCGCCACAATGGAAAGATGACCGACAAGATCGTGGTTTTTTCGAGCTGCTCAAGCCAGGAGGAGGCGGACCGCGTCGCACGGCACCTGGTGGAACAGCGGCTCGCTGCCTGCGTCACCACCGTGCCGGGTGCGTCCAGCACCTACTGGTGGCAGGGGCAGGTCGAGCAGAGCGCGGAGATCGTGCTCATTATCAAATCCAGCCGTCCGCGGTTCCCAAAGCTGCAGGAGGAACTCCGGCGGATTCACAGCTATCAGGTGCCAGAGGTGATTGCATTGCCCATCGCCGACGGCGCCCAGGACTACTTGGACTGGCTCGGCCGGGAGTTGGAGAAGGACCGGTGACAACGGCTCCGGCGGTCTCAATCGTGATGGCGACGTATCACCGCAGCCACGTCATCGTTCACGCGATCCGGAGCGTTTTGTCGCAGATGGCTCTCCCGGGATCCCCTACCGGTTCGATGGTAGCGGCGAACGGGAAAGTGGTACTGCCGGGACTGGCTAGACCGGGAGTTGGAGTTGCGTTGAGGCCGGCGGGCGTGCTCAGATAAGCTGTCACACCATGGCATCCCGCACCCAACCCGTCACCCCGCCCCGCTTCGGAAAGCGCGTCGCGCCTTCACACGCCCGCTACTGGGTGATCTTTTTCGCCGTCACACTGGCAATCCTGGCCTACATCGACCGCGTGTGCATCTCGATGATGGCGCCCGAGATTTCGAAGGACCTGAACTTCGACCGTGCGGCCATGGGCTGGGTGTTCTCCTCGTTCGCCATCGCCTACGCCCTGTTCGAGATTCCGGGTGGATACTGGGGTGACAAGATCGGTCCGCGTCGGGTGCTGATGCGGATCGTGCTGTGGTGGAGCGCGTTCACGGCGTTCACCGGGGCCACGTGGAACTGGCTGTCAATGATCATCACGCGGTTCCTGTTCGGTGCGGGCGAGGCGGGATGCTTCCCGAACCTGACCAAGTCGTTCACGATCTGGCTGCCCGCGCGTGAGCGGGTCCAGGCGCAGGGGATCATGTGGATGTTCGCCCGGTGGGGCGGGGCGTTCACGCCGCCGCTCGTGGCCTATGTCTACGGGTTCATGGGCTGGCGGATGTCGTTCTTGCTGTTCGGCGCGCTCGGACTTTTCTGGGCGGCGGCGTTCTATTGGTGGTTCCGCGACAATCCAAAGGACCACCCGGCGGTGAACGAGGCCGAGTTGGAGCTGTTGGCGGACGGGCAGCAGAACGCGGGCGGGCACCACGACGTGCCCTGGGCAAAGCTCGCCCAATCGCCCACCGTTTTGCTGCTGTGGCTGCAGTACTTCCTGCTGTCGTTCCCCTGGTACTTCTACATCACGTGGCTGCCGACCTATCTGCGCGATGGCCGCCACGTGCCAGCCGACCACGTCCAGTGGTACGCGATGTTCCCGCTGGCGTTCGGCGGGTTGGGATCGATGGCGTGCGGGTTGCTCTCCGGCCACCTGGTCAAGACGATGAGCGTCAAGTCGACGCGCCGGATCATGGCCTGCTTCGGATTCTTCGGCGCCGCGGTGATGATGGTCGTCTCGATCAACACCGCCGATCCGCTGTACGGGATGATCTTCATGGGGCTGGCAAGCTTCTGCAACGACCTGGTGATGCCAGGAGCCTGGGGTACGTGCATGGACGTGGGCGGCAAGTACGCGGGCACGCTGTCGGGATCGATGAACATGATGGGGAACATGGCCGGATTCGTGGCTCCCGCGCTGGCGGGCTATATTTTACGGGCCACCAACGACAATTTCAACGTGATCCTCTACATGATGGCTGGGGCGTATCTGTTGGGTACGCTGTGCTGGCCGTTCATTGATCCGGTGACGCCGATCGACCAGGATTGATGGGTTTCCTCAATCGCTGGTATGGATTTTTGTAGCGAAACCTACTATAAAAGAAAGATATGAGCAAGTTCGCGCGGCGAGCGCTGTTCGCGCTGTTCCTGCTGGGAACAGGCGGCTATGCGCTCGTGCAACTTCGCGGACCTGAAGGCATCCCCGGCCTGATCGAGAAGCGGGAGAAGATCAAGACGCTCCGCAAACAAGTGGAAGACCGGCAGGCGGAGAACGCCCGTCTGGAGAAGGAGATCCGCGACCTCGAAAAGAAAGACCAGCTCGACATCGAGCAACGCCTGATCGACAGGCTGCCCGAAGGCGAGATCCAGTTCCGCGTGGAAGAGCCGAAGGTCCCAGCTACCGGATCAAAGTAAACCCGCCGTCCACGCGAAGGATGGTTCCGGTGACGTAGGAAGCGTCCCTTGAGGCCAGGTAGGCCACGGCGGCGGCGATATCCTTGGGCTGTCCGATCCGTCCCAAGGGCAACGCCTTGCCCCCGGAGTTTACCCGCCTGTTCCCGAATGCGATGCGCTCGCCGGGAGTGTCGATCCATCCCGGCTCGATTGCGTTGACACGGATCCGGTGGGGAGCCAGTTCGCTCGCCCACGTCCGTGTCATTGCGTTGAGCGCGGCTTTGGCGCCGCTGTACGTACTGGAGCCTGGAGCCGTGTACTCGCTCATCACGGACGTGATGCTGACGATCGATCCGCCCTCGCCCTGCCGAATCATGCGGCGGGCTGCGAGCTGGGTGCAACGCCAGGTTCCCATCAGGCACACTTCCAGGCTCCGGCGGACGTCGGCTTCGGTCTGGTCGACGAGGTGCGCGCGGATTCCCTGCGCGGCGTTGTTCACCAGCAAATCAAGACGGCCCCAACGAGCGTGGACGGTGGCGAATCCCTCTTCGACACCCGAGGCGTCGGTGATGTCGCAGGGGAAATAGAGGTCCGAATGCGCCTCTGCCTGATCCGGAGGGAGCAGGTCAAGCGAGGCGACAACGAATCCGTCGAGGCGGAGGCGATCGACGCACGCGCCGCCGATTCCGCGTGCGCCTCCTGTCACAATGGCTACCTTGGGCATGTCTGATATCCTAATATTTTCTCTTATCTATGCTCTCTGCTACCCAATTGCGCCCGGGCATGATCATCAAGTTCAACAATGATCTGTACTCGATCTTCAAGACCGAGCACCGCACCCCGGGCAATCTCCGAGGCTTTGTCCAAGCCAAAATGCGCAAGCTCTCCTCCGGATCGATGACCGAGCACCGGTTCAGTTCCGAAGACCGGGTGGAAAAGGTAATCATGGACGAGCACGAAATGGAGTACCTGTACGACGATGGCGAGTCCTTCTACTTCATGAACACGGAGACGTTTGACCAGATCCACCTGACGGGCGACCTGCTCGGCGACGCGGTGAACTACCTCATCCCGCAGTTCAAGGTCACGGTCGTGTTCTACGAGGGCAAGCCGCTGAGTGTGGACTTGCCGCCGTCGGTGGACATGAAAGTGGTTGAGACCGAGCCGTCGCTCAAAGGCGCGACTGTGTCCAACGTCACCAAGCCGGCCAAGCTCGAGACCGGACTCGTTGTCCAGGTTCCGCCGTTCATCACCGAGGGTGAATTGATCCGGGTCTCGACCGCCGACGGCAGCTATCTGGAAAGGGCCTGAAGCGCGGCCAAGAGCTGAGGCTCCTCTTCCGGGGCTACGGTTCTGAGGTCGATCAGCAGGCGGTCGCCATCAATCCGTGCGATGACCGGTGGATTGCCGTTGCGAAGCGCATGTTCGGCTTTCGTGGCGCTGGATGCCGGAATCGCAAGGAGCGCCGTGGGAAGCGTCTGCTCGGGCGTCGATCCCCCTCCGGTGACGGATTGGCCGGGGATCACCTCCGCGCCCGGAATCTGCCCGGCGAGTCTGGCCGCCCGGGCGCGGATCTCAGCCTCGGTGAGCGCGATCATGCGGATGACAGGGATCCGGTCCCAGCGCTCCAACAGGGAATCGCGCAGAACTTGCTCGAGCATCCCGAGGATCATCTTATCCAGTCGAAGCGCGCGGAA
Source organism: Acidobacteriota bacterium (assembly GCA_016871015.1). Classification (GTDB taxonomy): domain Bacteria; phylum Acidobacteriota; class Terriglobia; order Bryobacterales; family Bryobacteraceae; genus SYLY01. The sequence goes on along the minus strand of VFZX01000240.1, from coordinate 7,332 downwards.
CATCGGGTTGCGGCGGCAGCGCGCGACCAGCGCCGGGCTGCCCGCGACGATTCCAGCCTGTGGTCCGCCGAGGAGCTTGTCGCCGCTAAAGGAGACGAGCGAGACACCGGCGGCGATCGACTCCCGTGCGCGCGGCTCGGTGATGCCGTGGGGGTTCAGCGCCGCGAGGCACCCGCTGCCGAGGTCCTCATAGAGCGGGATGCCGGTTTCGTGCGCAAGCGCGGCTAGATCCTCGCGCGCGGGCTTGGCGGTGAATCCGCGAATGTGGAAGTTGCTCGGATGAACGATCATGAGCAGCTTGGTCCGGGGGTTGATGGCGGCCCGGTAGTCGTCGATGCGGGTCCGGTTGGTGGTACCGATTTCGCGAAGCGTGGCGCCAGAGCTCACCATGATGTCGGGGATCCGGAATCCGTCTCCGATCTCGATCAACTCGCCGCGGGAGACCACCACTTCACCGCCCGCCGCGAGCTCGTTCAGCACCAGGTAGACCGCCGCGGCGTTGTTGTTGACGGCGATTCCTGGGGCGCCAAGGAGCCGTTCAAGCAGCGGTCCGATGTGAGTGTCGCGTTTGCCGCGGCGGCCGGTGTTGAGGTCGTACTCGAGGTTCGAGTAGCCTTGGGTTGGGACCGCCGCGGGCAGGGGAGCCCGTCCGAGGTTGGTATGCAGGATTACGCCGGTGGCGTTGATCACACGGCGCAGGGACGGCTGTTCGAGCGTGCGGAGGCTGAGCCGGACTTCGGCGGCCACATCCGGTGCGGGCGCTCCGGCCCGGATGGACTCGCGCGCCTGGTCCAGAGTCCGGCGGATCTCGGCCACCACCAAGGCATGCGGCAGCCGGCTGGATTCCGCGCTCAACGCTTCAAGCACCGCGTGCACGGAGGGGAGTTGGCGGAAATCGCTCATCCCACCAGCTCCTTCACCCTTCCAAACAATTGCTCCACCTCCTGTTCGCTGCCGGCTTCCGCGGTGAACCGGACCAGCGGCTCGGTGTTCGATGCGCGCAGGTGGATCCATTTGCCGCGCCAGGACAACTTCAGTCCATCGGTGCGGTCCGGCGCGGCGCCGGGAAACGCCTGTTCGAGCTGTTGCATGAGCGGACCCAGGCGTCCATGTTCGAACATGGACTTGCCCGAGCGGCGGAAGTAGCGCGGCAGGTGGGCGGCGAGTTCGGAGAGTTTCACTCCCGTGGCGGCGAGCCGGTCGAGGATGAACGCCATTCCGGCGTAACTGTCGCGGCAGTAGTGGACCGCCGGGACAATGATCCCGCCGTTGCTGCCTTCGCCTCCGATGGCTGCGCCCACGGCCAGCATCTTGTCGACCACGTTCGCCTCGCCAACCGGTGTCCGGTAGACCTTGCGCCCGCGCCGGGATGCGATCTCTTCGATCGAGGCGGAGGTGGTCAGGTTGACCACGGCGTCGCCGGGAGTGCGCGCGAGCACGGCGTCGACCACCAGTGCGAGAACGTCGTCATTGTCAAGCACACGTCCGGTCTCATCGCAGACCGCGAGGCGGTCGCCATCCGGATCCTGCGCGAATCCGATGTCGCACTGCTCACGGCGCACCAGCCCGGCGAGTTCGCCAAGGACCTCGGGTTTCGGCTCGGCTTCGCGTGGGAACGGCTGCGAAGGGTCCACCCACATCGCGCGGAGGTCGCACTGAAGCCGGCGGCTGAGGAAGTCCACGGAGACGAGCGATCCGGCGCCGTTGACTCCATCGAGAGCCACGCGGAAGCGCCGCTGGCGGATCGCGTCCGTGTCCACGCAGGCCAGGACCCGCTCGAAGTGACGGAGCACCGGCGTTTCGGGATCGCAACGGATCCCCTGGATTCCGGCGTTGCCCGCCTGGCGAAAGTCGCTTTGATGATAGATATCGATCAGTTCGCTGCGCTCGTACTGGTTGAAGAATACACCCTCGTGGTTGAAGAATTTGAGCGCGTTGTACTGCGCCGGGTTGTGCGACGCCGTGATCGCGATTCCGCCGCCCGCGCCGGTGGACGCGGTGAACACCTGGATCGTGGGCGTAGGCAGAACTCCGACGTCGATCACTTCGCATCCGGCGGCCAGGAGACCGCAGCAAACGGCATGCTGCATCATGGGTCCACTGGGGCGGGTGTCGCGGCCGACGACGACCGGTCCGCCGCCGACGTAGGTTCCGAAGGCCTGGGCGAAATCGCAAACCAGGGCGGGCGTGAGGAATTCACCGATCACGCCGCGGATCCCGGACACGCCGATCTTGAGGTCGTGTACGCGTCTCATGCGATGCTCCGGACGCGGCCCATCAGGTCGTCGAACAGCTCGCGCGGCTCTTCGCCGCGTTGTTCGCAGATGACGCGCACGACCGGCTCGGTCTGGCTAACGCGCACGTGGAACCAGCGGCCGGGCCAGTCGATACGGAGTCCGTCGGTGACGGTCGCGACGCCATCGGAGTAGCGGTCCTCAAGTCCGGCGAGCAGCGCCGGGATCCGCTTGGAGCGGACGGGAACCTGCTCCTTGAACATCGAGTAGCGGGGATAGGAAGCGATGATGGAGCTGAGGCGGTCGCGCCGTTCGGCCATGAAGGTGAGGATTCCCAGCATCGCCGCGATCCCGTCGTAGACGAAGCGGAACTGTGCGAGCATGATGCCGCCGTTGCCTTCGCCCGCGATGGCGACTTGCCCGGGATCGTAGGCTGCGAGCGCATCCATCGCGGCCTGGCGTCCCACGGGAGCGCGGATGACACGCCCGCCGTGGCGCGAGGCCACCTCGTCGGCCAGCGATGTCGTCGACAGGTTGGTAATGACCAGCTTGCCTCTTGATGTGGGGAGCACGTGGTCGGCGAGCAGCGGCAGGATCATTTCCTCCGAGATAGGCTCGCCGAGCTCGGTGGCGGCGCCAATGCGGTCTGAGTCGGCGTCGAATACGAATCCGCCGTCGGCGCCGATGGGTGCGACCAAGGGGGCGAGCTGCTGGGCGACGGTGCGGGCGTTGGTGGCGGGCTCGTGGGCGAAGGCCTTGCCATCCAGGCGTGCGTTGATGAGTACGAGTCCGAGGCCGAAGCGCTGGTTGAGGCGGCGCAGGACGAGCGAGGACGTTCCGTTGCAGCAGTCGACCACGGCACGAAAATGGCGGATGCGGTCGAAATCATAGACTTCGGCGAGTTCGTCAAGGTAGGTGTCGAGGGCGCCGGCTTCGTCGCGCAGGGATCCCAGTCCGTTCCATGGGGCGTAGTCGAACTTCTGGAGGTGGTAGATGTCGAGCAATTCGCCCGCTTCGGCGGTTGAGAGGTACGAACCGCCGCGGCCGAGAAACTTGAGCGCGTTCCACTCGGCGGCGTTGTGGCTTGCGCCGATCGAGATTCCACCGGCGGCGTTCATGCGGCGGATGGCGTGCTGGATGACCGGAGTCGACACGATTCCGAGCCTCACGCATTCGTGACCGCAGGCCATGAGTCCGGCGAGCACGCCCTGTTCAATCATGGCGCCGCTCGAGCGCGGATCGCGCCCGACTACTACCGGGCCGTCCGTGGGCAGGAAGCTTCCGAACGCCGAAGCGAACTGGAGAACATGGCTCGCGGTCAGGCCGCGGCCGACGACGCCCCGGAGTCCGACGTGCGAGATCCGCAGGCTGTTGGCCATCGGCTATTGTGCGAGAACAAGCTTTCCGAATTGTTCGGGTGTGTGATGGCTGCGGACCATGGTGGGGGTCCACATGACCTGGATCCGGTTGGGAGCAGCGCCGGCGAGCCGGTAGACGTTGATCCGGTACTCGGTCCCGGCCTTGGCGGGCGCGCTGCTGATGGATGCCGTCGGGATGCGCATCTCACCGTACCAGATCTTCTTGGCCTCGTCGATGCGGGCTTTGACCTGCATGCCGGAGTTCCATTTCCAGCCGCCTTCGGGACGGGGTGTTTTGCGGTCGATGTCGAGGTCCACCCATTCGCCTTGTGGGGACACCTGGACTTCGCGGTAGCGGTGGATGTTGGCCAAGTCGGCTCCGATAAAGACTTCCATGACGTCCCACTCCCAGAGCTTGTTGGTCTCCTCCGTGGTGGAAGGGCTGGGCTTGAGCGTGAGCTGGTCGTAGGGACAGATGAACAGGAAGTAGAGGTTCCGCGGCGTCCACTGGATGCGGAAGTCGAAGCGGTTGGAGACGGCGGGCTTTCCAAAGGGGTCGACTTGGCCGGGAATCGCGGGGGCGTTCTTCCAGGCAGCCGAGTTGGGGTCGGCGGTGAGGTCGAAATCGGATTTCGCCCGCCGGGCTTCCATGCGTGCGTTGGGTTCGGCGAGGGCGGCCGTGGCGGCGGCGAGGAGGAGGAACAGGGGCTTCATGGAACTCATTCCAGTGTAACGATGTTGACGCAATCCAGGGGATTCGATACGATGGTTGTGCGGGGTGGAGCAGCCTGGTAGCTCGTTGGGCTCATAACCCAAAGGTCGGTGGTTCAAATCCACCCCCCGCAACCAAGCCATTCATAATGGCCTCGGGCAGGCGGTAGGTGATGCTCACCTCCAAGTCCTGGGGTATCAGCTTCACATCCCCAACCAGAGTACGCAGAAGTTGCTTGCGCTCAGCTTGGCCACCCTGCCGAAGCAGTTTGTCCGCCTGACGCCGGTAGTCCATTGCGGTCGCGGCGTCAAGCTGTGGCGGCGCGCTTGTCTTTTTTGAAGTAGCAACCAGCGATTCCTTTTCCGTCAGCAGTTCCCGGAGCCGGGTGTTGGCCCAGCCTGCATCGTTCAGCCCATCCTCGACGGCGCGGCGGATGTTCTCGATCTTCTGGTCGACGGCAGCGATCCGCTCTCCTGCGTCGGGCCTGAAGTCCGTGGACGCCTCCCAGATTTGTCGCAACTCTTTGTTGACTGCGCGCGTGAACCTCTGCGGGTCGGCGCAGAGATCGAGCACGGCCCGCAAGCCGTTAAGGACTTCCGATTCGACCTCAGCCTGGGGCACGTACACCCCCGGTCCGCATCCCATCCCACTTCGGTACGGCTGGCTCCCGCATACGTAGTAGAACCGGCCATCCGTGTGGAACCCGATCATGTTGGCACCGCAGCGCCCACAGCGGAACAAGCCACCGCTAAGCAGGTACCGCGAGGTGCGGCTTCGGGTCGGTCCGACGTTGAATTGTTTCTTGCCACCAAACGACCGTCGAGCCTCCGCGATCTTTCGGGCCTCTTCTTCAGTGATCAGCGCTTCGTGGCCGCGCTCTGCAATGACCCATTCCTCCGCCGGTCGCTCCCGCCCGGCTTTCGTGTGGACGTTCCAGACTGCGTAACCGCAGTACTGCATGAGCACATGCGGCTGAAGTAGGGCGTACCAAGTCGAGATTCCCCAGTATTGCTTCCGGCGACCAGGGATTCCCGTCTTCTCGCAGAACACCCGAAGTTCTTCAAGCGATGCGCCATTGCCTGCTAATTCCACCAGGCAGTGCCGTGCCCATTCCCGCATTGGGCGACCGGCGACGATCGTTTCATCTGGCACCCAAATGCTCTTGACGAGAGGGCGCCCACGTTTAATCTCGCCCCGATAGAGCCGCTCGGCGCGGTAGCCGAAAAGAGGCTGACCGCCATTCTTGAAACACCAGCCGGTTTCGGCGTCTCGGGTCTGAACATTCGCTCGGCAACCCTTGCGGGTGTGGAAGGCTACCTCCTTGCTGTATGCCTCGTTCTTGGCGAACGTGATCGCCTGCATGTAAACGCCCGCCGCGGTGTCCTCATCCACCTTTGGGTCCGTAACGGATAGCACCTCCACGCCTGCGCGACGAAGTTCCTGAATCTCGCTTTTGGCTGTACTGCTGTCGCGACCGAACCGCGAGAAGTCGTGAACGATGATCACGGAAACGTCTGGGTCACTGCGCGCGCGGTCGATCATCCGATGAAACTCGTGACGCCGCGTCTGGTAGCGGTAGGCGCTCGCCGCTTCTTGGAACTCGGCTACAATCTCGATCCCCTGTGATTCTGCGAATCGGCGGATTTCACGAAGTTGTTCAGGCATCGAAAGCCCGCGTTCCTCCTGTTGCCCGGTCGAAACCCGTGCCCATGCGAAGGCCTTCCGGGGAGACTTCGGCGGGGGCAACGTGGCACCTCCCGGTCCACCAGTCAACGAATGCAGGAAACTCTGTAAGCTACTCATATTGTGCGACTTCGACCACAGCGGTCGTTCCGTGCTACCAATAGTACCTCAGAATAGTACCTGAGCGGTGGAATTCTTTATTGGCAAGATTTTTCAGGTGGCTGGTGCTAACTCCGAGATGATAAACAGGTTCTTGATCTTCAGCCCGAGGGCAATGACTCGCTTGCCCATGGCCGTGAGGTAGTATCGATACGAGTTGCGGGCCTTGCGGATCATGCGGTGAGTCCTGAGCCGCCTTAGCGTCCGTGAGATCTGCCCGGTATTGAATTCGGGCAGCAGTTTGCGAAGGGTTCGGTTCTGGATGCCGGAGATGTTGAACTCTCCCCGGCCCAGGGTGATGAACAGCTTTTCGTCGGCTTCATCGAAAAGGTTGAAGCCTTTCAAGGCGCGTCCGTTGTCCCGCACGGTCTGACTCAACTGGCGCAGCTTGCGCTCCCCTTGACTCGGGTCTTCGAAGGCGGAAATGAATTCCAGGTAGCGGCGGTTCACCTCAACCAGAATTCGCTGCAACTCCCGCAGGCTGTAGATGGTCTTCTTCATCGCTGCATTCCCCAGCGTCTTGTACCCGTCTCGCTGTCCTACCTCGCGGTAGTGCCGAAAGGCGGTGACGTCCAAAGTGGCCGTCTCGATCCTCAGGATCTGTCCGAATTTGTCGTACATCTTCACCGTCGTCTTGCCCATTTGGCGGCGGATTCGCGTGCCTTCGATCCGCACGTTGTAGCGGTTCCCCATTTCTTGCTCGCCGTTGACGGTCAGCCTCCGGCCCAGAAACGTGGCAATGCCGCCGGGCTTGACACGTGTGAATGGCGTGCCATGCCCGCACCTCCGTAACGAATATACCCCTTCTTGGTTCCGGCTTGGTCCGGGCTAGGAGAAAAGCTAGTCCGCGGCTGCGTCAGCATTGCCGGAAATCTCCGAAAGCTTGATCCGTTCCGGCTTGTCCACTTCGGACAAGAACAGATTGGGGTGGTCGCCGGCATAAGCGAGAGCCACGAATCGCGCCAGGATTCGTTCCGCAGCCTCCAACTGTGCTGGCGAAACCGGATCGGACGCAACGATCCTGCGGAACGTGCATTTCGATTTCCGGGTTGCCGCTGGCATGCGCTATCCGACGATTTGATTTGTCGCGAGAGCCGGGCTTGACTCAGTCGTGGCCAACGCCCATTGATTCAACTAACCTTGTCCAATTGCAGACGAGCCACAGCGCCCACGCTCTGGGCGATAC
>VFZX01000239.1 GCA_016871015.1 Acidobacteriota bacterium | reverse complement strand
AGGTGAACTGCCGTTCGTAGTATTGATTCAGGCGGGAAAGCGCCCCGGCGTCGCCATCGAAGGCGGATACGAAGTCGCGTGCCGCCTGATGGTACTTGCCGGTCACACACTGAGTACCGGACAGCCCGCGCTTCTCACGGAGTCGTATCCGCCGCGGCCCGCCACCAGCAGATCCGCGCCACGCTCGGCGACGGCGCGCGGGGCGGCTTCGGATAAGCTCCCGGCCACGACCTCGAGGCCCGCTTCGATACCTGCGTCGGTCGCGTAGCGGGCGAATACTTCTTCGGCCCGTGCGGCTGATGCCTGAGTTCCGTCCTCGTCGGCGAAGATCGCATGGCAGCGGGCGCCGAAGTCGGCGGCGAGGCCGAACGCAAGTTTCAGCAGGCCGATGCTGCGCGGGGTCATGTCGACAGCGCACAAGATGGACTTGACTTCAAGCGGCACCGCGGCTTCTTCGGCGTGTGCTTCGGTCCACACCGGGACATGTGTGTCATGCAAGACTTTCGCCGTGACCGATCCAAGCAGGCGGGCGCGGAACCGCCCGTGTCCGCGGGTGGGCATCATCACCAGATCGGCGCCCTCGTCGTGGACGTACTTGACGATGGCCGCCGCCGGGTCGCCATCGGCGAGCTCGCGCCGGACCTCCACTCCCGCGAACTGTTCTACAAGGAACCGGTGCAGGTTGCGCTCGACCTCGGCCTGGACACTCTGGCGGTCGACCAGATTCAAGTATGCATACCAATCCTGGTAGGCGCCGGGCGGAAGGTTGAGCACATGCAGCAGCGTCACCCGGGCGCGGAACTGGCGTGCGTAGGCGGCCACGGCGGGGCTCACCGCCAGGCACCGCTCCGAGAAGTCCACTGGAAACAAGATTGTCTGGAAACGTTCCATGAATCCTCCTAGACGCTCCAGACCGGGACACGCGACTCACGGATGATCGTGTACGCCTGATCGTGGAGCCGGCTCAGCAGGCCGGGATGGCGTCCGATGACCAGCAGGTCCGCGCCCAGGTCCACCCCGGCGCTGTTGAGGGTGGGCGCGAGTTCACCGGTCCGGACGATCGCCGGCAGATCGCCTCCCAGCTTCTTGAGCTTGGCCTCGGCGATCCGCTTCCAGCGCTCGGGATCATAATAGGAAACACCGCCGAGGGTCTCCGGCGGGAGCACGTGGATGAGCGTGAGTCCGGCGTTGTCGTGCGCGGCGACGGCACGCGCGTGCGAAACGACTGCTTCACTCGCTGGCCCCAGGTCGACGGCGCACAGCAGGTGCCGGAACGGGGCGAGGCCCAATTGCGGCTTCACGGCTTCATGCGCGGTGGTGAGCACCGGACACGCAGCGTCGTGCAGGATCTTGGCTGAGACCGACCCCAGCAGGAACCGGCGGAACGCGCCGCATGAATCGATGGCGGGGAGAAGTCCACCGGTGCCAGGATATGCCCAATCTTCATCTTTAAGCAGCCACTGTAGCACGCACGGCCCCCCACGGCAGCTTCAGGGAGAGGAGTTCGCGGGAATTGTAAATGTTGTGTAAATGCGGCGGGGGACCGAATCCTGTTGAGGATGAGCGACGTTTCATTAATCAGAACGATCAAACGTTCGACAAGGAGAAAAAAAATGAAACGCAATGCCCTCTCTCACATGGTCCTGACGGCAACCCTGGCGGTGGTTCCCTTCGGCGCTTTCGGCGCCGTGGAGAACGGACCCGCGGATGCCGCCACCATCGCAAAGAAAGTCCGCCATGAACTGGTAATGCTGCCGTTCTATGGCATCTTCGACAACCTGGCTTTTGAAGTCAACGACGGCACGGTGACGCTGCACGGAGCAGTGACCCGGCCGACCCTGAAGAGCTCCGCCGAGCGGGTCACCCAGATGGTCCCCGGCGTTACGAGCGTGATCAACCGGATTGAAGTGCTCCCGCTGTCGCGGTTTGACGACGACGTGCGGCTCCGCGTGGCGTGGGCCGTCTATGGCCAGTCAGCGCTGAACCGGTATGCGCTGGGTGCGCAGCCCTCGATCCGGATTCTGGTTAAGAACGGTGAAGTGACGCTGGAAGGCGTGGTCCTCAATGAGATGGACCTCAATATCGCGAACTTGCAGGCCAACGGAGTGTTCGGTGTGTTCAAGGTGACCAACAACCTGCGCACGGAGACCGTGAAGGCTAAGAAGGTGTAAGCAGCGGAGCTTCCGCTTCCTCCTTGGGTCGCATCGATAAGGTGCGTGTGGGAACGGGCGGTCCGGCGAGTCCGGGCCGCCCGATTTTTTTGGGGCTGGCCTCTTACTGTCCGCCGGGCGGCAGGAGGGTGACGGAGTCCTTGTCCGCGCGGCTGAAGGATCCCTTCCTTGCTAGTCTCTCCGTCCGCCGCCAGCCAGCCGGAGTAGCAGATTCAGCACGGCGACGAACACGTTGAACAGGCCCGAGAACAGCGCCAGCGCACCCGGAATCGGGCTGTCGGCGTCGGGACTGTTGAGCACGCCGCTGGTTGAGTAGATCAATCCGAGACAACCCATGATTCCGATTCCGGCGCTGGCCACCACTCCCAGCCAGCCGATGTTCATGAAGCTGTTCAGGATGATCGCGCCGGTGATGGCGGCGAACATCCCGATCATGAGTCCGCGCGGGGCGGCGAACGTGCGTCCGCTCATGAACACGAATCCGGTGATCGACACAAAGACCAGGCCGGTGATCATCATCGCAGCCACGATCATCGCGGGCGCGAGCATGCTGGCTACGAACAGCAACGGGGAGATGGCGATTCCCGCGAGGAAGCCGTCGAACACGAGCGCCGAAATCCCCAGAACCGGATTGTGCCGCGCGGCCATTGCGATCCAGGGGACCACGTTGAGCAGCACGATCGCCACGATCCAGCCAATCGTCGAGGAGAAGAACCGCACGAGCGTCTCTGAGGTGGCGCCGATGTAGCCACCGGCCATCGCCGCCAACACGCTCAAGGCGAGCAGCACGTAGGTCTGCTTGATCACCGCCGACTGCGTCTTTGAGAGCGGCGTGGATGCCGTCAATTTTTCCCAGGTCGAGAGTTCGTTTTGATACATTCGGAGCCTCCTCACCTTATCGTAGCGCCAATTCCGGCCGGTAGTACGTATGCAGGGCGTCCACTTCATTCTCCTCCGCGGCAATATTGCAAACCTTGGCGGATTCCGCGCCGGTGTTACGCTCTCTGTTCAGGAGGTCCCAAAGTGTCACCCACAGCAGCCAGGAAAAAGGCAGGCGATCTGCCGCAACTGAACGTCGAAACACTCGACAAGATTGAGAAGGAGTTCCGCCAGAATCCTCAGGCGGTGCTCGAACAAGCCCGGAGCGTCACCGACGCCGTAATGACGGAAGAACAGTTCCGGATCCGGCTGGGCCGGACAGGCCGCGAGTTGCGGCAGGCATCTGACATTCGCGAGAGCGTCCGCGGCTCCCGCACGCCTGGCGCACCGAGGCTGGGCGCGGCGGCGCCGCTTTCGATCGGCAGTTTTACCGAAGATTCGACGATTCCAATCGACCCGGACGACACCATGTTCGAAGGCTCGGCCGATTTTCTGGGATGGTTCGTTTTCGCCGGGCCTGGATTCCTTTTCGGCGGCACGGGCGCGGTGCCCGTCGCCGAGCGGGACGATTTCCGGAAACACGACGGCTTCGCATCCAAGTTCGTCTATCCGGTACGTAACGCGGGCGCCGGGACTCCGGTCGAGGTGGCGCTCTTCAGCGACTTCGGGACCGGCCGTTACCATTCCCTCTACATCGCCAAACAGATCCGCGAGAGCGGCGCCGATCTCGCGTTCCACTGTGGCGACGTCTACTACGCCGGGCGCAAGGAGGAGTTCCGCGAGTACGTCGAGGAGCCGTTGAAGGACATGTTCGACACCACGGACCTGTACATGATCAACAGCAACCACGAGATGCTGTCCGGCGGCAAGTGGTACTTCGACTTCATCGAGCGCAAGAGGGCCAACCACTCACGCCAGCAGCAGGAGGGCTCCTACTTCTGCGTCCGCAACAGCAAGTTCCAGATTCTGGGACTCGATTCGGATTACGACCGGCGCGGGAGATTGGCCGATGGGCTGAAGCAGTGGCTGACGGACCGCCTCAATGAGGGAGACGCCCTGGGGCTCACCAACATCCTGCTCACCGCAAACCAGCCCTACCGTCTGGGGAGCAACAAGCCCACCAAGCTGCTCGAGAGGGATCTCAAGGCCATCATTGGAAACCGCGTCCGGCTATGGGCCTGGGGCAACAACCACTACTGTGCGCTGTTCGGAAGGAACCCGCAGTTCCCGTTCATCGGGACTTGCATCGGGCACGGGGGCTATCCGTATGAAACGTTGCCGCGGCCGCTGGAGACGGACCCGCCGAATGATCCACCGGCTTTGTTCGTCGAGTACCGGTCGCGGTTCCACTCCACCAATATCCGGCCGGACCGGGGGAACAACGGCTGGTGCAAGATGCGGTTGCACGATGAAGGGACGATCGAGTTGATCTACATCGACTGGATGGGCAACGAGCGCTGCAACGCGGTGATCGCGCCGGGAATGCAGCCGGTGGCGACGTTCACCAAGGACCCGTAGCTGGGCGGGCGCTAAACTTGAGTTTTCGTGGGCTCTACATCGTCCGGTTTATGCCGTGATCGGTGCGCCCCAACAGCGAGCCGCCTCAGCATGCCGCCCTAATCCGGCTCTGGCACCGGACGCGGCTTCAGCATCGCAGGACGCCCGGGGCCGTTGGCCAAGTCCCAGCTCGCCTGGTACACCAGCCGCGCCACTCGCTCCATCTTCGGATAGTCGATCTTCTCCGGCCGGTCAAACACCGTGTGATAGTCGGGATGAAGCCCAGTGTGGAACCACACCGAAGGCACTCCGTGTTGCAAGAAGACCCAGTGGTCGCTACGCCGTAGCAAATTCGACGGATTGTTGTCGTAGCGGAACCGCAACTGCATGTCCACCGCGCGATTGGCGGTGATGGCGGCCTTCTTCATGTCGGGACTGAAGGTGGTCCCGATCACATTCACCGCGTTGGCGTTCGAGGCCGCGGTTTGAATGGGCAGGCCGCGGAACCGGGATCCTCCGCCCTCAGGGACCTCTTCGCGCCGTCCGATCATATCCATGTTGAGCACCGCCGTGGTTTTCTCCAGCGGCCAGCCAGGATGCCGGACCCACGCCCAAGCGCCCAGCAATGGACCGCAGCAGCGCTCCTCCGATCCCCACGCCGCGAACAACACGGTCCGCTTTGGTCTTGATCCCTGCCGTGCCGCCGCCGCATAAGCCTCGGCGATTTCGAGCAGGCCCACCGTCCCGGAGCCGTTGTCGTCGGCGCCGTTGTACATCTGGGTCCCGTCGGTTCCATTGTGATCGTAGTGGGCCGAGACCAGCACCGCCTCGTCCTTCAACACGGGATCGGAGCCCTCAATGCGCGCGACGATGTTCCAGTCGTCGATGACGTGGCGGGTGACGCGGGTCGCAAAGTCGACGGTCACGGGGTCGAGCGGCTGGATCCGCGCGGTTCCCGGAGTCTCGGCCTGTTTGGCAAGCGCCGCAAGGTCCCGGCTTCCGAGCAGAAAGGAGGCGAACGCCGGGGACACCGACGCAACCGGGATGCGGAGTTCTTCGGCCCAGGTGGTGATCGCGTACCGTTTGAGGTGCGGCGGTTTATCCGGCCAGTAGCCACGGGCCTCCTGCGCAAAGCGGCTGGACCCGCCCTGGCGCTGGGAAGCGCTGACCAGCAGCACGCCTACCGCTCCGCGCGCCTGGGCGTTGAGCGCCTTCCGCATCGGGTCGGAGTGGACCGAGGTAACCACGCCGTCGAATGGGCTCTTGGGATCGTTCGGGCGGGGCTCGCCCTCAAGCATCAGGACGATCTTGCCCGCCACCGGTCCCGCCAGGTCGTCCCAGTTGAGATCGGGCGCGCGGATTCCGAATCCGGCGTAGACGACAGCGGCTTCGGCTCCTCCGCTGGGGGTGAAGAACAGCGGCATGAAGTCTTCAAGCACTCGCGCGTCCATCACCGCGGCGCCGCTCCTGGCGCGCATCCGGTTGCCGTTGGCGAGCGTCGACCAGGTGAGGTTGTAGCGGTGGACAAGAGAGTCCCCGCCGGCGGGGAGCAGGCCGAGCCGCTTGAAGCGGGATTCGATCCAGTCCGCTGAGAGCCGGACTTCGGGGGTTCCGGTAAGGCGTCCGCGAAGCGAGTCGCCGGCGAGAAAATAGAGGTCCGCCTCGAGATCGTCCTTGCGGATGGAATCGAGGGCGGGCGCGCGGTCCTGGGAACGGGCTACGGGGGCGAGAAGCTGGACAAGCAAGCCGGTTCGAATCAGCGCGCGTTTCATTGGACAATGATGACATGGCAGCGCGGTGCGCGGAAATTGAAGTCCTGGTCCGGCAAATGGACATGGCGTTTGACAAGAAATCGTGGCACGGGACCAACCTGCGCGGATCCCTGCGCAACGTGGACGCGGCCACCGCGGCGTGGCGTCCTCAGCCGGACCGCCATAGCATTTGGGAGATCACGCTGCATGCGGCTTACTGGAAGTACACCGTCTGGCGGCGGTTGACCAATGCGCCGAAATCGACCTTCGCCCGCCAGGGTTCGAACTGGCTGACGCCGCCGGCTGAGGCTTCGGCTAAGGCTTGGGAACTGGATGTCAAGCTGCTCGGCGACACGCACCGGGCGCTCCGCGCGGCGGTGTGTGAGCTCGACGCCACGGATCTGCCGCGGAAGCCGGAGTCGAGCAAGGTGGCCAACTTCGAGCTGCTCTCGGGGATCATCGCGCATGACCTGTATCACGCGGGGCAGATCCAACTGCTGAAGCGGCTGTACCGGCGCCTACCGTAGCGCGACACCGATGAAGTGGTTCAGCAACGCCTCAAACCGCACGTTCCGCGCCCCGGCTCCCCGGAACATCCCGTCCAGCCGCGGCCGGTCGAACAGGTGGATGTGCTCCGGGTTTTCATCCGGCTGCGACGGCACGGAGAACACCACAGCGCGCCGGGCAACCCGCATCCCCTCGGCCGCCGCCTTTTCCGGATCCGGCATATGCTCCAGCACTTCGAGCATCGTCGTCACGTCGGCTGACCCCGCCGCGAACGGCATCCTTTGCGCGTCCATTCTTACCACGGACAGATTCGCGACGCCTCCGCGGCGTGCAGCGAGAATGCCCGTGCAACGGTGCTCCAGCAGATCCGTGGCGATCACCGGCAGCCCGGGAAACGCGTCGAGCAGCGGCCACAGGAACACGCCGCGCCCGCTGCCCGTGTCGAGCAGGCTCGCAGGACCCAGCGATCGCAGGATTCCGATCGTCCGCTGGATCCGGGGCAGTTCCGTCCGCTTGAACTTGTGGATCCGGAGTCCGGCCGCGAGGCCCGCTTCGATCGCCGCCGGCGCGTCCATTCCAACGGTTGCGGGAAGGTGTCCGCGAACGAAAGCTGCCGCGAGATCCTCGTAATACCGCGTCACGCCCGCGGAACCGCGATCTCCGGCGCGTCGCGCCACAAACGGTCGAGATCGTAGTATCCACGCGATTTCGCATCGAAGATGTGCATCACCAGGTCGCCGTAGTCGATCAGGATCCACTCGGCGTTCTGATATCCCTCAAGGGAATTGGCGTTCTCGCCGCGATCCTTCATGGTCCGCAACACTTCGTCGCAGATCGCCTGGTTCTGGCGCTGGTTGTTCCCGGTGCAGAGGACGAAAAAGTCGGCGAACGAAGTCACCGGACGCAGGTCGAGCACGCGGATATGGAGGCCCTTCTTCTCTTCCGCAGCCCGCACACAGGTGACATAGGACGGGGGAATTGCCGATGGTTCACTCGCCGCTGCAACGGGAGCTGTCTTGCGCACCGCCGTCTTCCGGACGGCTTTCTTCACGGCTGCCTTGGCGGCGGTTTTCTTGGTCGCGATAGAGCGATGTCCTCAGCCGTATCGTACTACAATCGAATGGAGATGCGTGCCTTGGCGAGATGTGTGTGGATCGTTGCTGGCGCTCTGGCGGCGTTCGCGCAGCAGTCCGAGTTGGACCGCATCCGTTCCCTGGTTGAGGCGGGCGCGCTGCCGCGCAAGGCTCTCGAAGACGCTCTCGGTGCGGCACACGAGGCCGACGATCAGACCACCTTGCGCGCCACGCTCTACGGCCGGGTTGGACTCGAAGAGATGACCGAGGCACAGGCCGCGGCCATGATCGCGGCAGCGGAGCGCTTGTGGAAACGGCGCGAAGCGAAGGTGGCGGAGGCGGAGAAGCTTGTGGCGCTCGAAGTCCGCGCACCAAACACCGTCGATCCGCTGCGCGACGAGGCGGCCCGTGCCCGTGAGGCATATGAGGCGGCCACGGCGCGCGCCCGGCTGTTCCACGATTTGACGGAGATGGCCCGGGCCGAGCAGGAAGCCGAGGTCCAGGCGCCACCGGACTCGCCGGAGGCCCAGGCCGCCGAGCGGTTCCTGGGCGACCCCGGAGTCCCTTCGCTGGCAAAGGTCCGGACCATCGAGGCCGCGTATTCGCGTGAGTTCGGGGTACCGCTCCCGGTCACCGCCCGCGGCGGGACGGCGACGCACCGGACGATGGGCTTCGACCACACCGGACGGCTCGATGTCGGGGTGGAACCCGACTCGCGCGAGGGCGTCTGGCTCCGCCGGCTGCTGGAGAACATGCGGGTGCCTTTCCTGGCGTTCCGCGGCGCCGTCCGGGGACAGTCCACCGCGGCTCACATCCACATCGGACCGCCGAGCCACAAGATCAGGAAGGCCGACTGACCGGCCCACAGGAGGAGATTGCATCAATGGCCTCGGAGCCGACCACCCGGATTCTCATCCCCTATGACAAGGTCCAGGAACGGATCAGGGAGCTGGGCCAGCAGATCGCGCACGACTACCCGCCCGGCTCGGTGGTGCTGATTGGAATCCTAAAGGGCGCATGCATCTTCCTTGCCGACCTGGCGCGAGCCATCCCCGCGCCCGTCAAGTTCGATTTCATGGCGGTTTCGAGTTACGGCCGCGGGAAGACCTCGTCGGGTGAGGTGAAACTGACGAAGGACCTGGACATGTCGCTCGAAGGGGTGGACGTGCTGATCGTCGAGGACATCGTCGACACGGGTGTCACGCTGACCTACCTGGCGCACGTGTTGCAACAGCGGCGTCCGCGCTCGATCCAGATCGCCGCGCTGCTCGACAAGCCGTCGCGGCGGATGCGGCCCGTTCAGGTGAAGTATGTCGGGTTCACGATCCCGGACGAGTTCGTTGTGGGGTACGGATTGGACCACGCGGAGAACTACCGGAACCTCCGGGATATTTGCGTGCTCGAGGGCGGTGAATTGTAACGGATCGCCGCGGGATGCGATTCGGGCGGCGTTGCTATCCTAACCGTTGATGCAGGATGTCAACGCCGGGATCATTGGGCTCGGCAACGTCGGATCTGGAACACTCGCGATTCTCGCCGAAAACGGCGCGCAAATCGCACAGAAATTGGGTTTCCGGCTCAAGGTTGCGGCGGTGTGCTCGCGCCACGTGGGCGCCGTGGCGGTCCCGGAGGCGCTGGGCCCGGTCCGCCGCGCAACGGATTGGCGGGAGATCACGAACGCGCCGGACATCGACATTGTCGCCGAGTTGGTCGGCGGCGCCACCACGGCGCGCGACATCGTGGAGTCCGCAATCGCGGCCGGCAAGTCGGTGGTCACGGCCAACAAGGAGCTGATGGCCACGGCGGGCGCCGACATCTGGGAGCGCGGCATCGCGGCCGGGGTCAACCTCGCGATGGAGGCGAGCGTCGCGGGCGGTATCCCCATTCACGCCGTGCTCCGCGAGGGCATCTCCGGCGACCGGATCACCGCGCTCTACGGGATCCTGAACGGAACGTCGAACTTCATCCTCACCGAGATTGAGCGCCGGGGGACGGCCTTCGCGGAGGTGCTTGCGGAAGCGCAGCGGCTGGGATACGCCGAGGCCGACCCGTCCGCTGATGTGGACGGCCTTGATGCCCGGTCGAAGCTGGCGCTCCTGTCCGCGCTCGCCTTCGGGCAGCGGATCACTCCGCAGGGAATCTTCACCGAGGGGATCCGGCGGATCACACCAATTGATTTCCAGTACGCTCACACGCTTCACCACACGATCCGGCTGGTGTGCGCCGCGCGCGCTACGCCGGACGGGCTGCTGCTGTCCGTGCGTCCCGCGCTGATCCCCAAACAGACGATCCTGGCGGGCGTGCTGGGAGCTTACAACGCCGTGTGGGTCCGCGGCCAGTATGGAGCGGACACTTTCTATTACGGGCGCGGCGCAGGATCCCATCCGACGGGAGTCGCCGTGGTCAGTGACCTGATGCGGGTGGCGCGCGAGATCCGCTCAGGCAGTCCACAGCGCGTTTCCCCGTTCGCCCATGCGCACCTCGGCGTCCATCAGCCGATCCCGATCACGCAGCAGACCCGCGCCTGGTACCTCCGATTCCGCGTCAAGGACCGTCCTGGGATCATCGCGGCGCTCGCCGGGATCCTCGCCGACAAGCGCATCAGCCTGGATGCCGTCATACAATTGCCGAGTGAAGACAAGAACGACCTGCCGTTCGTCATCACGCTCGAGCCAGCCATCGAGAGCACGGTGCGCGAGGCCGTTGACCGCATGTCGGCGCTCGAATTCCTGAACGAACCGCCTCTCGCCCTACCCATGGAGACCGCACTATGAGAATCCTGCTTCTTCCGCTGCTTGCCGGGTGCGCTCTCGCGCAACTGGCCGACTACGCCAACTCCGGCTACCGGACCCCCGAAGGCCGCGCCCGCGTGGCCAACTCGCTTTCCGCGCATGACCGGGAACAAACACAGCGTCCGCGCGATTTGGTCGCCGCTCTGGGCCTAAAGCCGGGAATGACCGTGGCGGATGTGGGCACTGGCGTCGGGTTCATGCTGCCCTACCTCGCCGAGCCGGTGGGAGCGGAAGGCAAGGTGTTCGCCGAAGACATCTTCCCCGATTTCCTCGAAAAGGCGCGCGCCAACGCGAAGGCGAAAAACCTGTCGACGGTGGCCTTTATCCATGGAACGGAGAAGGACCCCAAGCTGCCAGAGGACGCAGTGGACGTTGTACTCGTGCTCGACGTCTACCACCATTTCGACTTTCCCGCGGACATGCTGGCCGGGATTCACAAGAGCCTGAAGAGCGGCGGCCGCCTGGTGATCGTTGACTTCTACAAGGAAGGATTCCGCGACCCGAAGCACATCCGGCTGGATCAGGTGGACGTGGCGAAGGAGATTGAATCGAACGGATTCCGGCTGCACTCGACGGGTCCGTTTTCCGAGGGGCGGCAGTATATCGCGGTGTTCGCCAAGAAGGCCGCGAAGTAACGGAACGCTGGTCAGCCGCCTACCCCGCGGGCATCACCGGGGTGGCAAGCAGACTGCACCAAAGATGGGAGGCAAAGGGGTGTATACTGATCGGTGACCGGGAGCCAAAATGGAAATTCCGGCGACAAGGCTGACTTGATGCCGCTGGAGAACTTCCGCGCGAAATGACTGGAAAGACGCTCGGACATTACGAAGTTCTCGAACAGGTCGGCAAGGGCGGCATGGGCGTGGTGTACAAGGCCCGCGACGTGAAGCTGGACCGGCTGGTGGCCATCAAGGTGTTGCCGCCGGACAAGACGGCTGACTCGAGCCGCAAGCAGCGTTTCATCCGCGAGGCTCGCGCCGCCAGCGCCCTGAACCATCCCAACATTGTGGTGATCCACGACATTGCCGAGGACCAGGGAATCGACTTCATCGTGATGGAGTATGTGCCCGGGCGGACGCTGGATCACGCGATTCCGCGCAAAGGAATGCGCACCGGCGAGGCGCTGGGCTACGCCGCGCAGATCACAGCCGCGCTCTGCGCCGCGTACGAAGCCGGCATCACGCATCGCGACCTCAAGCCGGGCAACGTCATGGTGACCGACAAGGGCGTGGTGAAGGTGCTCGACTTCGGCCTTGCCAAGTTGACCGAGCACGAGACCGCCACACTGGCCGAGAGCGCGTCCACCCGCACGCAGAAACCCGACAGCGAAGAAGGCGCAGTCCACACCGAAGAAGGCACAATCCTCGGCACGATGGCCTACATGAGTCCGGAGCAGGCCGAGGGCCGGGCGGTGGATTCGCGCAGCGATATCTTTTCGTTCGGCGCGGTGCTGTACGAGATGCTCACCGGGCGGAAGGCGTTTCAGCGCGAGACGAAGCTATCGACGCTGTCGGCGATTCTCAAGGAGGAGCCGCACCCGCTGCGCGCGGTGGCGGGCGAAGTGCCTGGCGAGTTGGAGCGGATCGTGTCGCGGTGCCTCAAGAAGAACCCGGCGCGGCGGTACCAGAGCACGGTCGATTTGCAGCTTGCCATCGAGGAGTTGCGCGAGGAGAGCGACTCGGGGCGGTTGGGTGCGCCGGCCGCGGCGGTGGGCGGGAGCGAGCGTTCGGTGATTCCGCGATGGGCATGGGCGGTGGTTGGTTGCGTGTTGCTTACCGGCGCTGGTTGGTGGGGGCTGGCGCGGCGCAGTGCGGGTGGTTCGCCAGCCGTGGGAGGCGGCACCGGGCAGGGGCCGGTATTTACGCAGTTGACGTTTGATACGGGTCTGACCACCGAGCCTACGTATTGGGGCGCGGGCAATTTGATTGCCGGTGGATATCCCTTTGACTCAGCGGGCTCGTGTCGTGGGATCCGCGACACTTGGGCAGCGCTGCTCAGCACAAGGCCTCGAGTAGCGTCTCGCGACCGAGACCGGCACCGGAAACCATCGAGACAACACGATCGCTTCGCGGGCGCCTCAGACGGTCTTGCTGAGTGAAGCGGATATCCAGTTGATTGCCTATGCGTCGGACCGGGCGACCAATGGGCAGAATCTTGACGTCTGGATTCAGCAACTGAGCGGCGGGGAAGCTCGGCGGCTCACCACCCATGCGGCTGACGATCACGAGCCGTCGTTC
>VFZX01000238.1 GCA_016871015.1 Acidobacteriota bacterium | reverse complement strand
CTGCCCACGCTGCTGCTTCCCGTACACTTCGTGAATGGCCCCCAAATCCAGTTGGTCCACCATATCACTGACGAAGTACACCAGATGTCCTTCCGGCAGCCAATCACGCAAGCTCGGTGGCAGTAGCAGATCCTGGTCCGGGTTGTAGGCGCGGTACCCCTTGGGCATAAAACATTATGTACTGGTTTTGTTCTATCCGTTCCCACGATGTTCGGGAATTCTCGGACAGGCTCCTAGCACGGATCCGGCTGAGTACCGGCTCAAAGTACCTTGTCGATTTCCGGGTAGAGCCCGAGACTGGGGTTGCTAAGGTCTCTAACCATGCAATCCACAGAGATGGAATTCTGGAAAGCCAAGGACGTCGCGCGTCTTCTCTCACTGGTGGAGGCGGACCGCCGGTATTTCCAGGACATTGTCGCCGTCATGCCCGTCGCTATTGCGACGGTTGAGGCGGGACTCACAATCACTTCCAGCAATCGAGCGTTCCGGGAAATGTTTGGCCGCCGGGGCGAAGTCTCCGGCCATCTGGACCAGGCTCTTCCGTCAGCCGAGTTCACTGCGCTCGTCCAGAAGGCGCTCGAAACCAAAACACCAGCATCCCGCGATCTCAAGGTCGGGCCGCGGCAGATTAGCGCCGCGATCCACCCGATCCGCCATTGGGATGAAGACGAAGCCGTCCTGGTTTTTCGTGAAGCGGGCGAGGGTGCTCCCGCCGCCCCGGCGCCGGCCTCCCAGCTCCCCCCGGCCGACTTCGCGGTATGGACCGTGAACGCCTCCAACTTGTGCTTTGAAGGCAACCCCCAGGGGTCACTCCCCGTGGACATGAGCGCGTGGCGCGCCGATGCCGAGCTTGCGGGCCGGTTCGGAGCCTCGGGGGACCTGGCGCCAGTCCGCGAGTTTTATCAAGCCGTCCTAGCCGGACACTCCCTGCGCTCGATCGACTATCCCGTCACGACGGGAAGTGAAACGCGTTGGTTCCGCGACTCAGTCAAAGTCGAACGGGACAGCGCGGGCAAGATTACGAAGCTGCATGGCCTGACCACCGACACTACCAACGCCCGCCGGTCCGATGGCCAGCGTGCGCAAGCACAGCGCGTCGAAGGACTTTCCCGCCTCGCCAGCCGCGTGGTCCACGACTGCAACAACCTGATCATGATCATGGGTGGCTATGGCGAGGATCTTCTGCACGCGCTGCCGCCGGAGAGCTCACTTCGCGTCAACGTCCAGGAAATCCTGGCAGCGAGTGACCGCCTGTCCGTCTTCACGCGCCAACTGAACGCCTTCACCAAGCGTGCGCCTGCCGAGCTCACAAGCACCGGAATCGATCCGCTGGTGGAAGGCATGAAGGCGGAACTCCGCAAGCTGCTTCCTCCCCAGGTTGCACTGACGATGAATCTGAACGCGGCAGGAGCGGCTGTGCGGACCGATCCCGCACTGCTGCGGAGCGCCGTGCAGACCATTGTGTCGCGTGCGCTGGGCAGCCTCCACAACGGCGGAACGGTGACGATTGAGACCTCGCCCTTCGAGGAGACTCACGTTGAAGTGGGGATGCCGTGGAGCCTTCCCGACAGCTCGTTCGTCCGCCTCGAGATTCGCGACACCGGAATCGCCATTCACCCGGATGTCTTAAGCCGGCTGTTCGAACCGGATGCCTCATCCGACCCGGTCCGGCAGAAGCTTCCGGTGCTATATCAATCGCTGCGCGACATCGGGTGCGATCTCGAAGTCCGCTCTCACTTCAAGCAGGGCACCAGCTTCGAAATTCTGATTCCTCTGTCTTCCGCAGCGGTCGAGGAGCCGCCGGCTTCATCCCCTGCGGCCCGGATGCCCGCGCTCACGCCGGTGTTCCTTGAGGCGCTGAACCGCCCTCGAACAAAGGAAGTTCCTGCTGAGGCAGACGCGCCCCTGGCGCCCGAACCCCCTCCGCCCCCGCCTGCGCCAACCCCCGCACCGCCGCCTCCGCCGCCCCCGCCACCGGCTCCGGAGCCGCCCAGGCGCACGGTGCTGGTTGTGGACGACGAGGCCGGAATCCGCTCTCTGCTCCGCAAGGTGCTGCTGCGCGAAGGGTATGAGGTGCTCGAAGCGTCCCACGGCCGGGAAGGACTCGAACTCGCCAACGCCCACAAAGGCAAGATCGACCTGCTGCTCAGCGATGTCGTGATGCCCGAGATGGGTGGCATCGAACTCGCCCACGCGATTCAACAGTCGCACCCGGGCACGAGAATCCTGTTGATCTCCGGCTATATGGGCGCGACCGGACCCGAAGCGGAGAAGGTCCCCGCCGGCGCTGCGTTTCTGCAGAAGCCGTTCACACTGAACGCGCTGCTCGCCAAGGTTAAGGACGTGCTCGCGTAACCGGCCGGATCTCCACGCGCCGGATGAAGATCTCGGCGCCTTCTGACTGGATTTGAATCTTGCCTGCGGTATGGCTGGAATCGTATCCCTCGTTCACCACCACACCGTTCAGGAGATTCGTGATCTTGCCGCCGTCGCAGATCACCTCCTGCCGGTTCCACTCCCCGACAGCCTTCTCAACGTCCTGTTTGCCGCGGAAGTTGACGGCGTCCTTCCACTCCGGATCCCGGCCCCACCAGTTGAACCGGCCGCTCTCCTTGGTCACCGGCGTGCCGGATCCATCGCGGACCCAGTAGGCCTCGCGTCCGATGGTCTGGATCTTGGCGGTCATCTTCGGCTTGTTCTTCCCGCCCACCATAATGAAGTCGCCGCTGCCGCCTTCGATGATCTGCGACTCGATCGACTCCAGCCAGATGCCTCCGTATGCGCCATCCTCACCAACCGCATGGACCAGAATTCCGGAATCCCGCGCGCGGTCCAGGCGTGGCGCCCACGTCTTGCCACCCCACTTCCACTCGACGATGAGATGGTAGTCGCGATAAGACTCGCGGGTCGCGATCCCGCCCCAGTCCTGGCCGCTGATCCGGATCATCTTGTTCGCCACTGAGAATACCTTGTTCGGATCCTCGTACTTGAACTCCTTGAGCCAGGTGTACCAGTTCTTCAGATTCTTTCCGTTGAACAGCTTCACCGTCTTGGTAGGCTGAATGGGGTTGCTCTGCGCCGCGAGAACGGATGCCGCGGCGAGAGCCATGAGAACGAATCGCATGGTTGTTACGTTATCACGGCTGGCAAGTTCTCTCGTGTGGTCCGCGGCCGCGGCGGGCGCGATCGGCGAGTCCTGCCTGCCGTGCCACCGGGCGAAAGTGGAATCCTACCGGACAACGGGGATGGCGCGTTCGTTCGCGCCAGTGCCAGACACCGGTATCCCCGGATTCGCCGCTACCGCCACTCTGCGCCACGCGCCGTCGAACTCCGAATTCACGATGTCGCGCGCAGGCGGACGGTTCATGATCGAGCGAGGGGGCGGGGGGCACAGGCTCGCCAAGCAGGTCCACTACATGCTTGGCTCGGGCAACCACGCGCGGAGCTTCGTCCACCGCACGCCGCGGGACCGCTTGCTCGCGATGCCTGTGTCCTGGTATGCGGAACGCGGCGGGTTCTGGGACATGGCGCCGGGCTACGACCGTCCGGATCAGCCGCACTTCCAGCGCAAGATTGGCTATGACTGCATGTTTTGCCACAACGGGTATCCAGCCTCTGAATCCGACCCCGCCGATCCCGTGTACCCAAAGGAGCTGCCCTCGGGCATCGACTGCTCCCGCTGCCATGGAGACGCGCGGGAGCATCTAGCCCGCCCGGCCCGCGGGTCGATTCTCAATCCCTCGCGGCTCACTCCGGCGCGGCAGCTCGAAGTCTGCATGCAGTGCCATCTCGAAACAACGTCGGAGCCCTTGCCGGCGTATCTTCGGCGGTCCGGCGCGGCGTTCTTTTCCTACGATCCTGCCCGGCCTTTGGCGAGCTACATGCTGCACTTCGATCATGCTCCCGGCACTGGCCGCGAGGACAAGTTTGAAGTGGTGAGCGCGGTTTACCGGCTGCGCCAGTCCAAGTGCTTCATCCAGAGCGAAGGACGGATGACGTGCACCACGTGCCACGATCCCCACGAGCCGGCGCGTCCCAACAACGGAGCGTGCGCCAACTGCCATGCGGCCTCTCACCGGCAAGGTGAGGATTGCGGCGGATGCCATCTGCCCAAACGGCGTCCCGAAGACGCGCCGCGGACTACGATTGCCGACCACAAGATCCAGCGCCACTTCGCCGGTTCCCTTCACGCCGCTCCGGCCTCGTACAACGGCCGCGTGGTTGCCTACTATCCTGCACAACTCGGCCCGGAGGACCGGATTTATCTGCGCATCGCGAATGGTGAGGCTCCGGATCCTTCGCCGGCCGCTCAGGCGCGGCGGCGGTCTCTGGCACGATTTCCCACCCCGGAGCGGCCATCATCCTATGATCCGGTGTTGTGGACCATCTACGGCGAAGCCCTCCGCGCCTCGGGCCGTCACGCTGAAGCTCACATGGCGCTAACGAAGGCCATTGACCTCGATCCCGACGTCCCCGAGCCCTACATCAACCTCGGCGCGGCACTCGCCGCGCAAGGACGCCTGCCAGAAGCCGCCGCCCGGTTCCGCGAAGCACTCGCGATCGATCCGGCGAACAAGGCCGCCGCTCACAATCTTGTGCGCGCCAGATCACAGCGGAAGGCGCAACGTGACCAATAATCCAGGCGATGCGTTCACCGCCGTGATCGTGCCACGGTGCAGTGCAACGGCGCGCTGAGCAATCGAGAGTCCGAGACCGAATCCACCGGTTGCGGCGGCGCGATAGAAGGCGTCAAACAGGAGCGGCAGCGACTCGGGCGGCACTCCCGGGCCTTGATCCCGGATTTTGATCACGGCTTCGGCGCCCGCCTTTTCGAGCGAGATGTCGACGGCCGATCCCTCCGGGGTGTGGCGGATCGCATTCCGCAGCACGTTCTCCACCGCCCGCCGGAGCAGCTCTTCATCGCCATTGATCCCGGCCGGGACTCCGGAATAGCGCACGCTGCAGCCCTTGGCCTCGGCGTCCAGGCGCGCGTCGGCGGACAGTGATCCGAGCAGTTCGTTGAGGTCCAGACGCTCAAACCGCAGCGCTGCGGGATCAGCTTCGCCGCGTGTCACGAGCAGGAGCCCGGCAACGAGCGTGTTCAGGCGGTCGGCCTCGCGCTGGATCCGGTCGAGCGCGGACTGCGTGTCGCCCCCTTCGCGCGCAAGTTCAACCGCCAGTCCGAGGCGCGTCAGAGGCGACCGCAGCTCGTGCGACATGTCCATCAACAGGCGGCGCTGCGAATCCACCAGGTGCTCGATGCGCCCGGCCATCGCGTTGAAGGACGAGGCAAGCTGGCCCAGTTCATCGGACCGCTTCACGTCCACGCGGCGCGTGAGATTGCCCGCGCCGAACTGTTCCACTGCGTCGCGAAGTTGGCGTACGGGCGCGGTGACGTAGTACGCCAAGCCAAACACCAGCAGTCCAACCGAGATGAACACCCAGATCTGGGCGGGAAGCAGGAACGGAGGACCACTGCGCGGGCCCATGGGATTCAGCGACAGGAGGAAATACTTGCCGTCGGGCGATGCCAGTCCGGCGATCGGGCGTCCGCTGTGAAGCACAGGTCCGGGGAGCGGCAGGAGCCGCGGTCCGTGGATGCGCCTGACCGCGCCGGACAGATCCTCACCCGTCACCAGGTCCTTGCCCTGATTGTCGGTGACGGCGGCCTCAATTCCGGCAATGTCGCGGAGCAGCGCCAGATGATCCCGAAGCGCCTCTGCCCCGCCCGACTCGTACGCCTTACGGGCCGAGTCAAGCTGGATAATCGACGGCCGGCGGAATGGCGGTGGTCCTGTGCGGTCGGGTGCGAAGATCGAGCCGACCCAGAGCAGTCCGACTCCGGTGATGAGCACCGTCGCCAGGAACCAGACGAGGACTTTGAAATAGAGGCTCTTCACTCTCTCTCATCCTCGCTCGATCGCAAGAACTGGTATCCAACACCGCGGATGGTCTTGATGAGCGGCCGCGTAGTTTCAAGCTTCCGCCGCAGGTGGCTCACGTGGACGTCGATGGCGCGGTCAAAGGGAGTCGACTTGCGCTGGTACAACTGCTCCATCAGATCATCGCGGGACAGCACACGCCCGGCCGCCTTCATCAAGTGATGGAGGATGTCGAACTCGAACGTGGTGAGCTCGATCGCATGGCCGTCGCAGTGAACCATGCGCGTGGCCGGGTCAAGCGCGACGCCATTGACCGCGAGGATCGCGCCCGCGGGTTCGGGCTTCGCTTCCAGGCGGCGGAGGATGGCGCGGAGCCGGGCAGCAAGCTCGCGCGCGTTGAATGGCTTTGGGAGGTAGTCGTCGGCTCCCAGTTCGAGTCCGACAATGCGGTCGATGTCCTCGCCACGGGCCGTCAACATGATCACCGGGATCCGGCTTTTCTCGCGGATCTGTTTGAGCACCTTGAAACCGTCGGCGCCCGGCAGCATGACGTCGAGCACTACGATATCGGCTGCGCCGGTCACCGCCATCCCGGCTCCCTGGAGGCCGTCGTGAGCGGCGGCCACTTCGAAGCCTTCGCGGCGGAGGAACTCCCCGAGCAGCGCGCACAGCTCAGTGTCATCGTCGATGATGAGAACCCGCACGACCAAACTGTATCACGCGAGTTTCGGTGGCGATCGTAAGTTTTTGTAAATACAGGTTTACGAAGCTTTGCACGGAACCAATACCGGCTTAAGATCCACCCGCTAGTCTCGGATCAGGAGGACAAAACGTCCAATGAAAAACATGAACTTTAACTGGATTCGAGTGACGGCTCTAGCCGTTATTTCAACTGTTGGATTGTCGAGCGTGGCGCTGGCACAGCCCCCGGGCGGCGGGCGTCCGCCACAGGGAGGACAACGGGGCGGACCCGGCGGTCCTGGTGGCCCCGATGGCGGTGGACTGGCGCGGCAGCTCGGCGGAATGCTCGGCTGGGCGCTCGATCTCACGGACGCACAGCGCACCCAGGTCCGCACGATCGTCACCCAGGCGATGCAGGGCAGCCAGGCGCTCGCGAATCAACTGCGCACGCTCCGGGAGCAGGAGCTGGCGGCGGTGAAGGCCAATAAGTCCGAACAGGAGCTGCGGAGCCTGGCACAGAGCTCGGCGACGCTGCTCGCGCAACTGCACGGCGCGCAACTGGTGACGGAGGCCAAGGTGTACCAGGTCCTGACGCCGGCCCAGCGCGACAAGCTCGAGCGGATCCGGACCGCGATGCGGCAGGCACGGCCGAACTTCTTCCCCCGTCCCGAGGAGTAGAAGCGCCTCTCAACAACGCGCTGCCAACAAAACCGGCCCGTGGGATTCCGCGGGCCGGTTGCTGCCCTTTCCCGGATTCCGTAAAATGAGGACAGGTATTGATCCGGGAACAGATGACCAAACAGGGCCAGCTCAAAACGAGGGAAGAGCAGATTCTGTGCTCCATCGTGAACAGCTACATCGAAAGCGGCCAGCCGGTGGCGTCCGGGGATATCTCCAAGCTGCGCCGGTTTAGCGTCAGTTCCGCCAGCATCCGGATGATCATGGCCGAGTTGGCGGCTGAGGGATACCTGCAGCAACCCCACACCTCCGCGGGCCGGATTCCGACGGAGAAGGCATTCCAGCTCTTTGTGGACGGGCTGCCGTCGCACCGGGTTTCGACGACCGAAGTGGACCGCATCCGGCAGAGCCTGAATGAAGCGGGCAGCGTCGAGAAGCGCGTCGAGCGCTGCTCCCACATGTTGGTCGAGATGACCGACGGGCTGGGCATCACTGCCGCATTGCCGGCGACCAGCCAGACGCTCGAACAGATCGAGTTGATTTTGCTCCAGGCGCGCCGGGTTCTGATGATCGTCGTGACGCGCGACAAGATGGTGCGCGACCGCGTTGTTTATCTCGACGAGCCGGTGTCCCAAGACGATTTGGCGGCGGTCCGCAACTACGTCAACTTCGAATTCCGGGGCTGGGCGATTTCCGATGTGCGGCGTGAGCTGCAGACACGGCTGGATCAAACCGCCGCCGAGTACAACAGGACCCTGCGGCGGCTGGTCCTGCTCTACCGCAAGGGGCTGCTCGAAATCGACATGCAGCCGGAGGTCCGTCTGGATGGGGCGGCCAACGTTGCCGCGTTCGATCTCAATCTCACCCGCGAGCATCTGCGCGAGCTGCTCCGCGCACTGGAAGGGAAGCGGCTGGTGTTGCGGCTGCTCGAGCAGTTCCTCGAGGAGCCGCCGCAGCCGGGCCAGTCGACCGGTCCGGTCCGGGTGAAAATCGGTCTCGATGGTGATGCGCCGGGAATGGGCAAGCTGTCCCTGATCGGCGTGACAGTAATGCTCCCGGGAGGAACGCCCGCCAAACTGGCTGTGCTGGGTCCGATGAGGATGGACTATTCACGCGTGATGTCGGCGGTTCTGCACGTTGGCCGCGCGTTCTCCAGCCTTCCGGCCTGACAGCCGATCCATATCTCAAGAGTCTCAATGAATAACACTGAAGAGGGAAATGTCTCCGTGGCAACGGAGGGCGATGCGGCTCCGTCGCAAATGGCCGCGGTGTTGGCGCAACTCGAGCAGATGTCCAACGAGTACGACAAGCTCGCGCTCGAGAAGGCGGAGCTGCAGGACCTGGTGCGGCGGCGCGAAGCGGACTACGATAACTTCCGCAAGCGGACCGAGCGCGAGAAACAGGACTTCGCCGAGTATGCAGCCATGGACACGTGCAAGGCGCTGCTGCCGATGCTCGACGATTTCGAACGCGGACTGAGAGCGGCTGAGGGCCAGGAGGCGGTCCAGGAGTACGCCAAGGGCATCGGGTTGATTCACCAGCGCATGTTGGAATCGCTGACCCGGCTCGGCCTTGAGGCGATTGACTGCGCCGGGAAGCCGTTTGATCCCGCGCTACACTACGCCGTCCAGAAGGTGGAGCGGGACGACCTCGACGACCAGACCGTCATCGAAGACCTGCAACGGGGTTACCGTTTCAAGGGGCGGCTGCTAAGGGCGGCGATGGTGAAGGTGGCGGTCAAGCCGTGACCCAGCGCGACTACTACGAAGTCCTCGGTGTCGAGCGTGGATCGGACGACGCCGCACTGAAGACGGCGTACCGCAAGATGGCGCTCAAGTACCATCCGGACCGCAACGCCGGAGACAAAGGCGCTGAGGAGAAGTTCAAAGAGGCGGCCGAAGCCTATGCCGTCCTCAGCGATCCACAGAAGCGCGCGACCTACGACCGGTTCGGCCACCAGGGACTCCAGGGCGCAGCGGGACCCGGAGGTCCCGGGTTCGATCCCTCGACTTTTGCCGACTTCAGTGACATCATCGGCGACTTCTTTGGGTTCACCGATCTCTTCGGCGGGCGCGGGCGGCGGGGCGGGCCCGCGCGCGGCGAGGATATCCGCTACGACCTCACCGTCAGCCTGGAAGATGCGGTCCGCGGAACCGCGATCGAAGCCCAAATCCCGCGCCTGGATACCTGCACGCGCTGCACGGGTACCGGCGCCGAGCCCAACGACGGGATCACGACGTGCCCGGTTTGCCGCGGACGGGGTGAAGTCATCTACCAGCAGTCGTTCCTCTCGATCCGGCGTACCTGCGGCCAGTGCAACGGGCGGGGCCAGATCATCCGGCGGCCCTGCATCCAGTGCCGTGGCGAGGGTCACACGCGAAGCGAGCGGAAGCTGAAGATCACGGTTCCCGCCGGGGTCGACACGGGGACGCGCCTGAAGCTTCAGGGCGAAGGGCATCCCGGCAAGACTGGCGGGCGTCCCGGCGATCTGTACGTTGTCTTGCGGGTGAGCGACCATCCCGTGTTCCAACGGCACGAGGACCATCTGCACTGCATCATTCCGGTGAACATGGCCCAGGCGGCGCTGGGCGCCGAAATGAGCCTGCTGACGTTTGATGGCCCCCAGAAGATCAAGGTCCCCGAGGGGACCCAGCCCGGCACCGAGATCCGTCTGCCACGGCTCGGCGTGCCCAACTTAAACGGCGGTGGCCGGGGCGACATTGTCGCGCACGTGCAGGTCAGGATTCCAACGCGGCTCACCAGGGAACAGCGCCGCTATCTGGAGAATCTGCGCGACGTGCTACCTGATGAAGAGGAGCCCGGCGACAAGGGACTACTCGACAAATTCAAGGAGTTGTTCACTTGAACGGATTCGCGTTTCTATGGTCCCGCCCGGCGCAGTTGCTGACGGGGCTGCTGGTGCTGCAGGCCGCGGTGTTCTACGGCAGGTTCCGGACCACGGAACTGATCCCGCTGGTCCGTCCGCTGGCGGAGTTTCCCGCTGAGTTAGGGCCGTGGCGCGCGGTTCGCAACTTCCCGATTGAGCAGCAGGTGCAGGATGTGCTCAAGGCGGATGACACCCTTTCGCGCAGTTACACCGGCCCCGGTGTCCCGGGCGAGATCCACCTGTTCATGGCCTATTTCAAGTCGCAGAGGTATGGCCAGAAGCCGCACTCGCCACAGAATTGTTTGCCGGGTTCGGGCTGGGAGGCGATGCGGAAGGGATTCCGTTGGGTCGACATTCCGGGACGGGCGCCGATTGAGGTGAACCGGTACCTCGTCCAGCGAGGGACCAACAAGAGCATGGTCCTGTATTTTTACTTGTCGCACAACCGGGTGGTGGCGAGCGAGTATTGGGCGCAGATTTGGGTCGTGGCTGACGGGATCCGCTATAACCGGTCCGATACCTCGATTGTCAAGGTGGTGCTTCCGGCCGACAATATTTCCGCCGAGCAGGCCGAAGAGTCCTCGGCCCGCTTCATCCAGGCGATCTTCCCGCAACTGGAGCGGTACTTTCCGGGATAGCCGTCAGGCCAGACCGGCGAGAATCTTTTCGATCAGGTTCGCAATTTTTCCTTTGATCCGCTGGTCGACATCCTTGTTGTCCCGGGGCAGGGCGCGGATCCGTTCTTTTGCCGGTGCGGCCTTGGCTTCCAGGTAGTCGATCGCGTTGAGCGCCATCATCGCCACGTACGGGCCGTGCCGGTTGACGTCGGCGCAGTCCAGCAGCACCTCGAGAGACTTCGCGGTGTCCTCCGCGCTGCCGAACCGGCCCAGCGCTTCGGCCGCCACGATGCGCACGGAGTGTGAGCTGTCCGAGAGCGCCTTCACCAGGTGTGGCCTGGTCCTCGCCCCCGGTTCCGCCTTGCGGATCCGGACACCCACTGCCGCCCAATAGCGGACCGCGCTGTCTGTGTCACTGAACCCGCTCAACACCTTGTCGATTCCAGTGTCCAACCGCGTGGCCTGCTCCGCCGCCCGGAGGATCTTCTCCATGGGATACTTCGCCGGATCATGGCCCATCTCGTACGGCGTCGAGCCCTGGCTCCGCGAGTGGATCTCAGGCTCGGGCAGGAATCCGGTGTCCCGCACCTTGAGCGCCAGTTCCCGTTGCGCCCGCCGCATCACCGCGAGCAAGGATTTGTGCTCCGGCGAGTTCACCAGATTCTTGGTTTCGTCGGGGTCGGCTTCGAGGTCGAACAACTCCTCGGCCGGCTTTTCTCTCCAGAACGCCGACTGGACGTCGTTCAGCGCCCCGTCCTGGTGCATCTTGTGCCAGACCTTGGTGGTCGGCGTCTCAAACATGTAGGCGACATGCTGGCCGTAGACGCGGTCCGGCAGGTAGTGGCGGAGATACACGAAGCGGTGATCGCGGACACTGCGCGTCATGTCGTAGCGCTCGTCCATGCGCCCGCGGAACCCGTATATCAGGGGATGGCGGGAGGATCCGGCGAGAAACGCGTGTCCCTGGTGGTAGGCGGCGGGCTGGATCCCGGCCAGGCGCAGCACCGTGGGTGCGAGGTCGACGAAGCTCACCAGCCGGTCCGTCACGCCACCGGCCTTGTACTCGGGCGGCGCGAGCGGTGCGAACTTCGCGGGAATGTGGATGACCATCGGTACGTGGAGTCCGGAATTGAATGGCCAGCGTTTGCTGCGGGGCATTCCGGATCCATGGTCGGAATAGAAGAAGACGATGGTGGACTCGTCAAGTCCATCTTCCTTGAGCTCAGCGAGGACCTTGCCCACCATCCCGTCCATGGTCTCGATGTTGTCGTAGTATTGCGCCCAGTCGTGACGGACTTCCGGACGGTCGGGATGATACGCGGGCACGCGCACCTTGGAGGCGTCGTGTTTGAGCTGGTGCGGCCGCCGCCGGATCTGGCTCTCGTGCGTGATGGTGAAGTTAAAGACTGCGAAGAAAGGCTGGCCGGACTTGCGCTTCCGCCAGTGCGCCCGCGGGCTGGACTCGTCCCACACTCCGGCCGGCTTTTCGAGGTTGTAGTCTTCCTTGTTGTTGTTGGTGCAGTAGTAGCCAGCCTCGCGCAGGAACTGCGGGAACATTTTCATGCCCGCGGGAAGCCGCGCCAGGGACCGCATGTGCTCGGATCCGGTGGAGGGCGGGTACATTCCTGTGATAATCGTGGTGCGCGCGGGAGCGCAGACCGGCGCGTTGGACCAGACGTGGGTGTACCGGAGTCCGCGGGCGGCGAGTGCGTCGATGTTTGGGGTCTTTACGTAGCTGTCGCCATAGCAGCCCAGGGTTGGACTCATGTCCTCGCAGGTGACCCAGAGGATGTTCGGGCGGCTGGCATCGGCGGCTGGCAGGCTGGCGGCAGCGGCCGCGACGGGCAGGAATTCGCGTCGGTTCATCGAGTCCCATTGTCCAACGCGAGGCGGACTTCGCGCTGGGTCTCAGGCCTTGGTCGACACCGTCGCCACATCCACGGTCCGCGTGGCCTCCGCCGACCGGATTTGGGTGGCGAGACGGTCCAGCCACAAGGGAAGCTCAGAGTCTACTTCCTCGGCCTTGAACGGCAGCAACAGGACGCCGTATTGCTTTTCCAGCGTGGTGGCGGCCTCGTCCCAGTCGTAGCCGCTCACGCCCGTGGCCAGCCAGTGCCGGATTCCGGCCGTCTGGGGCAACCTAGAGCATTTTCACATTTTATATACATCTGCTATGCCCGATATCCGCAACTCCGGCAATAGGCGCGGACTTGTTCTGGAGTGAGATGCTGGAGGGCCTCAGA
>VFZX01000237.1 GCA_016871015.1 Acidobacteriota bacterium | reverse complement strand
GTGGAAGACTCGACGGCTGTGATTGTCATGCGATCGCCTCCTTGTGGAGGCAATCGCCCTAAAACAGGATATCACAAAAATGTTCTTAAGTGAACAGTATTGGGCTTAACCCGGATCCCATAGAACAGCCCAACTGCCACGGCCCGGCGCAATGCCTCATCCGCATCCGGGGTGCCGAAATTGCTCTCCGCTTCGAAGTGAAGCAGAAGACCACCGGAGTCCATGATGGCCTCGATCAACTGGTCGACTTCAAACCGCAGCGATATCGACCGCGGAAGAACCTTGATCGAAACCGGCTTGTCCCATCCCAGCCCGCCGAATTCCCGGGCCACGCCTTCCGGGTCGCGGTCGGCCATGGATTTGAATCCATGATCCTTCTCGAACAACTTCTTCGGTGGTTGCATCCGTCCTCCTTTCTCTCGTGAGGGCGGCGCGTCGCGGCTGCCGGAGGACAACACCATTCCGGCTGATCCCGATTATAGCCCCGGCTCGTGCCGTTGTGTCAAGGCAGCTCTTTGATGCGAATATTGCGGAACTCAACCAGCGACTTGTGCCCCAGGAACCCGATATGGCCGGACGTCCTGCGGATTCCCGGGTGCTTCTTCAAAACTTCCGGATCCGTCACCGTGGACAGGTCGCCATCCAGAATCACTTTCCCGTTGAGCGTCACTTTGATCTTGCTCCCGTCAGCGATGATCTCCTCGCTGTTCCACTGGCCAGCCGGCTTCAGTGCGCCGGGCTTGGCGGGCAGGACGTCATATACGGATCCATGGAACTGCGTGGGCTTCAAACGGCCCTTGTACTTTTCGTGGTCGTGGTCGAGCACCTGGATCTCCATCCCGGTGTAGGCAATGTCGCCGGACTGCGGCGCGCGGATCCCGATTCCGTTGTTCCCGCCGGGCTCCATCTTGAACTCGAACCGCAGCACGAAATTGGCGTACTCTTTTTCCGTGAGCAGGTTCCCGCCCCCATCAAGCGGACATACGATCGCGCCGTTCTGGACGACGTAACCGCGTTCGTTCTGGCTCTTGCTGAGCAGCTTCCAGCCGTTGAGCGTCTTGCCGTCGAACAGGGACGTAAAGCCCTTGTCCGCACCGAACGCCGCTGCGGCGGCCAACATGAATATTCCGATCCTCATCGCTGTGCTCCTTTCAATTCCTTGGACCCGGCCGGTTCACCGACCCGGTGGATACCGGCGCACTCGGCTTCCGCAGATTCTCCGCATGCGCGTCCTGCACTGCCTGCGGCATGCCCGCCATCACGGATGTGATCCGCGCCTGGATCTGCCTGACTACCTCGGGATTCTCCGCCGCGACATCGAAGCTCTCGTCGGTATCCGTCACCACATTGTAGAGTTCCGGGCGGGCCAGCGGCAGATTCATCCGCCCGCCCACCGGTGCCGGATTGTAGGCTTGGTTGTTGTGCCGGGCGATATGCAGTTTCCACTGCCCCAGGCGCGCGCACTGGAGGTCCATGTTGTCGAAGTACAGCAGCACCTCTCGGTCCAGGCGCGGACGGGCTCCGCTCAGCAACGGCCAAAGATCAACGCCGTCGGCGGCATTCTTCGGTGTGGCTCCCGTAAGCTTTGCGACCGTGGGATGGACATCCATCACGCTTCCCACTTCGGTACAAACTTTACCCTTGGGAATCCGGCCCGGATACCGGGCGATGAACGGGACTCGCTGGCCGCCCTCCCAGGTCATGCCCTTGCGGCCCCGCAACTTGCCGGGACTGCCTTGAAACCACGGACCGTTGTCGGAGGAGAACATCACCAGGGTGTCCGAATCCACACCTGTCCGCTTGAGAGCTCCGAGAATCTCGCCCACGCTCCAGTCGATCTCCTCGACCACGTCGCCGTAGATCCCGAACGGAGACTTCCCGCGGAACTTCTTCGACGCCCCGAGCGGAATGTGCGGATAGGTGTGGGGCATGTACAGAAAGAACGGATCCTTACCGGACTGCTCAATAAACCGCACCGCCCGCTCCGTGTACCGGGGCGTGAGGTCATCGAGTTCCACCTGTTCTTCCAGGACCTTGGTGTCCTCCATCAGCCACCGCGGCTTCATGTCATTGGAATAGGGGATGCCAAAGTAGTGGTCAAAGCCCCGGGCCGTGGGAAGGAACTCGGGCATGTGGCCGAGGTGCCACTTGCCGACGCATTGGGTCCGGTAGCCCTTCGGCTTGACCAGTGCGGCAATGGTTTGTTCGGAGTCCGGCAGTCCGGTCCGGTCACCCGGGAACAACACCCGCGGGACCCCGGCGCGCACCGGATAACGCCCCGTCAACAGCGCGGCGCGGGACGGCGAGCAGACCGGATTCCCAGAGTAGAAGTGAGTGAACCGCATCCCCTCGGCGGCCATGCGGTCCAGATTCGGTGTGCGGATGGGCGACCCGTAGCAGCCCAGATCGCCGTAACCCAAATCGTCACAGTAGATCATCACGACGTTCGGCGTGCGCGAGGCGGCGGAAACGGCGGTGGAAGCGGATGCCGCGAGGAATTCGCGGCGCGAAGGCTGCATCGGGGAGATGATACTACAGGCGGCAAGGGCGGGAGGGCTTGGGGCCATCGGCCGCTGTCCGGCTCAGGAGCAGCAGGTTGCCCGCCGCGTCCCGAAGGATCTCATGCGGCGCATTCTGCACGATCTGGCTGTCCTCCCGCCGGATGATGAAGTCCGCACCCGGCGAATCTTGGATGAGGCGGGTCAGATGGCCGTTCGTGGGATAGGCGATGACCGTCCCGAGGGCCCTGTCATCCGGCAGGCCCCACTCGCGCAGCCGGGGGCCGTACTTGGCGCGAGTGGCATCGAAATCGAGGAACTCCTCGGTGGACAACGCTACCCCAAGAGAACGGAAGTCGAGCGAGTAGCCCGGCGGAGGCTGGCCAGTCCCCGGAAACGCATAGCGGACTCTTGGCATGGGCAGCACCGGCGCGTAGAACTCGTCCGCTGTCTGAACGAGGATCAGGTCATTGGTCCGTCCGCGTTCACACCGCTGCTCGATCAGCGCGGCCGTGGGGAGCGGCTCTGGGGGCTGGTACAGACCAGGCAGCCGGAACACCGCCAGGGCGATCGCTGCAAACGCGGGAATCCGGGCGAAGCCAAGAATCGCCAAAGCGGGAATCAGCGGCAGCAGGTAGGTCGCATTGTGGTAGCCGTACGCCGCGACTGCGCCGCCTGAGATGACGATCCAGGCCAGCAGGACGGGATCGGGCCGGCGCCAGAGACCGGCAGCCGCCGCGATGCACAGCAGCCAGTCGGTGGACCAGAGGCGCTTCAGGTAGAATACGGGAGCGGATTCCGCTGTTGTCTGTGGGGCCGCGCTGCTGCTCCATGCCAGCAACTCGACCTCGACAAACTCGCTCCAGAACCAGCGCGGGTGCAAATGATACTGGAGGATGAACCAAGGCAGTGCCACCGCTGTGGCCAGCGCGAAAACACTGGTCACGCGCCGCACCGGGATCCGGTGCACGGCAGCGGCCGCCACGAGGATGGCCGCCGGAATCACCGCGCCCGTGCTCTTGGCCAGGACGGCCGCGCCAATCGCCATCGAGAGCAGGAAGGCGGTCGTGGTCCGTTCCAGCCGCGGATCGATCTTCACCAGAGCGTACACGGCCACGATGCACAGACACAGCAGCATGTCGGTCATATTCCGGCGCGCCAGGATGAAGAACAGCAGGCTGGTGGCGGTGGCCACCGCGGCGGGCCATCCCCCAGCATGTAGGACCAGCAGGCAGATCAGGGTAGCGGCGAGAATCGCGGGCAAGCGAAGCTGAAACGCTCCAACCCCTGCGAGCTTGGCCGAAAGCCCTGAAGTCCAATACACGAGCGGCGGCTTGTACAGGAAGAACCGGTCCAGGAAGAACGGAGTCGCCCAATCGCCGGCCTCGGCCATCCGCAGCGCCGCGTGGCTGTAAACCGCCTCGTCCTGGGCGGCGATCCTGCCCACCGGATCGATCCAGCCTTCGCCGATCCGTGCGTTGCCCGCACGCCAGGCAAAGATCAGGAAGAACAGCGCGAACGGAAGCGCGTGCCGGCGGATCACCGCAGGCTATTGTAGCCTTGACCGCCCATCGGCGGCAGCGGGCGTGATGGTCACGACCTCAGTTCCCCACCGTTCGGGAAGCCGGACACTGATTCCCGTCCTGCCTATCTGCTCCCCGGTGAGGGTCAGGATCCGGGGATCATCCGCAAAGGTCACGATGTAGCTCTTGTCGCGCCGGAACTCGCCGACTCGCAGCGCGAACGTGGCTGCGGCAGCCCCATCGCGAGTGACCACGGCCACGGCGCTGTCGGTGGCCGGATCGTACGCGGCGATGGCGTCGGTGCGCCCCTCGGCCGGCGGATTGGTGACGTGGAGGATCTTACCATCGCGCACCGTTTCCCGGATCGACTTGAACCGCGCGATCTCCCGCCCCAGGTACTCGAAGTCCGGGGCATCCAGCAGCGCCAGCTTGTTCATCAGGATCCATGGGCCGCCGAACAGGTAGCTGCGGGCCGTGTAGGCGTTCATGGACTGCTCTGGCATGTACCGGTCGCTGTAGCGGGACGGAAAAGGAAACGTCGCACCGTAGGCGGCCTGGCGGGCGGCCCGCGCGCCGGAGGCGTCGTTGAGGATCGAGGTGGCGTAGTTTTGCACCATCTGGAACGTCATCATGTTCCCGCCGTTCTCGCAGTTTTCCCACAACACGTGCGACCGGTGGGCTTGTACTTGCTTCAGGATCCAGTCGAGCCCATCCACGGCGTTGGCGTAGTTGCTATCGAGCGGATGGTGCGTGTGCGTTGTCTTCCGGCACTCCTTCACCATGTTCTCGCCGTCCTGGAGAATCCAATCCGCGTTCGTCTCGTCAATCACCCGCACCGCCTCGGCCACGATCCACTGCCGGACCGGCTCGTGCGCCAGGCACAGCGAGTCAGCGCCATAGTAATCGTAATCGACGGACGACCGCCAATCCGGGTTCTGGCGCAGCACCGGAGAGTCCGGTGCGGCTTCGGGCCAGGCGAAGTGGATGCCGAATTTCATGCCCAGGGAGTGGACGTAGTCCGACAGTCCACGCATCCCGCCGGGGAACTTTACCGGGTCGGGCGTCCAGTCACCGAGCGCCCGCGCCCAGCCGAGGTCGACGATAAAGACCTCGACTCCCAGTTTGGCCGCAAGGGCTGCTTCCCGCCGCAGCGTTTCTTCATCGATCCCCTGGCCGTAGGCCCACGAATCCCAAATGACCGCCGGGAATGGCATCCCCGGCGGTAAGGGCTTGGCAAGCACTTCTTCGGTGAACCGCTGCGTCACGAATCCCGCGTCGTCGGGACCGCCCGCGTACAGCGCCGCGAAGGCCCGTGGAACCTGGAACTCCTCGCCCGCCGGGACGGGATGGTACAAGCCAGAAATACGGGAAGAAAACTGGAGGGTCTGTTCCGATGCCTGATGGCGCAAATCGACCGTCATCCGGCCGTCGAACTCCCATCCCAGGGCAATCCCCTGGCCGCTTGCGTCATTCACCGCGATCCAGGAGCAATAGTGGTTGTGAGCTCCGCTCGCGGTCTGAAGGACGCGCCCGCCGGGATCCACGTTGGAGAGGATGCGCTGGAAGTCGGCCGGATTGGGACCAGGCATGGGCATCCACTGCTCCACCCGTAAGGCACGGTAGGACGCAGCCGCCGCATGCAGGTCCCAGTGTACGGGACTCGCCGCGGTCACGTGCACCGCCCTGCCAGAGGTGTTGAAATAGCGGATCCCCTGGCGAAGCACGGCAAGATTCGAATACAAATCGATCTCCACCAGCACTTTGCCCAGGCCGCGGGACTCTTCGAGCAGGATGTTCTGGCGCAGCCCGCCGCGGGGCGCCGCCGAGGTCCACTCCTTTAGCAAGACGTACATCGTGGACGCGTCGAAGCTGCTTTGATCGAGCGTCAGCCGGATCGGCGCCGAGGCCACGGACTTCGCCGCGGGCCAATCCTGGGACGCTGTCAGGTAGTGCATCCCCCGGAACTCGAATGTCCCCGCCGGGCCCAGTTGAAACGAAGCCTCCATCACTTCGTTGCGCAGGAGCCATCGCCTGGCATCAGAGTCGAATTTTGCCGACGGAGCCCCAAAGGCCCCGGCGCAGCACCAAAAGCCCACGAGTAGCGCCCGATTCACACTGCCTCCAGCATCTATAAGCTAAAGACAGCTTTTCGCCCTGGCGCGTTGCAACTGTTAACGATTTTTTACACTGCTTATTTGAGAATTCGAAACAGGTTGGAGTAGTTGTCCGTCCAAGTATCGACCCCAGGTTTGGGCTTGGGGACGTGTCCGCCTTGGAAGGCAGCGTGCTCGAACGTGCGTGCGGACCCCGCTACTACGACATAAGTCGTGCCGTAGCACGTTTCCTCATCGTTCTCGTCGGCCTCGAGTACCCATGCGGCCTTGCCGATCGCCTGCGCAGCCGCTCCTACCACCGGCTCTAGAGCCAAGTATTTGTTGGAGATATGCATTACCAGGACACCGTCCGGGACGAGGTGGCGAAAGTACAACTGGAACGCCTCCCGGGTAACCAGATGGACGGGGATCGAATCCCCGGAGAACGCGTCCATCATCAGAACGTCATAGTTCAGCGGTTGCTGCCGCTCAAGCGAAAGCCGCCCGTCCCCCATCTTCACTTCCAGCTTCACCCCGCGCTTGATGGCATCGGGCAGGTAGGTGAAATGGGAATTCGCGATCTGGGGTACCAGCGGGTTGATTTCGTAAAAATGCACCGTGTCGCCGGGCTCGCCGAAGGCCGCCATCGTGCCCGCGCCCAGGCCCAGCACCCCGATCCGCCACGGGCGGTCCTTTGGATGGCGGCTCATCACCCGTCCAATTCCGGACTCGGGACAGTAGTAGGACAGCATTTCGCGACGGCGGTCCGGGTGGGTCCACTGTTCGCCGTGGTTAATAGATCCATGCAGCAGGCTCCGGTAGCCTTCGTACTCACCGGCGCTGCCCTCTTTCACCCGGAGTGTTCCGTAAAAATTGCGCGTCACCAGCGGATACCCAGCGACGGCGTCCTTGATCGACTTCCCGAGGAAAACCCAAAGTCCGCCAACGCCGAGCAACAGGGCCAATCCGCTCACCGAGACCGCGGACTGCCTCCAGGTTTGGCCGGGTTCCTCGAGCGACACTAGAAATGCCAGCACTCCGCACAACGCGATTCCCGCGGGCAGTTCAAAGTAGGAGATGAACAGGTACGGCGCCACGAGTCCGGCGAACAGCCCGCCGAGTGCGCCGCCGACCGACAGCATCAGGTAGAAGGATGTCAGATGCCGCGGCGCGGGCTTCCGTTCCGCCAGCTCGCCGTGGCACACCATGCAGCAAATGAAGAAGCACAGCGCGAACAGCCCGACCGTGACCGGCATCGAAGGCAGCCGCGCGTCACTCCACTGCAGGTACGCCATGCCACCGAGCGCCGGCGCAAGCAGGACCAGGAAGATGTTCCGGTTGTACCAGCCCCGCGCGTCGAACGTGAGGATAAAGCTCAACAGATAGATCGAAAGCGGCAGCACCCACAAGAAGGGGATCGCCGCTACGTCCTGCGTCAGGTGGTTCGTTACGGCCAGCAGCAACAGCGATGGGCAGGCCGCCAGGGACGCCCAGAGTACCTTGACGCCAAACCCCGGCTCCTCGCTCCCGTCATCGTTGGCCGCCTCGTGCGAGGCCGCGAATCCAGCGCTCCGCCAGGCGATCGTGACGCAGAACACGGCGAACAAAACGAACCCGGCCGACCAGATCCATGCCTGGTTCGGAATCGCCATAAAGGGCTCCACCAGAACCGGATAGCTCACAAGAGCGAGCATCGAACCGAGATTCGACAATGCAAACAGCCGGTAGGGAGCGTTGCCGCCTTCCCGCCGCGCGTACCATGCCTGCACCAACGGACCCGTAGTGGAACAAAGCAAATACGGCAACCCGACCGTCGCGGAAAGCAGCAGCAGGATCTGCAGCGTCGGATTCTCACCTCCGCCCGGCTTCCACCCTTCGGAGGGAATCACGGGGAGCATCAAACAGGCGAAACCCAGCAGCGCCGTGTGAACGATCGCTTGCATCCGGGGCGCCAGGACCCGCACACTGACGTGGCTATAGAAGTATCCGGCGAGCAGGACCGCTTGGAAGAAGAGCATGCAGGTGGTCCAAACGGAGGCGGATCCGCCAAACCAAGCTAATATCGTCTTCGCAATAAGCGGCTGCACTTGGAACAGCAGAAAGGCGCTGAGGAAAATGGTCAGCGCGTAAAGCATCAGTCCGTCTCGATCTGGACCAGTGGGCTGTCGATCGGGGACTCCGGCGCCGGTGCGACCTTACGGATGGTCTGCGGCGACCGCCAGTTGTCAATCGTGGCGATCTGATGGACGCAGGAAACCGTGCAGTGCGGCGCACAGCCCTTCTCCGTGTTGTACTCGCGGCGGATGTCGTCTTTCGTGTAGTCGAACAGCGGCGTGGCCGGATATCCACGCTGTTGCGAGCAGTAGTGCACCAGTCCGTTCTCGCAGATGTAAAGATAACGGCCGCCTGCCCGGCACCGCCAGTTGTTCGGCCGTCCGCTGGCGATGTTCTCCTGGAACTGGTTGACCCGCGAATAGCTCGATTTTTCCCACGACCGGATCTCGCTGTAGATCGCCCGCTCCCGGTCGCCTAGCGGCCGCAACTGTCCACCGCCGTCGTGGATGATTCCGACGGTCGATGTGAATCCCAACTCGACGGCCCGCTTGCTCACCGCCAACGCGTCTTCGGGATTCCGGATTCCGCCGCCGACCACCGAGTTGATGTTCACGTGGAAGTCCGCGTACTCGGCCAGGAACTGGAGCTTCTTGTCGAGCACCTTGAGGCTCTTCTTGGACACCTCGTCCGGCTGGACATTGTCGATCGAGATTTGCAGGTGGTCCAGGCCGGCCGCGTTGAGCTGCTTGATGCGGTCTGGAACCATCAGGTACCCGTTGGTGATCATACCGGCGATCATCCCCCGCTTGCGGATATGGGCGACGATTTGATCCAGCTCGGGATGGAGCAGGGGTTCCCCCCCACTGATGGTGATGATCGTGGTGCCCAGGTCGGCCAGGTGGTCGATCCGGCGCTTGACGGTCTCGACGGGGACGGGCTTGGAGACCTCGTCGAACTCGTTGCAATAGGTGCAAGAGAGATTGCACCGCCGCATGGGGATGATGTGAGCCAGGACCGGATGATCCTTGCTGATCAGTCCTTTGGCGATCATCCGGAACTCGCGCAACCGGCGTGTGATCGCCAGCCAACGGCGCCGGAGCGTCATTTTGCGTGCAGGCATAGTCCGCGAATTTTCCATTAGAACACACCCGGACGTGCCGCTCCACAGGATCGCAGCGGGAAGTGCCGATCCGGGGTTAAACGGCGGAATCCAAAGGGTTACTGTTTCTTTGGCGGCTCGGCGGGCTTCTGTCCTGTTTGGGTGGTGTCGGCGACGTCGCCGAACGTGATGTTCACGTCGGACTTGAACTGCTTGTAGTTCTCGTACTTGACCGTCATTTTGATCTTCTGGGTGAGACCGCTGTCGAAAATCAGCGTGTCGTTTGACACCGTATAGGTCGGGAACCAGAACTTACCATCGATCTGCTCGCGGAAGGTTTCGAACTTGGGGAAGGCCTGATCGTAGTTCTTCTTCCGCAGACCCTCGCCGCGGCCGAACGTCTTGACGATCTGCAGGTCACGGTCATCCACCCACACGATTCCCGAGAAGTAGCGCTTGCCCGGCTCCATTTTCTTCGGCTTGACGGCGAAGGCGTAGCAGGAGATTTCATCGAGCGTCTCGCGGCCGAGATACCGGACATGGTACAGGTTGATGTCCTGGGAATTGAGCACGAACGGCTGCACGGAGCGTAGATCCTGTTCATCCTCGGGCGACAACGAGATGTTGCGGAGCGTAGGCGATGGCGCGCGCACCACACGCTCGGTACGCTTGCCCTCCGAACTGAAGATAATGTCGGAAACCACCTCATGCCGGCCAATCACGCGCCCGGTCTCCTCGACCTCCTGGATCCGCGCGGTCTGGCGGTAGGTATAGGTCTCGCGCGCCTTCAGGAACTGCGTCTCCTTTGCGGCGAACTTGTTGATAATGTCCTGCACCTCTGATTCGTTAGGCTCAACCTTGGCTGGCGCCCCAAAAACCAGCGTGGCGGCGGTCAATGTAGCGGCGATGATGCGCATGAGTGTCCCTTCTTCCTTGGATGCCGGATCTCCGGCGGGCGTTGCAGCCTAGGAGAGCAATTGCTTGGCGATGGTGATTCGCTGCATGTTGCTGGTCCCTTCGTAGATCCGGCCGATCTTTGCGTCCCGGTAGAACTTTTCAGCCGGATAATCCTTAGTGAACCCTACGCCGCCAAAAATTTCAACTGCCCGGCTGGCGACCGTCTCGGCAATGGTGGAGGCGTAGTACTTCGCCATCGCGGCTTCCTTGAGGAACGGACGCCGCGTCTGGCGGAGCCGTGCGGCGTTGTAGGTGAGCAGCCGGGCGGCTTCGACTTCCGTCGCCATCCCGGCGAGTTCCAACTGGACCGCCTGGAATTCGCTGATCGGCTTGCCGAACTGCTTGCGCTGCTTGGCGTAAGCGGAGGCGGCGTCAAGCGCTCCACGCGCGAGTCCGGTCATCTGTCCGGCGATGGCGATCCGGCCTTCGTTCAACGTCTCGATGGCGATCTTGTAACCCTTGCCCAGCTCTCCGATCATGTTGGCGGCGGGCACGCGGCAGTTATCGAGAATCACTTCGCATGTGGACGAAGCACGGATCCCGAGCTTGTCCTCCTTGCGGCCCACGGCGAATCCGGGGAATCCGCGCTCGACCAGGAAACACGTGATGCCCTTGTAGCCCGCCTCCGGATCAACGGTCGCAAACAGCAGGAACAGCCCCGCCTCCTGGGCATTGGTGATCCAAAGTTTGCGCCCGTTCAGAATCCAGCCGCTGGCATCGGACTTGGCGAGCGTCTGAAGCGCAAACGCGTCGGAGCCGGATCCCGCCTCCGAGAGCGCGTAGGAGCACAACGTGTCGCGCGCGATTCGCGGCAGGTACTGCTTTTTCTGCGCCGCTGTTGCCCAGCGCAGCAGCGCGTTGATGACCAGCGTATTCTGAACATCGCAGATGACCCCGGCCGACGGATCCACCGCGGACAACTCCTCTACCGCCAGCACGGATTCGAAGAACGTCCCGCCCTGGCCTCCGTGCTCCTCGGGGATTTCGATACCCATCAGGCCGAGGTCGAACATCTCCCGCAACAGCTCCT
Source organism: Acidobacteriota bacterium (assembly GCA_016871015.1). Taxonomy (GTDB): domain Bacteria; phylum Acidobacteriota; class Terriglobia; order Bryobacterales; family Bryobacteraceae; genus SYLY01. The sequence continues at coordinate 1,734 of VFZX01000237.1, read as the reverse complement.
CGCGGAAGTGGCTCTTTTCGTCCATCTCCCGGACATGGGGTGCGATCCGCTGCCGGGCAAACTTGCGGACCTCCTGGCGGAACAGCTCTTCATCCTCGGGCAGCACGGTCAGCGGCTGCTGATAGTCCATACTGTTTAGTCTATTCGACAGCGCTCACATTATGATCCGCTTGCGTACGGCGTAGAGAACGATCTCGGCCGAGCTATGCAGATCGAGCTTCTGCATGAGCCGCATGCGGTGGGTGGCGACTGTATTCACCGCGCAATCGAGCGCCACCGCCGCCTCCTTGTTCGACTTCCCTTCGGCGAGCAGTTGAAGCACCTCCTTCTCCCGCTCGGTCAGCAGCTCATAGGAATCCTCCGCGCCCCGCTGCCGCAACTGCCGCACGTACTCCTCCCGCAGCGCGGTCTGAATCGCCGGACTGAAGTAGGATTTCCCCTGTGCCACCGCCAACACTGCCTGGTCCAGCTCGCCTTCGGCGCATTCCTTCATCAAGTATCCCCGGGCGCCAGCGTTGAGCGCGCGCAGCAGGTATTCCTCATCCGAGTACATGCTCAGGATGATGACGCCCGTGTCCGGATGGTCCCGCACAATCTGGTTGCACGCCTGGATCCCGTTCATGTTGGGCATCCCGATATCCATGAGGACGACACCGGGCTGCAACTCGCCCGCCAACTGTACCGCCTTGCGGCCGTCCGCCGCCTCGCCCACGACTTCGAAATCCGAGTGCTGCTCGAGCTGCAAGCGGAGCCCCTTTCGCATCACTCCATGGTCATCGCAGATCAGAATCCGGATCATAGCGCGGCCGGAACTTCCTTCATCGGCAGCAGGACCTCGAGGACGGTGCCCTTGCCGGGTGTGGAGGAGATCTTCAGGTTTCCGCTGAGATCGCGCACCCGCTCGGCAATGCCGACCAACCCCAGTCCGTTGTTGGATTTCTTCCGGACGTCGAATCCAGCACCGTCATCTTCAACGGTGAGGCTGACCGAGTCCTGCGCGCCACTCAGCGAGATCACCGCGCGCCGCGCGCCGGCGTGCCGCGCGCAATTGTTGAGCGCCTCCTGCACGATCCGGTAAATGCACGTCCGGTGGGGCTCGGGAACAGCCTCCAATTCCCCCTCCAGCCGGACTTCGGCGGCCACTCCCGTGCGCCGCGAGAACTCGCGGGCATGCGACCGGACCGCAGCGCCGAGGCCAAGCTGATCGAGCATCGCCGGGCGAAGTCCGCTGGCGATCTCCTTGAGCGCGCGGACAACTTCGGAGTTCATCTCCTTGACCTCGGCGACTTTGGCGTGGAACTGCTCGGGTGGAGCAAGAACATACGACTCCAGGCGCCCCAGCTCCATTCCCAGCGCCGACGCCAGTTGCCCCACCGCGTCGTGCAGCTCGAGCGAGATCCGTTTCCGCTCCTCCTCCTGGGCCGCCACCACGCGCATGGCGAGCCGGTGCTGTTCGCGCTCGGCTTCTTCCGCTCTTTCGCGTGCTTGCCGCTCCCGGCGGTTGAGCAGGGCGACGCGCCACGTGGTCAGAGCGGCCACGATCAGGCTGCCTCCCTCCACGCAGATCAACAGGAAGTCGCGGATGAAGTGTTGCAGGGCCACTCTGCCCGCGTCGACGGATTTGCGTTCGAACGCCAAACCCGTCTTCTACAGTTGGCAGCGGAGAGTCGCGGCAGGTCGTTGATTCTATTGGGAGCGGGATGCGTCGTCGCGAAATCCTAGTGACACGCGTGC
>VFZX01000236.1 GCA_016871015.1 Acidobacteriota bacterium | reverse complement strand
AGTCGATACTGGGGTTGCGTACCTGGAGGGATCTGTACGCCAGGTCACCGTGAACGCCTATGAGCGCAATCAGGACGCACGTGAGGCGTGCTTGCGCCACTACGGTCGAAGTTGCGTCGCGTGCGGCTTCAGCTTCTTGGAAACGTACGGCCAGGAAGCCGCCGATTACATTCAGGTTCACCATATCAAGCCAATAGCACGCGCGAGAGGCGCCTATGTTTTGAATCCGATCAAGGACCTGCGCCCTGTCTGCCCGAACTGCCACGCGGTGATTCACCGCAGAGATCCACCGTTCGAGATCGCCGACGTCAAGCGGATGCTGCGCATGAACCGGCCAAGAGCACTGAGGGCGGGCTGAATCCTCAACGTGGAAGTTGTCGCATTCGGGTTCGCGGATCATGCGCGGGCGTTAACAAACTCGAAAAGACGGAACCAGAGACGCAGAGACGGGGCGCGGAGAAGAGGTGGAACCGCAGCGGAGTTGGCGGGCCAACCGTGGTGGGATCGAACGGAGAGACGTGCCGAGACGCGAAGTTCCTCGAAGCACTACGCGGACGCAGCGGAGGATGCCGTCAACCAACGGGCATGCAAATCAGTGGAGGGAAATAATTTGGCTCGCCGACCGGCATCAAAGGCTTCATCTTTGCCGTGGTTGGCGCTATGCTGATCTTAATCATCCTGCGGATGGTTTAGGATCTCGTAGTTGGGGAGGTTTCGATGCGGCCATTGCTGCTGCTGGCGGCGGGAGCAGGGGTGTGGGCACAAGCCCCCTCGGCCTCGATCACAGGAACCACGTCGGATCAGTCGCAGGCGGTGATGGGCGGCGTGCGGGTCACCGCGGAAGAGACCCGGACCGGTGTCAAGACGGAGGTCCGGTCGAACGAGGCCGGAGTCTACAATTTCCCGTCGCTTGCGCCGGGCCGCTACCGGGTGTCGGCCGCGGCCGAGGGATTTCAACAGTCCGCCTTCCAGGACGTCGTGCTCGATATCGGAGCGCGGCTGCGGTTGAACTTCACGCTGGAGCCAGGCTCGGTGAGCACGGTGGTCGAGGTCGCCGCGACGAATGAATCGCTGGTCAACACGATCGCGACCTCGATCGGCGGCGTGGTGACTGGACAGAAGGTGCTGAGTCTGCCCGTGGTCAGCCGGAATGCGCTTGGTTTCGTGTCCCTGCAAGCCGGAGTGCTGGGCGGCAACTTCTCGGGAGCCCGGATCGGCGCGCTGAACATCTCGGTGGATGGCATCAACGTCCAGGACAACCGGATCAACTCCGGGATCTTCTCACCGCTATCCGCGTCGATCGACATCATTGAGGAATTCCGCGTGGTGACCTCGCCTGCAGACGCCGAGTTCGGCCGTGGAAGCGGACAAGTGCAGGCGCGCACGAGGTCGGGCACGAACGAGATCCACGGGAGTGTTTTCCAGCTTCACCGCAACACAGTGCTGAATGCGAACACCTGGTTCAACAACCAGCGTGGCCAGGACGCCAGCGGAAATCCGATCTCACCACGGAATATCCTGATCCTGAACAATTTCGGGGGCCGCATCGGCGGCCCCATCCGGCGCAACAAGACGTTCTATCACATCAACTACGAGGGCTTCCGGAGTGCAACTCGCGCCGCGGTCAACACCACCGTTCTGACACAGGAAGCGCGCGCGGGCCGGTTCCGATACTTTCCAGGTGTCCGAAATGGGAACACGCTGGCCGCGGTGCCGACGGTGGATCTCAGCGGCAACCCGGTCCAGCCAGCGGGGGCGGGCGGGCCGCTGCAGACTGTGAACCTGTTCCAGTTCGACGCCGCGCGGAGCCAGCCCGATCCCACCGGGACGACGCGCCGGTTCCTCAACTACACACCGTTGCCGAACAACTACCGGCTGGGCGATGGACTCAACACGGCTGGGTTCACCTGGAGCCGGAACAGCTCCACGCCGTCGGATCTGTTCCGCGGCAAGATCGACCACCACTTCAACGACCGGCACCGGGCGGAGCTGAGCTGGCAACGGGAGTCCGACGAGACGCGGAACGGATTCCAGGCACAGTCGTATCCGCAGGGTCCCGGCGGCAAGCTTGCAAGCTGGACGCATTTCGCGTCGCTGGGGATTGACTCCGTGCTGACGCCGCGGGTGCTGAACCAGTTCCGCGCGGGGTTCAACCGCCCCTGGGTCCGGTTCTATTCGCCGTGGGAACTCGGCGATGACATCCTTCCGCGGCAGGACCAGCAGCGCTTTCTTCCCGTGTTCACCTCGTTCACCGCCGTGATTCCCAACCAGGATCCGCAGGGGCGGATCTCGCCGGTCTACCAGTTCAGCGACTCGCTGTCAATCACCTCCGGACGGCACACGTTTAAGGGTGGGTTCGAAGTGCGGTTCGTCAGCACGAACGGATTCAACTCGTTCGACGTGGTCCCGCGTGCGAACATCGGAGCCGGAATCCTGCCAGCGGGTCCGATAACGGCCATCACAGGGATCGGGCAGAATAGCGCTCTGGCCCTGTCGATCCTGCACGACCTGACGGGAACGCTCGCCAGCAAGGTCCAGGCATTTAACGCTACGGGCGGGACGTCGCCGCAATTTGTTCCTGGCCAGCCCCGGCAAAGGACCTGGCGCCAGCGCGAGTACTCGTGGTTCTTCAAGGACGACTGGAAAATCCGCCGCAGTCTCACGCTGAACCTCGGCGCGCGGTGGGAATACTATGGTGTACCCTGGGACGCACTCGGGAGGACTGCGGCGCTGCGGGGCGGGTCCGGCAGCATCTTTGGAATCTCGGGACGTGATTTCGGCGCGATGTTCCGTCCTGGGGTCACGCCGGGTTCACTTTCGCAGGTGGAACTGATCGGGCGCGGCAGTCCGAATCCCTCCCGGTCGATCATGAAGCCTGATCGCAACAATTTCGCACCAGCCGCCGGGTTCTCATGGCAGCTTCCTGGGCTCAAGACCGAGACCGTGCTTCGCGGTGGCTACGGGTGGGCCTACGAGCGGAACTCACTGCGAAATCTTGACGTCTACGCGGCGGACGTGCCGGGATTGAGGTCGACGATCAATTTCCGGTCCGGCGAGGCGCTGAACTTTGCGAATATGCCGATCCTCGCGCCGCAGGAAGCGCCCCTGGCCACGGTCCCGCTGACTGACCGCGCCCAGACGATGTATGCCTGGGACGACAATCTGGTGACTCCGTACATCCAGAACTGGAACGTGTCGCTCACGCGGCGGCTGCCTGGCAAGGCGACGCTGGATGTCCGGTACGTTGGGAGCAAGGGGACGCGGCTGCTGCGGGCAAGCAACATCAACGAGGTGAACATCTTTGAGAACGGCGTGCTGGATTCGTACCTGGCGGTGCAGTCCGGCGGATCAGCGCCGCTGTTCGACAATGCGCTCCGGGGGCTGAACTTCGGCGGATTCGGAGTGGTGGACGGGAGTCCGGGCCGCACGGGATCGGACGCGATACGGTTCGTCCAGCCGGCCAGTTTCGCCAACAACGCGGCGGCGACGGTAGCCAGCTACCTGAACACGACGGTGGTGGGCAGTCCCGGCGGGATTCTCCGGCGCGCGGGTCTGCCCGAGAATTTCGTGGTGGCCAATCCGCAGTTCGGCACGGCGTACCTGCTGGGCAACTTCTCCAACAGCTCCTATCACGCGATGCAAGTGGAGGTGCTCAAGGAACTCTCGCACGGGCTGGAGTTCCAGGCCAACTGGACCTGGGGCCGCACGATCGGCGAAGAGGAGGGCGAGACCCAGGATCTGGTGAACAGCTTCCGCACTAACCGGAACCGGCAGATTGAGAAGCGGCTGCTCGCCTTCCACCGCACGCACGTGTTCCGCTCGAACCTGATCTACATGCTGCCGTTCAAGGGCAAGGGCGTGTCCGGCTGGGAAGTCAGCTTCATCTTCAACAAGTTCAGTGGAGAGCCGCTGGGCTTTTATTCCGGACGGGCGTCGTTCAACAATTTCACCGCGGACAATACGGCTGACGCGGCGGCGGCGATCAATCCGCACGCGTTCAAGGTGAAGGTGGGAGGGAGCGGCGTCGAATATTTCGAGGGGCTGCGGATCGTTGAAGATCCCTACCGCTCCCGCCTGACCAACCTTCAGCGGGTCCGGGAGACGTCGGCGATGTTCGCGATCGCGGACGCGAATGGGAACCTGCTGCTTCGCAATCCGGTTCCGGGCACTATTGGGAATCTGAACGACGCGGTCTTCTTCGGGCCGGGATCGTTCCGGTTCGACCTGCGTATCGGGAAGAGATTCAAGATCGCGGAGCGGAAAGACCTGCAATTCTACATCGACGCCGAAAACGCCACGAACTCGCCGAATTGGGGCAATCCTGTGAGCACTATCAACACGGCGACATTCGGGCGGATCACGAGTGCCGGCGGGACCAGGATCCTGGCGGTGAACGGCAGGTTCAATTTTTAGCTCAAGGGTGAAACGGGAGGGGTCCGGACGGACACTATCTCCACATGGAGAAGAAGGTCCGGAACACTATCATCGACTTCAAGAGCCTGAAGGCTAGCCTGGACAAGGACGAGGGCCGGAAGCAGGAGTCGGTCCAGGGCGCCGCGCAAGAGGTTGCGCCCGGGGACGCGCTTGAACAAGCACGGCTGATCGCCGCCTACAACAATGCGATGGGCAGGCTGGAGGAAGAGGACAAGGGCACGGCGATGATGTCGTCGTCGGAGAATGCACTGGCGTCAAGGATCCAATCGTACCTGGTGGAGCGGGCGCTCGAAGAGGGTGGGGACACGGATTTCGCCCCTGCGCCGGGCGCGACCAACGAGGTGAAGTTCGACAGCCTCGACGTCTTCCCCTGGATCGGCACTGGGCTGCGCCGGCTGTTCCGTAGCGGAAAGTTCGACTTCCGGGATCCGGATCCGGTGGCCGCGCCGATCGCCGACCAGTTCCCGCTGGCGATGTTCAGCGACTGGGGCACGGGGTTGTCCGGCACCCCCGAAATCTCCACGTCCATTGAAAACGCGGCGGGCGGTTTCGGGTTGGTCATGCACCTGGGTGATACCTATTATTCCGGCACGCAGCGCGAGATCGACGAGAGGCTTGTGGAGACGTTTCCGAAGGTGGACGGCGCGATCCGGCGCGCTCTGAACGGCAATCACGAGATGTACTCGAGTGGAAGGCCGTACATCGAAGCGGTGGACCGCGAGTTCGGGCAGAAGTCAAGCTGCTTCGCCTATCAGAATACGCACTGGCTGCTGGCGTGTCTGGACTCGGCCTACGTGGACCACAGCATGTCCGACGGGCAGGTGGCGTGGCTCGATGGGTTGATCCGCGCGGCGGGCAGCCGCAAGGTGATCCTCTTCTCGCATCACCAGCCGTTCTCGCAGTTAGACAACCAGGGTCCGAAGCTGGTCCGGCAACTGAAGGACATCCTCGATTCGGGCCGGATCCACGCCTGGTTCTGGGGACACGAGCACCGTTGCGTGATCTACGATCCGCATCCGGACTGGGGATTCAAAGGCCGTTGCGTGGGGCACGGTGGATTCCCTGAGTTCCGCGACAAGTTCGACAACCAGGCGCAGCATCTCGAATGGCGTATTCTGCCGCAGAAGGAAGAGAACGGAATCGTAGCGCCCCGTTGCCGGGTGCTCGATGGCCCGAACACGTCGATTCCGGGGGAGGAGGAGCGGTACATTCCCCACGGGTTCGTGACGCTCGAGTTCGACGGCGCGCAGTGCCTGGAGACGTACAAGCTGCCCTCCGGGATTGCGCTGGCGGCGAAGGAAGTGCTGTAGAGGCGGCCATGGCGGGTCCTGCTGTACAACCACATCCGCTGCTGGCGCGTGTGCGACGGACGTTCGGCACTGCCACGCCGGACCAGGCGCTGCAGCGCGCAAGAGCCATAGTCGGCACGTCGCGGCTGCCGGATAACGCCGAAGGCGGTCTGGCCAAGGCCGGACTCGAAGCGCTGCAGAACGGCGACGAGCCCACGCCGCGGCAACTGGCGGCATTGGAGATGATGCTGCGGATCATGCGTCCGGCGCGGTTGATTCGCGGCGGCGAGCCGGATCCGCTGACACGGGACTTCGAGGAAATGTTCCCGGACTGGGACGATTTCCGTGAGAAGCTCAAGCCGTTCGCGCGCTCGATCGGGCGGATCGACAGCGTGGAAGGCGAGTCGTTCGGCACCGGATTCCTGGTGGACTCGACGACGCTGGTGACGAACCGCCATGTGCTCGACCAGGTGTCGAAGGGGACCCGCAAGCTCGAGTCCGGCCAGTGCGTGGTGCGATTCGTGCGGGAGTTCGGCACGCCGGATGCGGATCCGGTGCCGGTGCTGGGCGTGAAGAAGGTCCACGAGTCGCTTGACCTGGCGCTGCTGGAAGTTCCGGCGCAGGAGTTGCTTTCGTTGTCCATCGCGGCCGCCGCACCGAAAGCGGGAGATCCGGTGGTGGCGATCGGGTTCCCGTTCCAGGACTCTGAACGGAATCCGCTGTGGGTGGGAACGATCTTCGGGTCGCGGTTCGGCGTGAAGCGAGCCGCGCCGGGCGACGTGGTGAGCGTCGCGCCGCACAAAAGCGAGTGGGGCCACGACTGCTCGACGCTGGGTGGAAACTCCGGGAGTCCGGTGGTGAGCATGAGGACGGCGGAGCTGCTTGGGGTCCACTCCGGTGGCGGATTCCTGTGGCGGAATCAGGCGGTCGACTCAGCGGCGCTGCTATCTTTTCTCCATGGCTAGCGGACCACGGGCACTGATCATCGCAATCGAGAACTACCCCGGGGCGCAGGGGCTGGCCGCGAGTCTGCCCGGCACGGTTCGGGGAGGGCTCGATTTCTACGGATGGCTGAGGGACAAGAAAGCGGTTCCAGCGGAGAACATCCATGTCTGCTGCAACGAGGCTTGGACAGCGGGACATCCGGCAAACCGCATCTATGCCGCCAAGCGCGATGCGATTAAGGACGCGATCCTCGATCTGATCAGCGAGGGACAGGACAAGACTACGGAGTTCTTCTGCTTCTTCTCCGGGCACGGCGTTGCGTTGCGGAGTGACCTGCCGGGCGGCGCAGTGGACGTTCTGGTCGCTTCCGACTTCCGCAACATTCAGATCTCGGGCGACCGGTGTATCCGGTTCGACGAACTGGTCGACGTGATCACGGTGTTTGTTGGCGGGTCCGACCTGTACTTCTTCGTGGACGCGTGCCGGAACGTGCTGCCGAACGCCGCGCAGAAGGTTGCGAGTCTGGCGATCGACCTGGAGAACACGGCGCAGTTGACCCGTCCGAACTGGTACAAACTGCAGTCAACAGTGCCCGGTGAGGTGGCGGCGATCCACAGCGGGTTCAGCGATGCCCTGTTGAAGGGGCTGAACGGCGCGGGGCGCGCCAAGGGGTTCGACGAAAACGGGGACATCTGGGTCAAGTTCGACCTGCTGGCCAGCTACGTGAAGAAGGAGATCCGGCCCCAGGAGACCGATGGTCCGCAGAACGGTCCGGGGCTGATGTACCAGGTCCCGCCGCCCGTTGAGAGCGAGTGCAAGGTTCATGTCGAGGACGCGGGGGCGGCGGAGGAGTTCGACTTCACGATCCGCCTTGGGATCACGAGGGAAACTCGCAAGTTCACCGGGCCGGACTTCTCACTGGCGCTACCGCCTGCAACTCCCGGCTACCGGTTTGAGTTACGGCAAGGTGGTGCCGCACTGGAGCAATCCGCGCCGGCTTCAACCAAGCCGCTCGACCTGTTCGAGCCCGTGGTGTTGAAGTTCCGCAAGAGCGCCGGCGGCTTGGGATCGGCTTCCCCGCCCGCTCCGCCCCCGCTCCGCCGGCTTAGCGCCGTGGGTGCGGTGCGGATGCGCAACGTTGCAACGGGCGAGCGCATGACGGTGCATGGGAGCGAGGAGCTTGGTGTGGTCCGGTCCGGCAGGTGGAGTGTCGAGCTGCCGGTGGATGGACGCGTGGTGCGCAAGACGGTCGTGGATATCGATGACGACTCGCCGCTGGATCTGGATCTCGACACGCGGGTGGCAAGCCGTGCGGCGGCGAGCATCGAATCACAGCTTCCGGCCAATCCTGGCACTGGGCTTCCGCAGCCGTCAGAGACCTTGGCGGACCTGGCCGAGCGAGATCCGGCGATGTGGCTGTCGCTGCTGGCGGGATCGCGGGTGCTGGCCCCGAGATCCACGTTCAGCAAGCTGCGAAAGTTCGAAGTCGCATCTTTCGATGACGTGGGGGCGGGAGTGAGCTCGGTGTACCTGATCGGCGCGATTGAGTCCGAGCAGCCGCTGTACTATTTCCTCGATGAACAGTATCAAGGTCCGCTGCTTGGGATCGAGGGGATCGACGGCGCGCATCATATCCGTGTCGAGAATGAGACCGGCGCGCACCTGGTGTCGATTGCGATGCCGGGGACCGAGCCGCCGCTTACCTTTCCCACTTGGCTCGCGCCGGACCGCGTGACAGTGGCTGTCTTCGAACAGCAGGGCGAGCGGCTGGAGTTCGCGCATCAGTACCTGCTGCCGGTTCATCACCTGTCTGCCGCGCAACGGCTGAATATCCGGCCATGGGAGGTGCTGCGGATCATCCGGATGCTGTGCACCGCGCAGAAGCAGTTCCGCGACGGCAAGGTGATCCGGCCTGGAGCGCGGATGGACCGGCCAATCTGGGACCGCTTGACCGCGGCCGCGCGGCTGGATCCGATCACCGGTGTGATGGCGGCGCTGGATGCGCTGGGACGGGATCGCGCGGGGGCTAAGGCACGGAGGTCACTGGCAGCGCTGCGGAAACAGGACAGCGCACTGCCGGACGTGGACGCTCTTGCCGGCTTGCTCGACAAGGAGGCGCCGAAGCCCGGATCGGTTCCGATCCTGCGGGAGCTGTTGATGCGGTCGCCGTTTTATCCTAAGAGGCTGCCGTATCCCGCGGACCGGCTTGAATACGGTACTCCGTGGACGTGCTGGCGCGGTGAGGTCACGGCTCCGGGGACGTGACGCCCGGCGGAAGCTCCATGATTTTGATGTTGCGGAAGTGGATGGGCGCTCCCTCCGATTCCATGCACAGGTATCCCTTCTTCTTGGTCGAGGCGCGGATGCCGTTGACGAACTTGCCGTTCACGGACAGTTTGATCACGCCGTCCACGGCGACCACGTCGTAGGTGTTCCACTCGCCGCGTCCCTTGCAGCGGTTCTCGACCGACATGCTGCGGGACCCGCGTGGATTGTCCGGCGTGGTGGTCACCCCGCCGACTCCGAACAACTCGCCGTGGACATAGGCGAGAGGCGGCATCACTCCGTCGCGGATGTGCAGTTTCGGCCAGTCGAGCTCGAGCATCTGGACCTCAACGCCGTTCGGCAGCCGGTTCTTCTCGCCCGGCACGGCGTCGCTCCAGACGAATACGCCGGAGTTGCCGCCGGGTTCAAGATGCATCCATTCGACATGGAGCAGGAAGTTCTCATACTGCTTGTCCGTTCGCATCACGCCAATCGGTTTGCCGGTGCAGACCAGCATTCCGTCTTTCACTGACCAGGTATCGGGATCGGTGTTGACGTTCACCCAGCCGGTGAGGTCCGTGCCGTTGAACAGGTCGCGCCAGACGGGGACCTGGGCGAACAGAGGAAACGCAAGAGCGAGGCTGAGAAGCTTCATGGTGATCCTTTCAGGCCAGCATCTTCTGAACCACGCGCCCCTGGACATCGGTGAGCCGGAAGTCGCGGCCCATGTGGCGGTAGGTGAGGCGCGTATGGTCGAGTCCGAGGCAGTGCAGGATGGTCGCCTGCAAATCGTTGGCGTGGACCGGATCCTGGGTGATGGTCATGCCGAGTTCGTCCGTCGCGCCGATGGTGACGCCCGGACGGATGCCACCGCCCGCGGCCCAAATGGTGAAGCAGCTCGGATGATGGTCGCGGCCGGCGCCGGCTTCGTCTTCTTTGCGGTAGTCGCCGAGGGGAGTGCGTCCGAACTCGCCCGCCCAGACGACGAGGGTTGAGTCGAGCAGTCCGCGCTGTTTGAGGTCGAGCAGGAGAGCGGCTACGGGTCCGGCGGTGATGTCGCAGTTCTTCTTGAGTTCCTTGTCGAGGTCGGTGTGCTGGTCCCACGAGGAGTGGGCAACCATGACAAAGCGCACGCCCTTTTCGACCAGGCGGCGGGCCAGCAGGCAATTGGTTCCAAAGGCGCGCGTGGTCTCCTGTTCGAGACCATACCCAGCGCGCGTGGCGGCGGATTCGCGCGACAGGTCGAGCAGGTCCGGCGTGCTCATCTGCATTCGGAAGGCCATCTCATAGGAAGCCATGCGCGAGGCGATTTCCGGATCGCCGTTGCGGAGCTGGTGGTGGCGGTCGAGCTCGGCTACCAGGTCGAAATCAGCGCGCTGTTGCTGCTGGGTGACGCCCGGCGGGTTCGACAGGTAGAGCACGGGATCGCCCTTGCGACGGAACTGGACTCCCTGATAGCTCGACGGCAGGAATCCGCTGGTCCACTGCGCGGCCTGGCTCATGTTGTTGCGGCCAGTGGAGAGGACGATGAATCCGGGCAGGTCGGAGGCTTCACTCCCGAGTCCATAGAGGACCCAGGATCCGATGGTCGGCCGTCCCGAAAGCATGTGGCCGGTGAGCAGGATCATGTCCGCGGGCTGGTGGTTGAACGCGTCGGTGTGCATCGAGCGGACGATGCACATGTCGTCGGCAATGGGTTTCCAGGCGCTCAGCCAGTCGCTCAGTTCGGCGCCGCTTTGCCCGTAGCGCGCGAACGAACGCCGGCATCCAAGTACCTTCGCGTTCGGCTTGATAAAAGCGAACTTGAGGTGCTGCGTCATCGACGGTGGCAACGGCTGTCCGTGCCACTTGGTGAGCGCGGGCTTGGGATCGAACAGGTCGATCTGGCTGGGCGCGCCCTCCATGTAGAGAAAGATCACGTTGCGCGCTGTACCGGTGAAGTGCGATGGCTTCGGCTGGTAGAGTCCGGTATTGCGCGCCATCAGGGACTGGAGCGCTGCCATACCGATGCCTCCGGCAGCGGTGCGGAGGAAGTCGCGGCGGCGCAGAACGTGGGTCATGGTTCACTCCCGGGTGAGGAACTCGGCGGAATTCAGAAGCGCGCGGGCGGCGCCAAACCATCCGTCCGCGCCACGGCGGGCGACGTGGCTCAAGACCGCATCGCGCTCGGCGGGCGAGGGCTGGCGGTTATAGCAGAGCAGGAAGGCGAGATCCACGCGGGCGGCGTCCGTTTTGGCCTCTTCTTCAAGGCGTGCGGCCAGGGCCTGAGCCGCTTCGACGAAGACGGGGTCGTTCATCAGGTTGAGGGGTTGGAGCGGCGTGTTGGAGGACTCGCGCCGCGAGCAGGACACGATGCGGTCCGGCGCGTCGAAGTTCATCAGGAGCGGGTAGTTCGCGGTCCGCTGGATGTGGACGTAGAGCCCGCGGCGGTAGCGCGCGCGGCCGGTGGTCTCCTCCCACTTGGTGTTGTATTGGAGATCGGCCACGCCTTCCGGTTGCGGTGGGCGGATGCTCTCGCCGCCGACGCTGTCATTCAACAGTCCGCTGGCGCGCAACGCGGCGTCGCGGACCAGCTCGGCGGGCAGGCGGAAAGCCGACTGCCGGGCGAGCAGTGTGTTCGACGGGTCGGTCGAGGCCAAGTCGTTGCGCGTGGCCGAAGATTGCCGGTAGGCGGCCGAGGTGACCATCAACCGAATCATGTGCTTCAGGCTCCATCCGCGATCCATGAATTCGGCGGCAAGCCAGTCGAGCAGTTCCGGATGGCTGGGCTTCTCGCCTTGCATGCCGAAGTCCTCGCTGGTGCGGACCAGGCCGCGTCCGAACAACTCCTGCCAGAGCCGGTTGACGGCGACGCGGGCCGTGAGCGGGTTCTGGCGGGAGGCGATCCACTGGGCGAGCGCCAAGCGGTCCGGCGCCGGAGTGCGGGCGAGGGACTCGGGAATACCGGCATCCACGGCATCAAGGCGGTCCGTGAAGTTGCCGCGCTTGCGGATGTGGGTGGGTTTGGGATCCGCCGCCGGCTCGATCACCATCAGCGTGCTGAGGCGTGGGTACTGCTTTTCGAGCTTCTCCAGCTTGCCCGAGAGGTCCTTCAGCTTCATCTCGTTGTAGAGCTTGGTGCCGATGCCGGAGCTGCCACGGTTCGCGAAGTGGTCCACGAGGGCGTCCTGTTCGCGCGGGGTACGGGCGTGCGGTGGCTTGTCGAGGATCCGGTCGGCGTGGTCAACGAGTTTCGAGTAGATGTCGTAGGCGATATCCCAGTTGGGACGCTTGCCGGGATTGGCGCGTGCGTCGCGCATTCCCTGTTCCCAGACGGCGAGCACGGGTGCGATCTTGTACTCGGAGACCAGCGTGTCGCGCTCCGTCCGGAACTTGGCGGCGTACTGGCGGTAGATGCCCGTCTCACCGGGGAGCGGGGCCTCAAGGTCCTTTTCTTCGGCGTTCTCAAAGTACGCCATCAGGCGGTAGTAGTCGCGTTGTGAGATGGGATCGTACTTGTGGTCGTGGCACTGTGCGCATCCGGCGGTGAGTCCGAGCCAGACCGAGCTGAGCGTGTTCGTACGGTCGACAAGTTGCTCGAAGCGGAGACGCTCAAGTTCGATTCCGCCTTCGCGGCTGGTGACGGTGTTGCGGTGGAATCCGGTTGCGGAGCGTGCGGCGACACTGGCGCCGGGGATGAGGTCGCCTGCCAGTTGCTCACGCGTGAACCGGTCGAACGGCATGTCGTTGTTGAACGCCTGGATCACCCAGTCGCGCCAGCGCCAGGCGAAGGGGCGGGCGAAGTCCTGGATTCCCCCTTCGCTGTCCGCGTAGCGGGCGAGGTCGAGCCAATGCCGCGACCACTTTTCGCCGAAGTGCGGTGAGCGAAGGAGTTCGTCAGTGAGGCGCTCGTAAGCTTGCGGACTGGTGTCGGCGAGGAACGCACGCACCTGGTCCGGTGTGGGGAGGAGTCCTGTGAGATCGAGGTAGACGCGGCGGAGGAGCGTTTCGCGTGAGGCCTGGGGAGACGGCTGGATGCCGCGGGATTCGAGGCGCGCCAGCACGAACGCGTCGATGGGATCGCGTTTCCACGCCGCG
>VFZX01000235.1 GCA_016871015.1 Acidobacteriota bacterium | reverse complement strand
ACAACAGGTTGGGGTCGGCTGAGTGAAAGGGATACCCAGTTGACGGCATTTGACCGCCACATCGGCCACCGTCAGCATTATACGCCTGGTTCCCTGGCCCAATTGCTGGCCGCCTCCGGCTACCGAGTGGAGATGTCATTGGGCGCGGGATTTCCGTTCTTCAACTTGTACCGGCTCGCGGTGAAACTCCGCGGAGAAGCACTTCTCACCGACGTTTCGGGCCCGCCCTCCCTTGCCGCCCGTTCCGCGATGTCGATGTTCAATTTGCTGTTCCACCTGAACGCCAGCCGCTGGGGATGGCAAAACGTGGCTATCGCCCGGCTAACGCTGTGACGGTGAACCGCCGAAAGTACGTTTGGATGCGGGTCGCTTTACTGCTCGTGGCTGTCGGCTGGCTCCCCCTTTCTGGGGGAACACTGCCCCGCTACGGGTTCAAGCAGTACGGACGCGACCGCGGCTTGTCGAACCTAGTCGTGCAGGCTCTCACACAAGACCGCACCGGCTATATCTGGGCCGGAACTCAGAACGGGCTGTTCCGTTATGACGGCAGCCGGTTCCAGCGGTACGGAACCCACGAAGGCCTCCCCAGCGTCCGCATCTACTCGGTCCACCAGTCGACTGACGGCGTCATTTGGGTGGGCACGCAAGCTGGACTTGCGCAATTCCAGCCCGGTCCCCGGATTCGATTCCAGCCGGTCACCGAGGTTCCGGCGGGAGTGGTGTCGGGGATCACATCGGGTGCGGACGGCCAGGTTTTTCTCGCGACTTCGGAAGGGCTGTTTGCCGGGGGCCAGGAACGGCCGTGGCGGCGCCTGTCAGACGCCAATGTGTTCAGCGTCTACCTCCGGAAGACAGGAGAACTCTGGTTCGGGTGCGGGGAGTCCTTGTGCACCGCCTCGGCGGAGAGAGATTACTCCGATGGCCGGGAAATCCACGTTCCCGAAGACCGGTGGGGAGCTTTCGCAGAGGGCAGGGATGGCACGCTCTGGGTGCGCAGCGCTTCGCGCGTGCTCGCCATGGTTCCTGGACGGACCGAATTTGAGACCCGCACCAGCAGGCTTCCACCCGCTGGGTTGACGGGCAGCGTTGTTGTCACCCGGGAAGGCGAGCTGTTCACCAACGCCGGCGGGGGAATCGCGCGGCACACGGAGTCTTCGTGGGAACTGTTCAACTCCGAACGTGGATTTCCCGCTGATGGCGTTCATTGCATCCTCGAAGACCGTGACGGATCGCTTTGGTTTGGCACCCGCGGCGCCGGGCTGGTCCGGTGGCTGGGCCGCGGCCGTTGGGAAGGGTGGACATCGGCCGAAGGGCTGGGCGCGGATGGTGTCCGCGCAGTCCTCCGGTCGCGGAGCGGCGACATGTGGGTTGGCACGGACCGCGGACTGGCTCATCGCGGTGCGGATGGCCAATGGCGGCTGCGTTTCGAAGGAAACAGCGTGCAGGCAATCGCCGAGTCCCCGGATGGGTCCCTCTGGGTCTCGCTTTATGGCGCTGGACTCCTGCGATGGGATCCGAAGAAGGGAACCGGCCAGCGCTACGGCCGGGAATCCGGTGTGAGTCCGAATACCCGGGGCGTGGCGGTTGACCACGCGGGCAGCGTCTGGCTGGCAGCGCAGGACGGGCTGTTTCGCGGGCCTTTGGAAAACGGGGCTGTTCGGTTTACCAAGGAAGACTTGCCACAGGGCGGCGCGTTCCGGCAGGTGACGGTGGACGCACGCGGTACGGTCTGGGCTAGCGGCAACCGGGGGCTCTATCACTCGGCAACGGGATCACAATGGAAGCGGATCTCTCGCGAAGACGGCCTGCGTCACGACGCCGTGGGAGCCTTTGCAGTCAAACCGAACGGAGAGGTCTGGGCCGCCTACCTGGAGGCTCTCGGCATCACGCGCATTGCTGACGGGAAAGCCGTTGCACATGTGGACTCGACCAATGGCCTTCGGTCTGACAAGATTCTGGCGCTTGGAATCGACGCCCATGGACAGCTCTGGGCGACGAGTGACAACGGGGCCGCCGTCATGACACTCGAGGGCTGGATCCACATGGACCAGAGCGACGGACTGATCTGGGACGATTGCTCTGGGAATGCGATCGCCACGGGCCCGGCGGGTTCGGTTTGGATCGGTACCAGCCGTGGACTGGCGCGCTACCGTCCTCCGGCCCAGGGGTCGTACCTGCCGCTGACACCCACGCTGATCACCGGCCACGAAGTGAAGGACCAGAGCGCGGTCTTTCACTTCACTGCTCTCGATTTCCGGCGAGAAGATGATCTGCGGTTCCGCTACCGGCTTTCCGGGCTCGAATCGAATTGGGTGGAGACCACCGAAAGGATGGCGCGATATCCACGGATTCCAGGTGGATCGTACGAGTTCCTCGTCGAAGCCGCGGCCCATGGGGGCAAATGGGGAAACACAGCCACGCTCGATGTCCGGATTCCGGCACCCTGGTACTCGCGTCCGCCGGCGCTGTTCCTCCTCGGGATTGCCGCCGCTGTGATGGTTGGCTGGGCGTGGAAACTCCGCGTCGCGCATCTGGAGCTGCAAAGAAAGCGCCTGGAGGAGGCCGTTACCGAAAGGACTGCGGAACTCGAAACGGAAAAGGCCAAAGTAGTCGAACAGAAGGCGCTTGTCGAGACCCAGGCCCGCGCCATGGAGTCCCTGCTCGAAAAGGCGGAGACGGCGAGCCAGCTCAAAAGCGATTTCGTTGCCAACATGAGCCACGAAATCCGGACTCCGATGAACGGCGTCATCGGGATGACGGAGCTGCTGCTGGCCAGCCAGCTCGACCCGGCCCAGCGCGACTACGTCGAGGTCGTCCGTACCTCCGCCGAATCACTGTTGTGCGTGATCAACGACGTTCTCGATTTCTCGAAAATCGAGGCTGGCAGGCTGGAGTTGGAGTCGCGCGAGTTCGAAGTCCGCCGGACGGTGGAAGAGGTCGTCGAACTGCTTGCCCTGCGTTCGCTAGGGCGTGACCTGGAGTTGATCGTCGACCTCGATCCCAGTGTCCCGAGACTGGCCTTAGGGGACGGAGGCAGGCTCCGGCAGGTTCTCTTGAACCTGACCGGAAATGCGGTCAAGTTCACCGAGAGCGGAGAAGTCACGATACTCGGGCGGCGGACCGAAGCTGCGTGTGGCGGAGGGGTTGGGCTGGAGTTCCGGGTCCGGGACACAGGTATCGGCATCCCAGTGGAGAGCCAGCCACACGTCTTCCACTCGTTTTCACAGGCTGACGGATCCATGAGCCGCCGTTTCGGGGGCACAGGCTTGGGTCTTGCGATCTCCAAGCGGCTCGTGGAGATCATGGGCGGATCCATCGGTTTCACGAGCACGCCGGGCATTGGATCCGAGTTCTGGTTCACGGTAGTGCTCGACGCCGCAAGCCCGAGGCTGGATCCCGTGGACGCCCTGAGGACCCAGGCCGCAGGGACCCCGGTGCTGATCGTTGAGCCGCACGGTGGTCTGCGCGCCGCACTCACCGGAATGATCAGCGGCTTCGGCCTGATTCCGGTCCCCGTGCGTACCCGTGAAGACGCGATGAATACCGCGAAGGCGGAGCCGAAGTTCCAGGCGGCGATCGTCGGAGTGCGGGAGTGGGTGCGGGATCTGCGCACCGTGAGCCCGGGGACGCTGTTCATCCGGCTGGCGGAAACCGGCGCCAGGCCGGACGATGCGTTCTCCGTCGTCAAGCCCGTCCGTGAGAGCGCCTTGTTCGATAGCCTGGCGAGGGCCCTTGGTGTCGCCGTGGCAGGCCGGCCCCGCCGCCGCCACGTGGAGCCGGAGCGCCTGTCAGGATCCGTTCTGATCGCCGAAGATAATACCGTCAATCAGAGGCTCACCATGCGCCTGGTGGAGATGCTCGGTTGCCAGGCCCACGTCGCGCCCAACGGCGTCAAGGCCCTTGAGGCCTTGGCGCATGGCCAGTTCGCCGCGGTATTGATGGACTGCCAGATGCCTGAGATGGACGGGTTCACGGCCACGCGCGAGCTTCGCCAGCGGGAAGGTTCCACGCGCCGCACTCCCGTCATCGCGCTCACCGCCAACGCCATGACCGGTGACCGGGAACGCTGCCTCATGGCGGGAATGGACGACTACCTGAGCAAGCCTGTCCGGCTTGAAGAGCTCCGCCAGGCTCTTGCCAAGTGGGTCACCGCGCACCCGCAGGAAGTCTCCGCGGCGCCTCCGGCCACCAAAACTAAAGAGTAAACGACTCTCCCAGGTAGATCCGTTTCACCTCTGGATCATTCCCCAGCGCCTCCGGCGTGCCTGCACGGAAGATCCGCCCGCTGTTGATGATATAGGCCCGGTCCGTGACCGCGAGCGTTTCCCGCACGTTGTGGTCCGTCACCAGGATCCCGATTCCGCTCCGCTTCAGATCAAAAATAATCCGCTGCAGCTCGAGCACCTGGATCGGATCGATCCCCGAGAACGGCTCGTCGAGCAGCAGGAACTTCGGATTGATCACCAGCGACCGCGCGATCTCCACCCTCCGCCGCTCCCCGCCCGACAGCATGTAGCCCTTGCTCCGCCGCACCGTCTCCAGTCCCAACTGCGCGATCAGGCGGTCCCGCTGCTCGCGGCGTTGCCGGGACGGGATCGGAAGCGTTTCGAGGATCGCCATTAGATTCTCCTCCACTGTCAACTTCCGGAACACCGATGGCTCCTGCGGAAGATAGCTGATCCCTTGCCGCGCACGCTCGTACATGGCCAGATCCGTCACGTCACGGCCGTCGAGGAGCACACGTCCCGAGTCGGGCGTGATCAGCCCGACGATCATGTAGAACGATGTGGTCTTGCCCGCGCCGTTCGGCCCAAGCAGGCCCACCACTTCTCCCTGCGTCACCGAAATCGACACGTCCGACACCACCTTGCGGCGGCGGTAGGATTTCGAGATCTCCGCGGTCTGAAGTTGATGCGGCGGACTGGAAGAGTTCACTTGCGGCGGATTACCGAGAACACAGGCTGTGTGACCGCGCCCTCCACCAGCAGGCTATCATTGCCCGACCAGTAGGTCAATTGCTTGCCCCGCGTGGTGCCCTTCACCGAGTCAATCATCTGCGGATTTCCGCCGTTGAGCACGACCTTCTCGTCGGCCGTGTAGTACTCGGCGTGCTCCCCGCTGCCGTGCCGCGTTCTTCCGGCGTCCGCCTGGAAAATGTCCGCCTCGCCATCAGCGAAGGCGTGATGCAGTGCGGAATCCTCATCCAGCCACGCCCGCAGTTCCCGCGACTTCACGTTCATGAGGTCACGGTCCAGCCGGACTCCGCCCGTATAATGCGCCATCCGCTCGTTGTCGGAGTAGCGCATCCGCTTGGCCCGTACCACCGTGACCGGCTGGCGCCTGGTCTTAGGATTCAACTTCTTGTCGAGGAACTGGCTGATCACGTTGGACTCGGCCTGAAGCTCCTGCCGCGCCCGGTTTATCACAACGCGGTCCGCTTGCAGCCGGTTCCCGGCCTGCCAGAGCACCGCATTCCCCTCGTACACCAGGTGGCGGTTCTCGTCCGTTGACGTCATCCGGTTCGCCTTGGCCTGCATCGGATCATCCTCGGAAAGCATGGAGGATTTCTTCGCCTGCTGTTTCTTCTTGTCCGGCAGCCGCGTCGAATTCACGTCCCCCTCAGCCGTGTAGTCGCCCGTCTTCTGATTCATCACGATGCTCTTCGCCGACACCGATCCGGTGGGATCCCACGCCCGTGTGGGTTCCGTGAGCGTGATCAAGTCGGTGGCCGTTGCCAGCACGGCACGGGAAGCAACCGCCTCCCTCTCCCCTTCCTTGTAGCGGAATTCGTTCCACTGCTCCATGCGGGTCATGTCGCCGGACTCGGGGTCAAACTGGGCGGTCAGGTCATGGCTCCAGGTCTCGGCTGGCGGGCCGGGCGGACGTCCCTGCCGCGGCGGCTTCACCGTCCGCGTGGCCACCTGGACCGCGCGGAATGACTCCAACTGGTTCTTCTGCCCGTACTTCATCCACATCCGGCTGGCTGACATCCAGCGCCGGGGCTGGCTCGCATGATTGGGCAGCAGATCCACTTCTCCCGGCGTGGTGGTCTCGACCATCTCGACTTCCTCGCCGTCCGGCCGCATATGAGTGACCACGCCGTCTGACCGCAGGATCCGTGTGTGCGGAGTCACCCGTCCTGGCTGGGGCAGCGGCCTGGACTCAAGCACTGTCTTTCCCTGCGCCACGGCGGTCCGCAATAGGCTTTCCTTGCGAGCGAGCGCAAAGCTCATCTCGATCCTTGGTGTGCGGATGTCGGTGATTGAGGATACGGAGGCCGCGGTCAGCCGCGCGTCTCCCGTTCCGGTAATCTTTTCCACTTGAGAGTCGCCCGCCAACTCCATCCGCAATTCATTGGCGCCGAACTCGAGTGGCCGCGCCTTCTGCCGGTCTGACCCGCGTGCCTTGACGCCTTCCACCAGCCGGATGTTGCCGCCGTCGAGCGTCGCCACTGTGTCCCCGGCCTCCATCGTGAGCGTCTCCCGGACCAGCTTGGCCCACGGCGACAGGTAGACCTTCGATTCCGCCTCTTTATGGACGAGATGGCCCGCCTGGATGGTCATCGGAATCGCACCCTCGCGCCCCCGCCAGTGCAGCGTGACATCGGAATGGAGCGTCAATTCCCGGGTGTGCGGATTGTATTCCGCACCCGTAGCCTCGCCGTCGCCGAGATCGAACGAGAAGCTGGCGCGCTTCGTGGTACTGGCAATTCCCTCTTTGGCATCGAGCCGCACTCCGGCCGCCTTGATCCGGACGAGCCTTCCGGCCTGAGCGGCGTCTTCCGGTACAGCCAGTGTGATCTCAACGTCCCCTTCGGCGTACAGCGTCCCTTCCTGTTCGTCGAAATCCGCGCTCTCGGCTTTCACCAGGTCGTGCGACTTGCCACAGGAGTGGAACACGCGCATCTCGACGCCGCGCAACTGGAGCTTGGCAGCGGGCTGCTCGATGCCTTCCGCCTCCTTGGCGCGAATCTCGGTTTCCGGACATTCGCGGGTGCCTTTGTAGTAGACCCAGTCGGCGCTCAGCGCCCGTGTGTTGCCCGGCAGTGGAGGTGGAAGCGGTTTCGAAAGGGCAGCGGCGGCGGCCCGCTGCTTGACATAGGAGTACAGGACCCCGCCGAGCAGGGCGATCAGCGCGACAAGAAAAAGCCGGCGCGTCCGCCGCATTCACTTCGATTCTAGCAAGGCTTCGGAATCAGGCTGAGCCCTCGATCACCAACACCGGAGCGATGCCATTCAAAGTCGAGAAGCTTGATCCGGCCTCGGCCACCCAGGCCGCACACCCCTCCACCTTGCCCAGGAACATCTGCGGGTGCACATCCACCTGCATTTCCTTCATCTCCAGCCGCCCGAACTGGTACACCGGGAACGCCACGCGCTCCTGTGCCACCCGCTCCTGCACCACGTAGGGACTGCGCAACGCCGTCTTCAGGGCGCGCTCCCACGCGTTGGACTCGGTCTCCCAGCCGCGGAATGAATGCAGATCCGATGCAATATCGTTCGGCCGCAGCACCAGCTTCTCACGGTTGGCCAGAATGAACTCCGGCAGGTCGACCGTCGCTCCACCGTAGGAGGTCTTGGCCTGGGCGACAGTCCGCGTCCAGGGAATGTGGTCGCGGATCGCCTTCCGCTCGGCGGCCGGAAAACTGCGTGTCACCGACTCATCGGACAACAGACTGAAGATCCCCTTCTTCTGCACGAACTCGCTGCGGAAGCTGTTCACCATGCAGACAGCCCCCTCGCGGTAGGCGCGCAACAGGGGATGGGACAGGTCGAACCGCACGAGTAACTCTTGCGCCGAAACCCGGCGGTACAAGATCTCGATCCCGAAATCGCCACGCGAGAGCGTGCCCGAGCGGTACTCAAGTTGGTCAGGAGTTACTACTTCCGATGGGTATCCTGACCGCCGGAAGAACTCGGCCATCATCAGGTTATCCGCCGCCGGGGCGTTCTTGAAAGGCGGACGGCATTCGAGGATTCCGATCCGTGGGAACTTCTTCTTCCCTGAGACTCCGTACGCGGCAAGCAGCGATTTGAGCAGCCGTTTCAAGGTCTGCGTCCGCGTGATCTTCCACTTCTTGCGCAACTCGCGGACTGGGGCGCTGTCGTGGAAAATCTCTCCCAACACGTCCGCGTACGCGGCGCTGGCGCCTTCCGCCGCCGCATGCACGAACTGAAATGACCCGTTATGCAACTGGGTGTCAAGCAGCGATGTAACCGCCAGGTGCGGATATCCCGGATCCACGCTGGCAAGCATCTTCTCCGCCGGAAGCATTTCCACTCGCGCCAGCAACGCCGGATTCGAAAGCGTCAAGTCGCGCACCCGGTCAATCGCCGAGTACAGCGTTTCGGCCGCCTTCTGCATCCCGTCGTATTGACGGCGGGTGACAAAATGTGGCCTTACCACTGGACATACAGGTCTACCGCTCGGAATCAGATTCCGCGACGCCATCTTTTCAGTGACGGCCTTGGCCCACTCCAAGTCCTGAAATCCGGGACTTTCGAGCAGTTTGTGGAATCGGGCGGCTGCCTCGTCCTGCAACGTCATAGCAGTAGGTGAATGGGAAGGTATCGGGGAGGTGGCTGATCCAAGTATCGCACAAGAATCCCAAAGAACCAAATCCGGGCCCCGGAGAAGCGCCAGTAAAATATTGAAAACACATGCTTTACTAGAGCCTCAAAAAATCGCTGCCGACCCCAGGAACGCCTCGCTCCCCCGTTTTGTGATAGACCATAGAAATGCGGCTCGGCGCCTTGCTCCTTGGATGGGCGCTAGTTCCCTGCCTGGCCTTCGAGTTGCGGCTCGGCCGGGCGGCGGTCCAGTCCGGACCCTCCGAGTGGGTGAAGGTGCTCCTATTCGAGCAAGGAGACACCCGCGCCGCCGTGATCACACTCGACTCGGGCGAGATGGACGCATCCGGCGCGGCCGCAATCCGGAAATTAGCCGAACCGTATCTGCCTCCGGCAAACGTGCTGATCGCCTCCACCAAATCCGGGGCCGGAAAGCCGAATACCGCAAGAGCCGCTGAGGCGCTGAAGCTAGCGGCCGCGGATTTGGCGCCGGTCCGTATCCTCGCCGGCCTCGGCAAAGAGGAATCGGTCAGCTTCTACCGCCGGTACCTGATGCGCGACGGTGCGGTCCGGCAGGATCCAGCACGGGGATCTGAAATCGTGCAGCCGGCCGGGGAAATCGACTCTGAGCTCCGGTTGATCCGGTTCGACGCGCCCAACGGAACGGCTTCCGCTGTAATCGTGAACTTCCCCCTGAACGCGGACGCGACCGGTTATCCCGCGCACCTCTCGCGGCTCCTCGGCAAGCTGTACGGGCCCACGCTGGTGAGCCTGGTGACCGCCGGCGCCGCCGCGAACCTGGCGCCAGCCGATGCGCGGTCCCGTGAGTCCGCCCAAGGGTGGAAGACTGGTGCAATCCTCGCTGGAGAAGCGGTCAAGACCTGGGTGCGCTGTGAGCCGGCCGAGCCCTCGCGGCTCATCGTGGTCCGTGAACCCGGGTCGGAGGTGATGGTGATCGCCCTGAGTCCGGCGCTCGCGATCGCAGCGTTGCCAGGAGATCTGTTCACCGAGCTCGGCCGGGCAATCAAGCGCGCCTCGCCCTTTGCGGCAACGGTCGTTGTCAGCCTTGCGGGCGTTTCAGCGGGAATGATCCCGTCGAAGAAAGCCTTCCAGGAAGGGGCGCTGGACCCCCAACGCGTCCGGGTAGAGCCGGGCGCCGGTGAGCAACTGGCGGAGACCGCGCTCCGGATGCTGGCTGCCGCACGCCGCCAGATCACCGCGCGCTGACCGGCTACTCCGCTACCGCCACCAACGCCGCGTTGCTGTCCGCGGCTCCGATCCGCAGCCGGAGCGGCTGGCTTCCGGCTCCCACACCAGCCGGAATCCGGATGTTTGCCTGCGCGACACCGATTAGCCCCGGCGTCATTCCCAGAAACAGAACGTCGGCTTCGCGCCCGCCCAAAGTCGCCGCGCGCGGCAGAACGGATTCGGCCAGCGGATTCGCACGGGCCGGCTCGCCCGCCCGCAGGAAAGTGGACAAGGTGCCCTGCCCGGTCAGGTAGACCACGATCACACTTCCGGGCCGGGCCGGGTTCTCAGGCTCATTCAAAGTAAAGTCCTGGTTCTGTGCGACCGCCTGGGTCCCGGAGTGCAGGAAGATCCCGGGGGCGGATTCCTCGATTCGAATCCGGACGGCAGGGCGGGCCTGTCCGTTCACTTCCATCTGCACCACGCCATCGCCGAAATCCAGGCCATAGGGGACCTGAAAATTGATTTGCTCCGGAGCGACGAAGAACAGCGGCGCCGACAGCGCGTTGACGTTGACGCGAATTCCCTGAAGCAGGACCGGAAGCGGCGTGCCGGAGGGGATGATCGTCGAATCGGTGAGATTCCGTCCGAACAGCGTGGCGATCGATCCGGGCACCAATGGTCCGCGCTCGAACGTCGCACCGTGGACGATCGAATAGGGCGCGAGCGTCGAAGTGCACCGCGCCGGTCCCGCCGGCTGTCCAGGGTCGCCGCCGTACTCGTACGCACCCGCATCAATCACGCCCACCATCGGACGGGCTACATTGCAGGCCGGATGCGAATAGTGGTGGGTTGGCGTCAGACTCACCGCTCCCGGACCCGTGCCGGGCGTGGCGCCGGAGTCCGATGCCGGAGAGCCTGGCCGCAGCGTGAGATCCAGATTGATGACGCTCGTAAAACCTGGATCGCCCCTGAAATTCCGGTCGAGCACCGCCGTGGGTTGATTCGAGACTGTTCCCGGACCGAAGAAGATGTTGTTCCGGATCACCGCAGGCGCGGCCACCCGCGCGCCAATCTGGATGAACTCTCCCGTCGAGTGCTGGTTCACAAAGGTGTTGTTCACCACGAACAGCTCGTTCAGCGGAACCTCAGGACTCGGGCCCTCGGGCTGGAATCCCAGCAGGTTCGAATTCTGCGTCGTGCCCGTCTGCTGGATGATGTTGCCGATCACGAACGCAAGTCCGCCGTTGGAGAGATCGATCTCGCGTGATCCCGTGCCGTTCTCCTGGCTCAGCCGGTTGTACAGGATATAGCTTTCCTTGGCGCGGCTCTTCACCAGTTGGCCAACTCTTGACCGCGCCGAGTAGTTGCCGCGGAACACGAACCGGTCCGCGAAATTCACGTAGACGTTGTGCGACTGTCCGTCTCCCGCGCCGTTGTTCTCAAAGATTGAGTACTCGATGGTGATGGTGCCGCCATTGCCCGTCAGGACTCCGGTCTCGTTGTCGTGGAAGTGGCAGTCCCGGATGGTGACGCTGGCGCCGGGGTCCACGCGAATGCCCGCGCCGTTCAAATCCGGCACGCGCGCTCCGGAAAATTCGATGCCCTCGACCGTCAGGTTGTTGGCCGTCGGCGCCGCGACCCAGATTCCCTTTCCGTCCGCCGCACGGCCCATCGCGCGCAGGTGCGGCCGCGACGGACCCACGCCGCGGATGGTGAGTCCGGCGCGGGTGATCGTGCACACGTCCCCGTCATAGTTGCCCGACGCGATTTCGATCACGTCGCCGATGCTGGCAGCACGGATTGCGTCGCAGGGCCGGGCGAAGCTCTTGCCCGGTCCGACTTCAAGTGTGGCGGCCATCGCCGTGGCTGCGGCCAGGAATAGAGAGTAACGAACCATCCCTCTCATTTTTGCATTCCAGGTTTGACACCCGGGCACAACTGCACCGACTCCTTCCTGTGCTCCCCTTGGAGTGGTAATCTAGCTCCTTATGAACCGCCGCCACTTCGTAGGACTTGCGGGTGCCGCCGCCGCTCCCGCCGCCATCCAGACCACTCCCCAGCAGGACTACAAGCCCGGCCGCGCCGTGATGCACGTGGGATGCCAGCGTGGACCCACAACACCCGAATTCCTCGACAACCTCAAGCGCCATGGCGTGGACCATTGTTGCGGGCAGTGGGACTACGACAAGGGCTTCCCCACGGTCGACGACCTGAAGCGTCTGCGCGAGTTGGGTGACAAGCACGGGGTTTCGATCGACATGATTGAGATGCCGCTGAGTTCTCGCTACATCACCCGGTCGGCGAGCCCCAGCATCATGATGGGCAAGAGCCCCGAGCGCGACCGCGTCATAGAAAAAATCCAGCAATTGATCCGCAACTGCCAATTGGCGGGACTGCCGGCGCTCAAGTACAACATGACAATCCTGGGCGTACTGAGAACCGACTCCTCCACAGGCCGCGGCGGCACCACCCTCAGCACGTGGAACCTCTCGAAGGCCAAACAGGATCCGGCGCTCACCGAGGCCGGCCCCGCGCCCGCTGAAGTGATGTGGGAGCGCATTACCTATTTCCTCGACCGCGTCATCCCGGTCGCCAACGAGCACAAGATCCGGACCGCCTGCCATCCTCACGATCCCGGCGTGCCCAAGAGCGGATTCCGCGGTGTTGACCGGGTCCTCGGCACTGTTGAGGGAATGAAGAAGTTCGCCTCTATTCAGGAAAGCCCCTACCACGGGTTCAACTTCTGCCAGGGCACGGTCGCCGAGATGCTGCAGGATCCCGCAAAAGAGATCTTCGACGTCATCCGCTACTTCGGCCAGCGGAAGAAGATCTTCAATGTGCATTTCCGCAACATCCGCGGCAAACGCGACAACTTCGTCGAGACCTACC
Organism: Acidobacteriota bacterium; assembly: GCA_016871015.1. Lineage (GTDB taxonomy): Bacteria > Acidobacteriota > Terriglobia > Bryobacterales > Bryobacteraceae > SYLY01. The sequence continues at coordinate 380 of VFZX01000235.1, read as the reverse complement.
CGGATGAGGGTGACATCAACTTCTACCGCTGCATGCAGGTCTACAAGGAAGTGGGATATCCCTACATGATGATGCCGGATCACATGCCGCGGCACAAGGACGATCCGGGCGCCCACCAGGCGTTCGCCTTCGCCTACGGCTACATCAAGGCGTTGATCCAGGCGGTGTCCTGAGAACGGCCATGCCGGGCCATGGGACTAGTGTTGGATAGTACCGCTGGCTCGGAGAATCTCTTTGACGGGCTCAGGGTTTTCCTGATAATATGGCATCTACCTGAGCCTTTCGGCTCTGGTGCAAATTCCGAGTCGAGCCAAATTCGGTAACGGCCGACGTCTCGATCGAACCCGACTCCGATCACGCAGCCAACGCGGCTCGCCAGA
>VFZX01000234.1 GCA_016871015.1 Acidobacteriota bacterium | reverse complement strand
TCGTACTGGTGCCCTGCTGCCCGCCGGTGTGCCGGACAACGCGGCGTCCGTCCACCTGGGCGATGCTCCACCCGAGCCCGTATCCGGTGGGCTTCCCGTCACGCAGCTTCTGCGGAGTGAACATGGTCGCCACCGACGCCGGACGGCACAGAGTCCCCGCACGGACCGCGAGGCCGAACCGGACGATGTCCTCGGCAGTCGAGATCATGCCGCCGCCGGGGATCTTGTAGCTCGTGTCGGCGAGCGAACAGTTCTGCAACTGGCCGGCGCTGTTGAGCACGTATCCGCGGGCGCGGTTCGGGATGATGGCGAAGACGTGGTCGTCCCGGGTCCGGTCCATGCCCGTGGGGCGCAGGATCTTCTGCCGCACGTATTCCATGTAGCGCTGCGAAGCCACCTGCTCCAGCGCGGCGCCCAACAGCACGTATCCATAGGTGCTGTAGCTGTACTGCGTCCCCGGCTCGGCCACCAGCGGATCGCTCTGGAACATCCGTAACGCCGGGAGCAGGTCGCGGTAGTGGCGCGTGACGTTGGTCTCGTCGGGCGTGTTGTAGTGGCGGATGCCGCCGAGGTGGCTCAGGAGCTGGCGGATCGTAATCGTCCACTGCTTTTGCGGAAACGATGGCACGTACCGCTGGACCGGCGCGTCGAGATCGATCTTGCCCGCCTCGGCCAGTTGCATGACCGCAACCGCGGTGATGGGCTTGGCGATCGACCCGGTCCGGTACTGGGTCAACGCTTTTACTGGTACGTTGTTCTCGATGTCGGACATGCCGAACCCCGCGGTCCAGAGAACTTCAGCGCCCGCGCCGATCGCGATCGACAGTCCGGGGATCGTCTGGCGCGACATTTCCGCCGATACTAGCCGCTCAATTTCCTGGACCTTGTCCGCCAGCACGCCCTCGGCGCGGACCACGAGCGCGGCGGTGATGAGGACCCACAGGCGCGACATGGCCGAGCCCCTATGATAGACGGATCTTGTTATGGGATCAAGGCCCCCAGCGGGGACGGCTTCGGATCATATAAAATGCTGAGAGCCCCGGCCCATGTACATGCGGCCCGGCCCAAGGAGTACCTATGTCCACCGCACGCATCCGGCTTTTTGCCGCTCCGGTCTGCCTGATCCTGCTGGCTGCCGCGAGCTACCGCACCAATTCGCCTCGCGTCATGTCCGAGGCCGCCACTGCGTTCCTGAACTCGCTGGATCAGGGCCAGAAGTCCCGCGCGAGCTTCGACTTCAACAACGAGGAGCGGCTCAATTGGCACTTCATTCCCCGGGAGAGGAAGGGCTTGCCGCTGAAGGCGATGACTTCGGAGCAGCGTCCGCTGGCGCAGGCTCTGCTCGCCTCGGGCTTGAGCCAAACCGGTTACATCAAGGCGACCTCGATCATGAGCCTCGAAGAGATCCTCAAGATCGCCGAGAAGAACACGCCTCCCGGACGCCGTGACCCCGAGGGCTACTTCTTCTCCGTGTTCGGCACTCCGTCGGAAACGGGAACGTGGGGATTCCGGATCGAGGGCCATCATCTGGCGCTGAACTACACGCTGGTCGGCAACCGCGTGGCCTCTTCGCCGATGTTCTACGGCACCAATCCGGCTGAAGTCCGCACGGGACCGCGCACCGGACTCCGCGTCCTCGGCCGCGAAGAAGACTTGGCGCGCGATCTGCTTAACGCGTTGACGCCGGATCAGCGCAAGACCGCCGTTGTCTCCGAGGAAGCGTTGAAGGACATCCTCACGATGGCCGACCGCAAGGCCGCACTCAAGGGACAGGCCAATGGGTTGAGCGCGTCAAAGATGAATGCCAAGCAGCGCTCGATGCTGCACGCGGTGCTCGACGAGTACGTCGCCAACGCTCCGGAACAGAGCGCGCAGGCGCGGCTCGACCAGATCAAGAAGGCCGGGAACAACATGTTCTTCGCGTGGACCGGATCGGGCGAGAGGGGCAAGGGCCACTACTACCGTATCCAGGCGCCGACGTTCCTGGTCGAATACGACAACACGCAGAATGCCGCGAATCACGTGCATTCCGTGTGGCGCGACTACGAAGGCGATTTCGGGTACGATCTGCTGGGCGGACATTACCAGTCCAGCCACCGGTAGTTTTAACGGCTGGAGGAGATCGCGATTGGCCCCGATCCGGTTCCGTGGACGCCCTTGGAGAAGCTGGGTCTGCATGGGACGGCGGGTTGATTTTGTATGCGGTGAGGAAGGGGCTGGTCCGGGGAAGTTGGGATAATGCCGGTAGGGGGAACCGTGAATCAGCCCGAATCGGATCGCATGGCCCGGGAATTGAATGAGCTGGTGAGCCGCGCAGCCGGGATCGCGGAGGAGTTGTACCGGCGGAGTGTCGCGACACGCAGGTCGGCGATGGACTCGCTTCTCCGCCTGAGATGGGTCAGGCGCGTGTTGACCAACGTCGCTGCGGAGGCTGGCGATTCGTTGGTGCGGCTGCGCGCGCGTGACGTGTCCGAGTGCCTGGCTGCCGCTCAGTAGAGGAACCCATGGACCCGGGAATCACCCTCCTCACCGCGCTCGGCTACTCCGCCGTCAAGATGTTCGCCCCGCACGGGTCGAAGTTCGACGAGATTGGCGGCGGGCTGCTCGGCGAAGTGGCTGGTACCTTCCTGAGCGACACCACGCGGAGTGTCTACGAACGGATGCGGCCCGGCATCGGCCGGCTCGACCCGCAGATGAACCACGACCTCAAGCGCGCGGTCTCCCGCGGATTCCTACTCGGACTGCTGCGCACGATCCATGCCTACGCCGAGCAGCGTGGCCTCAAGATCACCGGATTCTACGACCGTTATCCGATGCCGGCCACCCTGCGCGAATACTTCCGCCTCGGACAGATCAAGCTGACCGCGCCGCGGGAGGAGATCCAGGCGCAGCGTTGGGCGCAGACCACGGCGGTGGAATTGATCAAGCTGATCGGCGTGGTAGACCGCGATCCGGACGGCCGGCTGCCCGAGTCCGCGGACTTGGCCCTGCCGGGACCTGAGAAGCTGTTCCGCGACGGGCGCGTCACGGTTGAGCTGACGGATCGCGTCTGGGAGTGGCTGCTCCACCGCGCGCCGGACCCGCCCGACGGCTTTAAACCACTGTTCGCCGAGCATTGGTTCGCCGCTTTTCATCATTCGTTCGCCGGCGAGTTGAAAGCGCCGGACAGCAAGGCCGGCGCCGCGTTCACGTTCACGTTGCTGACGGACTTGAACGCCAAGGCCGATCTGCAAACAAAGCTGCTCTGGTTCATGATCGGGGCAGCATATCGGAAGCAGGACGACAGCATCTACCTCGACTGGTTGCGCGGGCAGGTCAAGTGGATCGAGCTGCGTGGGATCAAGCTCGCCACGCAGGAGCGGCCCCGCTTTGAGATCGACCGCATCTACATCCGGCTGCGGTCGAAGGGTGGAGAGCCCATCGAAGAGGCGCTGCGTCCGCGCACTGTCGTGATCCAGGGAGGCGCGGGCAGCGGCAAGACGACGCTGCTGCGCAATATTGCCTGGCAGTTGTGCCGGGACGAGGGCGAGCCCAAATTGGCCCTGCCGTTTCAGGGCGCCTATCCGTTGTGGGTCCGCGTGTCCGAGCTGGATCAGCACATCACGGAGAGCCGGAAGCAGAGTCAGCCGGGAACGCCGAGAGTGGACTCCGATCACCAGTGGATCTCGCACTACTTCGGGTCGCGTGGATGGGGTCTGGATGCGGCGTTCTTCGTGGAGAAGCTTAAGTCCGGCAGCACCGTGCTGCTGATCGACGGGTTGGACGAGGCAGGGGATGACAAGCGGCGGATCGCGCTGGTCGAAATGATTGAGCAGGTGCGGTCGTGTTATCCGTGCCGGATCCTGGTGAGCACGCGTCCACACACGCATCAGGAGCGGGCTGCGTTGTCGCCGGATTTTGAGAGGGTGTGGATCGAGGACCTGGACGACGCCACGGTCAATGAGTTCCTCGCGCAGTGGTCCGAGTGTTTGCAGCCGGGGAACGAGGTGGCGGCCGCCGGGTTGAAGGGGGCGTTGCGCGCGGCGCTGGATGGGAACGCGGTGATCCGCGAGATGGCGCGGAATCCGCTGATGCTGACGTGTGTCGCGCTGGTCTATGATCATCAAATGCGGCTGCCGGACAACCGGTCGGAGCTGTACGAAGCGGTGGTCGAGTGGCTGGCCAAGGCGCGGGAGAAGCGGGAGGGACGGCCGGACTGGAACCGGTGCCTGAAGCTGCTCGGGTCGCTCGCATTGAAGATGCAGGCGGACGGGCAGAGCGGGCAGGTGATGGAGCTGACGCGGGACGCCGCGGCCAAGGTGATCCGGGACGACCGCTTCTTCCAGCAGCCGGAGAAGAATCCGCTCGATGTGGCGCGCGAGTTCCTGCATGCCGAGGAAGGAGACAGCGGAATCATCGTGAGCCGAAACGCTCCGAATCTGACGTTCTGGCACCGCAGTTTCCAGGAATATCTGGCGGCGCGCGCGATCGCTGCCCTGCCGGAGGAGCAGGTTGTCGAGCGGGCGAAGGCGTACTTGTACACCGGGCATTGGCGCGAGGTCCTGATTCTGCTGACGGGATGCTTGTCAAGGCGCGAAGAGTTCCTCGATCAGATTTTTCTCGAGTTGGCGGACGATGCGTGTCACAGCAGGCCGCTTGCCCAGCAGGCGCACGCCTACGGAGTGATGGGAGCGATGCTCGCGGACCTTCCCAAAGGGCGCTACTTGATGGGGAAGGACGCCAAAGCCCGGTATGGCGCGCTGGGCCAGTCCGTGATGGCGATCTTTACGGTGGAGGGCGCCCGGGCGATCGGCATCCAGGACCGGATCGCGGCGGCGGACGCGCTGGCCTTGGCGGGTGATCCCCGGCTCAAGCGGCCGAGTGATCCGGAGTACTGGGTCAAGGTGGAAAAGCGCGGGATCTCCCTGGGCAAGTATCCGGTCACGGTCTGGGAGTATCAAGAATATTTAAACGAGAATCGCATCACCGAGACGCCGCGCCATTGGGCCGAGCAAACTAGGCATCCGAGCCGTCCGGTCGTTGGGATCAGCCGTCAGGAGTGCGAGGCCTACTGTAAGCACTTCGGTTGCCGGTTGCCATCGCCCGTAGAATGGGAGTTGGCGACGGATGGTGAGTACCCTTGGGGAAAGGAAAGACCAGACCTTACCAAGGCGAATTTTGACAATGAGGTGGGCCACGCCACGCCGGTTGGCCTGTACCCGGCGGGCAGTACGAAGGCCGGGCTGAGCGACATGGCAGGCAACGTTTGGGAACGCACGAGCGCCAGCGGGGTGTGGAAGGGCGGGGGCTACGCGAGTACTGCCGCCAGGGTCCGCGCCGCGTTCCGTAACGTCGATCACGTCGGCGGCGACAGCAACGACGGGTTTCGTTGTTTCCGGGAATGATCCCCTTGACCCTTTAGTTTTTTAGCTTTAAAGAATTTCCGAACCCGCGGTGTTTTGAACGCGATACCATTAGAGCGACATCCCCATGACGTTCCTCACCGGCAAGCACCTCTCGCGCCGCACCCTCCTCCACGGCGCCGGAGCCGCCATCGCCCTCCCCCTCCTCGACGCCATGCGGCCCGCCCTCGCCGCCCCCTCCAAAACCGGACCCCAACCCCGCCGCACCGCCGTCGTCTACGTCCCCAACGGAATCGTCATGAAGGACTGGAAGCCGGAAGCCACTGGCCCGGACTTCACCTTCACCCGCATCCTCAAGCCCCTCGAACCCTTCCGCCGCGACCTCACCGTCCTGTCCGGACTCGCCAACCACGCCGCCAGCAAAGCCCGTGGCGGCGGTCACGCCAAGGCCACCGGCAGCTTCCTTTCCGGCACGCCCCCCAAGTACACCGCCGGCGCTGATGTCCAGGCGGGCGTCACGTTTGACCAGGTGGCCGCCGCCCGGTGGTCTGCTGAGACCCGCGTCGCCTCGCTCCAGATCGGTTGCGAGGACGCGCGCATGGTCGGCAACTGCGACACCGGATCCAGTTGCGCCTACACGAACTCGCTGTCGTGGAAGGATCCCAACACGCCGCTGGCCGTCGAGGTGAATCCGCGGTCGGTGTTCGAGCGGCTGTTCGGGACCGTGGATCCGTCACTTGCGCCGGAGGTCCGGGCGCGGCGGGCGCTCTATCGAAAGAGCATTCTCGATTCGACGCGCGAGTCCGCTCAGAAGCTCGCCGCCGGGCTGGGTCCGGACGACAAGCGCAAGGTGGACGAGTACCTCACTGGAATCCGCGAGGTGGAGCAGCGGATCGCAGCCGCCGAGCGCGATCCCGTGACGCCTCCCATCGGCAAGCCGTCCGGGATTCCGTTCGAGTACCGCGACTACGTGAAGCTGATGTTCGACCTGCAGGTGGCCGCCTTCCAGTCCGACCTGTCGCGCGTGTCGACCATGATGCTCGGGCGCGAGGGCAGCGTACGCGTGTATCCGGAGATCGGGGTGCCGGATCCGCACCATCCGCTGACCCACCACCGGGGGCATCCGGACTTCATCGAGAAGGTCACCAAGATCAACTGCTTCCACGTGGAGTTGTTCGCGTATTTCCTGGACCGGTTGAAGTCCACGCCGGATGGCGAAGGGAACCTGCTCGATCATTCGCTGATCCTGTACGGCAGCGCGCTCAGCGATGGGAACGCGCATTCGAATACGGATCTGCCGCTGGTGCTTGCGGGTCACGCGGGCGGGCTGGCGGGTGGCCGGCATGTGGCTGCGGCAGCGGGGACTCCGGTGGCGAACCTGTTCGTGGACATGCTGAACCGGGCCGGGTTGGAGACAGGGAGCTTCGCGGACAGCACGGGCCGGTTAGATCTTTCATGACAGCAGGTCCGCGGCGGCGATCGGACTCGTGACGCTCCCCTGATGCCGGATGCTGACCCGTTAGCAGCGGGCGGCCACGTGCAGAAGCCCAAGTTCCACATGGAAGGCCGGACGCCGCTTGCGAAGTACGGCATCAGACCGACGCGACATCTGAATGGGTGTTCCCCGCACCAACCCGCCGCGGGCCGCGAAGGTGGAGCCGTTCACCTCTACACTTTCTGCCGCTGTGAGTCGGGCGTGGCTCAGCCTCCCCAAGCGACGCTACCACGCGGGGGGTTAACGCTCGCGCGCCCGGCTGAGGCGCTCCTTAAGCTCCGGTGGAAGGCTCGCTTCGATTTCCGGCGTGATCAACCCGGCCTCATCGAGGTCCTTGATATGTGTTTCGTCCTTGGCGCGGAAGCTGGTGAGTTTCATCCGGGCCAAGTCCTCCAAGGCAATCAATGGAAGCCACGGACCGCCGTAGCGGGACGGAGATCAGGATTCGTAGCAAGGTCTCCGGGCCGCACGCGCTCTCCAGCGAACACAAAGTGGATCGCCCGGCCCGCACGGGGCTGGTCCCGCCGAACCAACATATCGAGTCCGGCTGCGTGCCGAAGCTCCATCCCAAACTCCTTCGCGGCTTCGGCGATCCGTCCCGCGTCGATCGTCCCGCGTCCGGCGCGGCCTCTTCCGACATACAGGTAGACTGCCAGCCCGCCAACAAGCCGGTACTCGACCTTGGCAGAGCGGAAGATGGCACCGGCGAGTTCGGCCAGATGTCTCCCAACGACACCCGGCATCACCCAAGACCGGGATGAATGGTCGGGGCGAGAGGATTCGAACCTCCGACCTCCTGGTCCCGAACCAGGCGCTCTAGCCAGGCTGAGCCACGCCCCGACGTTCTCAGTGTACCAGTCCAACCAGCCCCGCCGCCACTATCACCCAAACCGGATCCACCTTGGCCACCACCATCGCCACGCATGCCCCGAGCGCGACCGCCGCTTTCCACCAGGCATCCAGCGCATCCACCGCCAGCGGGATCGCTGCCGCCAGCACCAGTCCCGCGCCCGCCAGCACCACCGCTTGAATCGACCGCCGGACTGCGGGATTGCCCGCTCTCCGCCCCACGTACCGCACCAGCGGAATCACCAGGAACGCCGGTGTCACCACCGCTGCCGCACCCGCCAGCGCGCCCGGGATTCCAGCCACTGCGTATCCGACGCCCACCATGTACAGCCCGTTCGGACCGGGCGCGGCGCGCGACACTCCAATCGCCGCGTTCAACTCGCGATCCGTCAGCACCCGCCGCCGGACCACCAGGTCCTCGCGCACCACGGGCACCGACGTCATCCCACTGAACGAAGTCAGCGCAGCTTTCAGAAGCAAGAGGTAGAGCACCACCGGATTCATTCCGGCCACACCGCCCCGATGAATGCCGCGGCGCCCAGCACCGGGACCGGCGGCCAGTGCAGCCAGTGGGAGCAGAACAAAGCTCCGCCCGTCAGCGCCACCACGCGCAACCAGCCGAAGTTACGCCACGACCCCGTCATCTGAATCGCGCTCGCCATCATCACGCCCGGTACCGCCGCCGCGATCCCGGCCATCACCGCGCGGACCCAAGGTGACGCGCTCATCCATTCGTTTCCGGCTACCACGAGGTACACCACCACCGCCGACGGAGCCATCGCCGCGATCGCGGCAGTGAACGCACCCATCCAACCTTGGATCATCCAGGCCGCCGCCGCGCAAAACGCAAGGACGTTGGTGCCGGGGGTGATCCGTGCGAGTCCGAATGCGAGTCCGTACTGCTCCTCGGAAAGCCACCGCCGGCGGACAACCAGCTCCTGGTGCAGCGCCGCGATCGTTGGATCCCCGCCGCCGAACGTCACGTTGCCGATGCGCAGGAACACGGCGGCCAACGTGCGCAATCCAGGGTCCGCCATCCCTGCTACTGTATCATCAGGTATGTGGGGGCGCGACACCGTGACCGCTTGTTCCTGGCGCTTGCATCGCTGGCCCTGCTGGCTGTCGTGGCAACAGGCGGCTACTTCTGGAAGAGCAGCCGTCCCGCGGTGAAGAAGGCGGAAACGCCCAAGCAAGCCGAGCCGCCGGTGGAATCCGCGCCCACGGGCATCGAACTCACGTTCTCAGGACCTGTCCAGGCGCGCAACGTGGTTCCGGTTCCGGCGCCGATGGACGGGACCCTCGAAACCGTTGAGGTCGAAGAGGGCGAAGAGGTGGGTGAGGAACAACTGCTCGCCCGTGTCAAGAATGAGGGGCTCGAGGCAGCACGCCAACGGGCCCAGGAAGAGCTTGACCAGATGCAGTCGCGCGTCCAGAATCTGGAGAGTTCGCTCATCTCGGCGAGGCTCGAATCCTCGCGCGCCAGTGCCGACGCGCAGCGGGCACAAGCCGAGTTCGAGCGGCTTGATAAGGCGGCGATCCGGCAACAGCTCCTTCATAAGGAAGGCGCCACGCCCCGGTTGGTTTACGAAAAGGCACAAAAGGATCTGGAACTTGCCACCTCGGAGCGCGATTCGCTCCGGGAGGCGGCCAGGAGCGCCCAGGAACGCATCGGGTTCCTGCAAAAGGACCTGGACAACGCCAAGCGCAGGCTCGACGAGCGTACACAGGAGTACGAGGAGGCCAAGTCCGGGGCGATGGCTGCCGAGATCCGCTCGCCCGTGGATGGCGTGGTCGTATCGGTCAAGGCCAAAGCGGGCGACCAGGTCAGCGCCGACATGCAAGATCTGATGTTGCTTGCAGTCGCGCCGGAGGAACTGGAAGTCCTGATCGACGTGGATGAGAAGGTGGCGGCGAAGATCCCGGACGGCACGGTAGTGGCCATCCAGGTGCTCGAAGTGACGCAGGACTTCGAAGGCAAGGTGACCCGCGACGAGGATGGGAAACTGCACGTGGAGTTCGAGTCTGGGGACGTTACGGTGAAGCCCGGCCTGAACGCGGTGGTGAAGATCAAGCTGCCATAATGGTGGCTGATGCAGTTCCTTTCCACCAGCCTTCTCGAGCTGATTACGCAGACCTCCACAAATCTCCCGCCCGATGTGCGCCAGGCGATGGGAATGGCCATGACCGTCGAACAGCCCGGCACGCAGTCCAGCCAGGCACTGAGCGTCGTCGCGACCAATATCGATATGGCGGCGCAGGACGAGAGTCCGATCTGCCAGGACACGGGCATGCCGACGTTCATCGTCCACACGCCCGTTGGTGCCAACCAGATCGTGATCAAGAAAGCGATCCAACAAGCGGTGGCTGAGGCGACACGGCGCGGGAAGCTGCGGCCGAATTCGGTCGACTCGATCACGGGGAAGAACAGTGGGGACAATCTTGGCGAGGAAACGCCGGTAGTCCACTTCGAACAATGGGAAGAGGATGAAATCGACATCCGGCTGATTCTCAAGGGCGGGGGATGCGAGAACAAGAACATCCAGTATTCGCTGCCTTGCACACTGGACCATCTTGGCCGCGCGGACCGGAACCTGGAGGGCGTCCGCAAGTGCATCCTGCATTCCGTGTGGCAAGCGCAGGGGCAGGGTTGCGCTCCGGGCGCGGTTGGCGTGTGCATTGGCAGCGACCGCGCACACGGCTACATGCTGGCCAAGCTGCAGCTTCTGCGGACGCTCGACGACACCAACTCCGACGAGCGCCTGGCGAAGCTCGAAGCCGGGATCATGGACGAAGCCAACCGGCTGGGTGTGGGCGCCATGGGATTCGGCGGCAAGGCGTCGCTCATCGGATGCAAGATCACCGCCGCCAACCGTCTTCCCGCCAGCTTCTTTGTGTCGGTGGCCTACGAATGCTGGGCGTTCCGCCGGCTGGGTGTCCGGTTGGATGCGAATACTGGCGCGATCACACGGTGGATCTACCGGGATCCCGCGCGGCCCGTGGATCGCATGGCTCAGGCGGAAGGATTCCCGCTGACCGGGCGTGAAGTGGTGCTGGAGCCTCCGCTCACCGAAGCTCAGGTGCGGTCGCTCAAGGTGGGCGACGTGGTTCTGATCAACGGCGACATGTTCACCGGCCGTGACGAGATCCACAAGCACCTGATGAAGAACGCGCCTCCGGTCGACATGCGCGGCAGTGTCCTCTATCATTGCGGTCCGGTGATGCTGCGCCAGGGAGACGGCTGGGTGATGAAAGCGGGTGGGCCGACCACGAGCATCCGCGAGGAGCCCTACCAGCATTACGTGATCGGACAGTACGGAGTCCGCGCGGTGGTCGGCAAAGGCGGCATGGGCGCCAAGACGCTGGCTGCGCTGAAGGAACACGGCGCCGTCTACCTCAACGGCATCGGCGGCGCGGCGCAGTTCTACGCCAGGACGGTCGAGCAGGTGAAAGGGGTCCATCTCCTGGAAGAGTATGGGATCCCTGAGGCGATGTGGCATCTGCGCGTAAGAGGCTTTATGGCGATCGTCACGATGGACGCGCACGGAAACAGCCTCCATGAGATTGTCGAGCGGACGACGGGCCAGGAGTTGGAACGCGTAGGCGCGGGCATCAGCGGCTGACCTGCGGTTCGTGTATAACAAGAGGGTCGTATGCGTTACACGACTCTCGCCTTTCTCACGGCTGTTCTGACGGTTTCGACCGCCGCCGGGCAAACCGCTGGTACGGCGACCATGGTGGGCACTGTCACCGATTCGACGGGTGCGGTGGTCGCCGGAGCCAAGGCGACGGCGGTGAACGCCGCGACCTCGTTCATCACCGAGTCGGTTACCACAACGGAAGGCTCGTTCTACCTGCCGTATCTGGCGCCGGGCTCGTACACGCTCAACGTCGAGGCGCCGGGATTCAAGCGCCACACGCGCGAGGGTATCATCGTGCGGACGGGCGAAATGCCGCGCTTGGACGTGAGGCTCGAAATCGGAGCGGTCACCGAGTCGGTGAACGTGACTGGAGCTCCGCCGCTGCTGGACACCGAAACCACGCAGTCCGGGCAAGTACTCGATGGCGACCTGCTGGTGAAAGTCCCGGTGAGCCAGAAACGCGCGATCCGGATCCTGTTCTATATGCCCGGCGCGAACGCGATCGGTGGATTCACCGTCCTCGGGCAGCGGGCGCGCGCCATGGGATACACGGTCGACGGGATCAACGGCAAGGAGCCCGGCATCGGAGCGACCAACGGGACGGATGCCCAGATTTCGACAACCCAGGATGCATTCGAGGAAGTCAAGCTGTACACCACCGGAACTCCGGCTGAGCAGGGCCACTCCGCGGGTGGAATGTTGTCGATCGTGTTCAAGTCCGGAACCAACCAGCTTCACGGCTCGGCCGAGGATCGATACATCAACAAGTCGATGATCCACCGCAACTACCTCGAGCAGTTGGCGCGGACCAACCCGTTCACCTACCACGAGACGACGTTCCTGTTCAGCGGTCCACTGAATGTCCCCAAGCTGTACAAGGGCCGCGACAAGACGTTCTGGCTGGCGGGCTGGGAGCGCCATTTCGAGAATGCCGGATCAAACACGGTGCGCTCCACGGTTCCGACTGCCGCAATGTGGGCGGGAGATTTTTCCTTCGGCGGACAGACGGCGCCGCGTCCCCTGCCAATCTACAATCCCTACACAACGCGCCAGCAGGGGACCACGTGGGTGCGCGATCCGTTTCCAGGCAACATCCTCCCGCGGAGCCTGATCGACCCGGTGGTCACCAACTTCCAGTCGCGGAACCCGTTGGCCGCGCCGAATGAGGCGGGCGTCCCCACGGCGAGCGGTCCGACCGAGAACCTGGTGATGTCCCAGATCAAGAAGATCCGCCGGACACGGTGGGACGCCAAGATCGACCACCAGTTCACTCCCAACCATAAGGTCTTCGGGCGCTACTCGCACGCACGCCACCGCGCCTGGAAAGGCGACCACCAGGCACAGTTCGACGGCTGGCGCGACATCGATCCGAACGCGCAGCCCGCCCCGGTGGATCACATCAACATCGTTTTCTCCGACATGCTGATCCTGTCGCCAAGGATGAACAACGAGTTCCGCATGGGATTCAACCGCCGCGCCCGGTACGAGACGGCGCTCACGGCAAACCAGGACTGGGCCAAGCAGCTTGGCATTCCGAACGTGAACGGCGCGACATTCCCCAATTTCAACATCGGCTACGGCATCGCGGGATTGACGAGCTTTCAGAATGTCGGCGAGGATTTTACATTTCAGAACAACGTCACGCGCATTGCTGGCAAGCATACGCTCAAGTTCGGCTATGAGCTGATCCGGACGCGTTACAACGGCACGGTGGGCTGTGCGAACCGGA
>VFZX01000233.1 GCA_016871015.1 Acidobacteriota bacterium | reverse complement strand
CAGATTTTGCTGAGGAGGCTGTTGTGCGAGACCGGACTGCTGCGCGGGCCAGCACGGCCACGGCCACACCTCTGCAAACGGTCCTTATCCGCCGCCTCAACAGGCCGGCACACAAACCTGAAACCCGGCGGCACACGCACGCGTCGGATCGGGCAGGGCTATGCTGGAGGGACGATGCTTTTTTGGCTGGCACTGCTCGCCGCACACGCGCTTGTGGCGCAGGACTCCGGCAGGTCCCCAGCCCCGCGCAACTTCGTCCATCACGTCCAGGGCCAGGTCCTGCTGAATGGCGTCGCGATCGACGACACTGCGCCGGACCCACGGAATCCGCGTTTCCCGGAACTCGGCAAGGACTCGGTGCTTCGGACGGAACTGGGACTCGCCGAGGTGATGCTCGCGCCAGGCGTCGTCCTGCGGATGGGTGAAAGCTCCGGGATCCGTGCCACAGGGCCCGCACACATCAGCCTCGAGGCAGGAGCCATCGTGGTTGAGGCGGCGGATACCAAACGGGGACATGTGACGGTCCATGCCGGTGGGCGTACGGTAGCCGTCATCAGGCCAGGCATCTACCGGATCGGTGAAAGCGGCACAAGTGACGCTCTGCTTCGATGGACGGAGAGGCGCTCCCGGTCGCTGAGCATGGCTAGCGCATCCTCCGCCTGGATGCTGCGTGAGGACCGCCGTGCCTGGAAGAGTCCGGACTGGCTCTGGAATCCGTACTTCGGGATGTTTTCCTATGTCCCTTCAAAGGGACAGGCATGTAACCAGTGGGGCCATTGCTATTATGCCCCGGACAGTGTCTTTCGGAGGTAAAGACAATGAAACGATTCATGACTGCGATTCTGGCCTCTCTGCCAATCGCCGCACAGGACGTGGTGCCGGTCCGCGCTGGGCTGGTCCACCTGGTGGAAGGCGAGGTTTATCTGGACGGCACACGCCTGAATCAGGAAAAGTCTCCCGCCAAGCTGCCATGGATGCGGAATGGACAGTCGCTCCGTACGGCGGACGGCCAAGCGGAGCTGTTGCTCTCGCCTGGGACGGTCCTCCGCGTAGCCAGCGGCAGTGAAGTGAAAATGCTGTCGAACGAGCTGACCGACACGCGCGTCGAGCTGCTTTCTGGCAGTCTGATTCTCGAGATCCTGGGGATGGCCAAGGAGAACGCGATCGCGCTCCACTACCGCGAGGCAACGGTGGTCCCGCGCGGGACGGGCCTGTACCGGCTGGGAGGATCCATGGCTGAACTCCTCGTCTACGACGGCCGCGCTGATGTGCTCCTTGGAGGGAAGAAGAGGACGCTGAAGCGGGGCCGCGGTACTGTCGTCGACAACTGGAAGATGGCACGGAGTTTCGATCCGCGGAAGGGCGATGGCTTCCTTGTGTGGAGCGTCGCCCGGTCACAGAAGCTGGCGCAGTCCGCGGCCACGAGCGTCCAGGCGCTGGTTGGCCGGCGGTCGCCGCCGTTCGGCTGGATGTGGGACCCGCGCTTCGCCATGTACACGTTCATCCCGAGGACAGGCGCATACTGCGGATTCTTTTCCTCCTATTGCTTCTATTCTCCGGTTGCGTACTATGATACGTTCATCGCGCCGCCGGTCCGGGCTCCGGAGACGACACCCGGAGGCGGATTCGACTCCTCTGGCAGCTACCCGACGGTGTCGCAGCGGACCTACGAGAGCCCGTCTGCGCCCGCTTCGGCGCCTGCGGCGGCGACGGCTCCCGAGCCAGTACGGTCCACCGAGGGCGCGGCTGGCCGCGGCGGCGAGGGGGGTGGCCGGTCGCAATAAATAAAAAATTCTTGCATTTTGGTGAGATTTTTCCCGGCCTCATCGCACTATATTACAGAGCCGATTTTTCGGCCAGGACGGAATATGGAAAATTTCACCTTCCGGTCGCAGTTGTTGCACAAACGCCGTGAGCTTGCCGTGAGCCTGGATGGCCTCCGGCAGGACACCCCGGCGCGCCAGGGAAGGATGGCGGAAGACGATCAGGCGCAAGCCGAGCATGAGGAGTTCATCTCGGTCAAGCGGAGCCACATCCGGCACGAGACATTGCGCGAAGTGACCCTTGCATTGGACCGGCTGGAGACCGGTGACTACGGGGTCTGCGAGCAATGCGGGAGCGAGATCGCGGAGAAGCGCCTACAGGCGATTCCCTGGGCGCGGTATTGCGTGCAATGCCAGGATTCGAGTCAGCGCGAGGATGGATTCCAGGCCAAGTGCTGGTCAATGAATTCGTATGTCCCGGCCCCGTGGATTTGATGTGGGCCAGGGAAGTACTCGATCGTAGTGCGTTGCGGAACGCCAAGGTAGGTGTAGAACCGCCGGACCTTGGCGTACTCCTCCGACACCCATTCGTCGATGCCGACGCCGTCAGCGTGTCCGCGCTCGACCATGAACGGCCGGGGCGCGATTAGCATCGCCATTTCGTAGTAGTTGTACGTCTGCCCGGTGTTGAACTCGAGCATGTCGTACTCCTGGGTGAACATGTAGCTGAACGGATAGTCGACGCTCACCACCTTGCGGATCCATTCGTTGAAGTCGCCTGAGCAGATCGACAGCGCGTAGCGTGTTTCAATCGAAGGCACACGCATTGCGGTCTTGCCGCCGTAGGAGAGTCCGTAGAATCCGATGCGCTGTTTATCGACATAGGGGACCGTCTCCAGCCAGTCGAGAATCCGGCTGTGCTGGCCGATGATGAAACTGTAGAGTGAAAGCTTCAGCGGATTCGCCTTGCGCATCAGGACCCGGAACGTTTCGGTTCCGATGTAGGGATTCTGGGGCGCGAACACGATGTAGCCGCGCTGGGCGAGCTCGGCGCCGAACCGTTTGTAGACAACCGCCGTCCGTTCGTCCTTAGGCGCGATCACATCCTGAGGGCGGCCTTCGAGTCCATGCTGGCAAACGACCACGGGGCGGCGCTCGCCGGGCTTCAGATCCTTTGGGACAAGCAGGATTCCATAGGCGTAGACAGGTCCCCACACCGGGATCACGATCTCATAGCCGCGATACTGAGGCTCGTCGTAGATCAGCCGGCTCTGCGCTTCCAGCGGATGCTCCGCCGGCGGCATCCGGCCCTGCACCTCCTCCCAGAAGTGCTTCCGGAATGGCTCGATCGTGGACTCGAGCTTAGCCGCCGATGTCGAATCCACCTTCGACAGAAACGCCTTGCGCTCGAACTCGGAATGGCGCATCAACCGCTGGGTGAATGCGATCATTTGGTTGAGCCGCCGCTCCTGACGTCCGGAGGCATTGCGAGGCGGACCAATCCAGGCAGGCGGCGCACCCAACGGAACCGGCCGGGTCCCGAGTAACGCGGCAAGCGCGGCATCGGACCCGGGACCGCCGTCGACCAAATCGACCTGGGCTCCGTAGCCCTTGGCACGCCGGACCTCGGCGCGCACAGCCGCGGGATCCGGGGTCGAGATTCCGCCCGAGGCAGCGCCCCGCCGGCCATTCCGCTCCGGCGGGGGTCCGGCCACCGCCGGATGCCCCGAAACCTCGACGATCAGCTTCCGCGGCGCAATCATGGCGGCGATCTCGGCGTCGCCGAAACGCAGCAACTGCGACCAGACATTGCGGTAAATCGGTTCCTTCCACACGGACTCGCGCGGCGCGAAGTAGCCGCTCACAAGCACCCGGTCTATGCGCGGGTCCACAGCGGCAGCAAACTGGGCGATGAGCCCACCCTCGCCGTATCCTGCCACCAGCACGGGCTTCTTGGGGAGCTTGGCAAACCAGTCGACCGCGGCCATCACCTTCCGGACCTCGTAGCCAATGATGTGGCGGCCCATCTCATACGCCATCCGATGAACAAACTCGCGGTGCGGCTGGTTGGTGTAGCGGATCGCGGGATTTCCGGAGTGCGTGTCGGCGCGGTCAATCAGTGCCGGAACCAGAACCATGCATCCGCTTTCCGCGAGACGGCGGGCGAACTGCTGGCGCGCGGGGATGCCGGGCGCGAGTCCGGCGAGCATCTCCGGGGTCCAGTCGGCATCGGGGAGCGCAACCACGTAGGCGCGAGGCGGGACGCCGCGCGGGCGAAGCAGCAGTCCCTCGCCATCAATGCCTTCGAGCGCCGGCCAACGGACCAGCAGGACATCGTAGTTCGGACCAGCAGCGGCCTTTTCATCGCGGTCGAGCGTGGCATCGACAGCGGGCGAATCGAAGGGAACGGCGCGGTCCACGAGTCCAATGAGGCGCTTCAATTCCTCTTGAGATCCAGGGCCTGGAGCCGTGCGCCCGGAGGGCGACTGGGCCAGGCGCTCCATCAGGTATCGGTCCATGGAGGCGACCATCTCCATGGCGAGATCGCCGGTGCGCGTGAGCGGTTTCGTACCGGGGAGAGTTTGCGCGGCGAGCGATGCCGCGATCAGATTACAAAGCCAGCCAGTTCGCATAGACCTTCGAAAAGCTCCATCCTTCGGGACGCGGCCCCACCTGGACATTCGCGTGCCCCTTGTACTCTTCCGCCGCCGCGGGTCCGCCCATCGGGGTTCGCGGATCGATCACCCACACCGGCCTCGATCCAAGCGACCGCGTCAGATCGGGCAGGTCGAAATCCTTCAGCACACCCGGAATCACGATGTCGAGGATGTTCTCGTGCATCGGCGCGTTGGCGATTGCCATATAGGAGGTGACGCTCCGCTCCATCGCAACCTTCTGCACGCGTTTGTCGAACGTGGCCGCAAGCAGCGCCACGACGCCGCCGTTGCCCTTTCCGAAGAGGGCCACACGCCCAGGGTCGACGCCGTTGCGGGCGCGCAGCCAGGCGAGCGAGCGGAGCGCTGCGTTGACATGCAGTTCGGGCAAGTAGCGGCCTACCAGGAATCCACGCATGTAGGTCTGATAGGATCCGGTGTAGCCGCCCGAACCGGGTGCGCGCCGGGCGGTTTCGCCCCAGCCGGGAAGGTCGACGGAAAGCACGATGTTCCCTGCCCTCACCATGGACTCGATGTCGCCGCCGGGCGCGGCGTCGGCGGTCTTCCCGCTGCCGTGGATGTGGAGAATCGCGGGCCGGGGTCCGGTTCCAGCGGCGGGGATGAACAGCAGTCCGGGCACGGGGAGTTCGCCCTCAATGATCAGCTTTTCGATCCGGTAGCCGTCGCGTCCGGTCTCGCCCATTTTGCGGGCTGTGGCCGCGGCTGGCGTGGCTTCGATCTTGAGCCGGGCCCGGATCCATGAGGCGGGATCACCACCACGGGTCGCGGAGCGAGCGGCATGGAGTTTGGTGGCGAGCTTCGCATTGAGGCTGGCAACGGTCTCCGAACCGCCCGAGGTAGCCAGTTGTCCGGTGGAGGTGACGTTGAGCGACGCGGCGGGCTCGACTTCGATCTCGGGTTCGACGCCCTCATCGTCGCGGCCATTGAGGTGCTTCTCGAACCACCGGTAGGTGGCCTCGCGGCGCGGCTTTGACCATCCGTGTCCGTCGTCGTATTCGAAGAAGTCGACCTTGTCGCGGACACCGGCGGCTTCAAACACGCGCTGGGCCTCGGCGAAGGTCGCACGTGCGCCTTCGATCGGGAAGAAGTCGCGGATGGCGGTCATCATCTTGATTGGGCGCGGCGCCATGGCGATGAGGAAATCGGGGAAGTCGAGCTCATTCTTCAGGAAGCTGTCGAACACCTGCTCAGCGTCCTGGGGCCCACCGCCCGCCCACTGCTTTTCCCAAGATGTGATGTAGCAGGAAGGAGCGGCAGCCGCGAGGCGAGGCTCGAAGACCGCAAGGTAGGCGCTCTGCGTGCCTCCGCCCGAGTTGCCCGCAACGGCGAGGCGTTTGGGGTCGACATCGGAGCGCGTAAGCAGGTAGTCGACCGCGCGGATGCCATCCCACACTTCGTACCGGGCGATGCTGGTGCCGGTGAGCAGGCATTGCGTGCCGGCCATGGTGTGCTCGCGAGTGCCGATGCCCGTGCGGGACTTGCCGGCCACGGGGTCCCAATACTCGCTGCGCTCGCCCTGTCCAGGAGGGTCATAGGCAAGTACCAGCATCCCCCGCCGCGCCATGCCGATCCAGCCGGACTGATAGATTCCCGACGCCTTGCCTGCATCGCTGTGTCCAGCCACGCCCAGCACTGCGGGGAACGGACCCGGGCGGCCCGTGGGGACGTACACATTGGCGGTCACCTTGAATCCCGGCAGGCTCTCGTAGAGGAGCTTTTCGATGCGGTAGCCGGTGTGTTCCATGGTCCCGGTGATACGGGCGTTGAGCGGTGTTTTTTCCGGCCATCCGCCGATCGAAGCAAGCATGGTTTCGCGGATGTAGGTCTGCCGCGCGCGGACCTGGTCCGGGGTCCGGATGGCGGCGACTTTGGCGGCCCGCGCCTTCCAATGCTGCTCGGCGAGGCGGGTGAAATAGGCGTCGGCGAGTCCGGCGAGTTTGGGATCCGTGGTGAGGGACTCTTGTGCGAGGAGCGGGACGGCGGCCAGTGCAAGAACGGAGCGGACCATGGGGTTAAGGTATCACGCCGTGGCGGGCGCTCACTGCGCGGCGAAATACTCGTCGATCTTGCGGCCCAGCTCGGCCACCCGCTGGGTGGTGCAGATGGGACCCACGCGGTCCGAGCACGGCGATTGCCGCCGTGCCGCGTGAACCGGGTCGGCGTACCGGTATCCCAGGTTCGATAAGAACACGATCACGTAGCGGCGGTAGTTCCGCGCGACCGGAAGTGATTCAACGATGCCCGCGTCAGCCGCCGTATTGAACGCGACTCCGGTCTTGTGCGCGAACCGGACCAGCGCGCCTTCATTGCATGGCCGGACATCGGCTCCATAATCGATACCAGCCACGAGCGCCCGGCCGTCCTCCTGAATCCAACGCTCGGGGACAGCGGAAGGGATGCCGAACCACACGTTCGGCGAGCCGCACAGGCTCGAAGAAGACAGCACCTGGTGGAGCCCCTCGGCTTCAAGCCAGCCAAGCAGCAGCGTCCGTGATGGCTCGCTGAGTTCCTCGCGGATCACGGGCGTGTGGTCCGGCCGGGCCCACAGGACATTCGTGGATCCTTCAATCAGCCACAGCAACTTGGCCGTTTCCATCGCTGTCATGTGCGCCGACTCACCGTCGAAACGGAGTGTCGGCAGACCGAGGCGGGCGAAGTCACGGTTCATCTCTTCGATGCCATCGCCGCCTGCGAGGTACGCCCGCAGAACCTGCACCGCCGCCGGATCGGAATGCGTGACCATCCGGTCGAGCCAGTCGCGGACGCGGCGCGGCGGAGCGCTGCCCAGTTCCTCTTCGAGCGAGATGCGCTCCTGGTCAACCAGGCGCAGGATGCGGAAGGCGATCAGCAAGTTCGCCAGCGGGCCGGGCTGCGGTGACAGAAACCGGTACGGCGCGCCTGGATCGGGGGCCGTGATCTCGTCGGCCGGGGTGAATGCCGGATTGGAATCCCAGCCCTTGGTGGTGAGCCGGGCGCCGTTACTCGCGGAGAACAGGCCGCCGTCAAACCGCTCCTGGTCCCAGCGGAGCCATCGAACGACCCCGGTATTTGCGTTCCAGTCGAGCGGGACGATCAGGCCCGAGGGGTAGTCGCGCGACAACAGCACATTGGCCGCTGCGCGGGCGCGTCCGTCGCGGTCAATCTGGATGACCGCGAGGTCGACGTTTGGCGAATCCGCCGTGTAGCGCGCCGGGACTGGACAAAACGCCGCGCCCGGACACGCTTCGTTGAAAGGTCCAAAGTCCACGATCGCTTCGAACTGGGCGGACCGCACGGTCCGCAAGAGCGCTTCCGCCAGTGCCGCCGAGGGATCCTGCGCGAGCGCCCCGGTTGGGAGACTCAGCACCGCCAGGATCCCGCCCAGCAGCCGCATGCGAACCTACTTCTTCGCGTTGTACCGCGCTTCGACAGCGCCCCAGTTGACGACGTTCCACCAGGCGGCGATGTAGTCGGGCCGGCGGTTTTGATACTTGAGGTAGTAGGCGTGCTCCCAGACGTCCAGTCCGAGCAGAGGATACTTGCCCTCCATCACCGGAGTGTCCTGATTCGGCGTCGACATGATGGCGAGGCCTGAGCCATCGAGCACCAGCCAGGCCCAGCCGCTTCCGAAGCGGCCGACGCCCGCGGCGGCAAACTTCTCTTTAAAGGTGGCAAAGCTCCCAAACACGGAATCGATGGCGGTAGCGAGATCACCCGACGGAGCGCCGCCCGCGTTGGCGCCCATCAGGCTCCAGAACAGGGTGTGATTGGCGTGTCCGCCACCGTTGTTGCGCACCGCGGTCCGGATGCCTTCGGGAACAGCGGCGCATCCGTTGGCAAGCAGGTGGTCGAGCGAAGCTCCGGCGAGATCCGGCGCCGATTCCAGGGCCTTGTTCAAGTTGTTGACGTAGGCGGCGTGATGCTTCCCATGGTGGATCTCCATGGTCGTCTTGTCGATCGAAGGTTCGAGCGCATCGTGCGCGTAGGGCAGAGAGCCCAGTTCAAAAGGCATAGCTTAAGTATCTCCTGAATTCTCGAAAGCATGGGCGAGGCGGAACATGGCCGCCTCTTCAAAGTGGTTGCACAGGATCTGCATGCCCACCGGCAGCCCGGCGGCGGTGGCTCCGCAAGGCACACTCATGCACGGGATGCCAGCGAGCGATCCGGTGATGGTGTAGATGTCGGAGAGGTACATCTGCATCGGGTCGTCGAGCTTTTCTCCGAGCTTGAAGGCGGGGAAGGGCGAGACCGGCGCGATGATGGCGTCCACCTGTTGGAAGGCGTTGGAAAAATCGCGCGCGATCAGCGTCCGCACCCGTTGCGCCTTGATGTAGTAGGCATCGTAGTAGCCTGCGCTGAGGACATATGTCCCCAGCATGATCCGCCGCTTGCACTCGGCGCCGAAACCCTCGCCGCGCGTGTTGCGGTACATATCGATGAGCGTTTCGCCGTTGGCCGACCGCGACGTGTAGCGGACGCCATCGTAGCGCGCCAGATTCGAACTCGCCTCAGCCGTGCAGATCACGTAGTAGCAGGGGATCGCGTACTCGGTGTGCGGGAGGCTGACCTCATGAACCTCGCAGCCGAGACGGCGGAGCGTGTCAACGCCGCGCGCGATCAGGTCGCCAGTCTCGCTTGCGAGTCCCGCGAAGTACTCCTTAGGCAGTCCGATGCGCATGCCGCGGACATCGCCTGTGAGACCCGCGGTGTAGGAGGGCACGGGCGCAAAAGCGGAAGTCGCGTCCATGGGATCCCGGCCAGCGATGGCTTCGAGCACCGCCGCGGCGTCGTGGACGCTGCCTCCGAACGGCCCGATGTGGTCGAGCGAGCTTGCGAACGCGGTTAGTCCGTAGCGGGACACGCGTCCGTAGGTGGGTGTGACGCCCACGATTCCGCAGAAGGAAGCAGGCTGGCGGATCGACCCGCCGGTATCGGACCCAAGCGAGACCACCGCCGTGCCCTGGGCGACCACCGCCGCGGATCCGCCGCTCGAACCGCCGGGGACGCGCTCCAGGTCCACTGGATTGCGGACGGGTCCGAAGGCCGAGTTCTCGTTGGACGACCCCATCGCGAACTCGTCGCAGTTGGTCTTGCCGACGATCACCGCGCCTGCCTGTTCAACTCGCATGATGGCCGTGGCATCGTAGGGCGCGACGTAGTGTTCGAGCAGACGGGAGCCGCAAGTAGTGCGGATGTCCTTGGTGAGGATGACGTCCTTCACAGCGATGGGGACACCGGCCAGGGGACCTGGATCCTCACCGCGCGCCAGTTGCGCATCGACGGCATCGGCAGCGGCCAGTGCGCGTTCGGGTGTGAGATGGAGGTAGGCGTTGGTCTTGGGATTTTCAGCTCCGGCATGGGCCAGAGCCCGGCTCGCAAGCTCGCGGGCGCTGAATTGTCCGGAGCGGAGTCCGGCGCGAATCTCGCGGATGGCCAGCTTCACTTTTCGATCACCCGCGGCACTTTGAAGAATCCAGCGCCGGAGACCGGAGCGTTGGCCACGGCACAGGAATTCGAAAGCGTCGCACCCTCGATGTCATCACGCCAGGTCGCAGTCTCGCCCGCGGCGTAGAGCACCTGCGCCATGGGCTCGACGCCAGTGGTGTCCAGCTCATTGAGCTTGTCGACGTGCGTGAGAATGTCATCCAGCTCGCGCGCCATTCGCGCGATTTCGGTGTCCGTGAGGCTCAGGTTGGCGAGTCCGGCGACCTGGCGCACTTCGGTTTCGGTAATCTTCAAGCTGTTCCCTTCTTGAGACGCGCCCGGTACAGGCGTCCGAGGATCGGATCCTTGATACCATCGGGATGCACTTGCGCGGCAGGACGGACCGGAAACGCCGCGCTGCCGGGACCACGGCGCTTGGCTCCGGTTCGGAACTGGATGTCGCGGACCGCGGCGCGCCCGATCACCTGGTTCAGCCGGTCCACGATCTGCCCGGACATCGGGGTAAGCTGCTTCTTCCAGATTTCGTCGTCGACATCCACCACTAGGCGGTCGCGCACCATGTGCATCGGCATGCTGTGATCGGCGATCTTCTTGCCGACGGCCTTGGCCCAGGCGGCACGCGCCAGCACTTCATCCGACAGGCAGGTCTCCGCCAGGGGCGATTCCACCAACAGCTTGATCGCTCTCTCCATGGCCGAGAGAACATTATACCCTGGCCGGGTGATCACACGCCGTTCTCTTTGGCCGCGATGCTCCGGGCCAGTGCGGGGCTGATGCGCGACAATGGCGTTGCGTGTCTACCGATCTCCAGCGCTATGTGATTTTCCGGGCGGTTACCGGATCAGTAGCGCACGGACTCAGCCAGCCAGAGTCCGATGTCGACCGGAGGGGATTCTACCTTCCACCCGCGCGGCTGCATTGGAGCCTGGACGGTGTTCCTGAGCAGATCGAGACAGCCCACGAAGAGTGCTACTGGGAGATTGGCAAGTTCATCCGGCTGGCTCTGAAGTCCAACCCGAACGTTCTCGAGTGCCTCTACTCGCCTTTCGTCGAGACGTGCACTCCGCTGGCCGCTGAGCTCGCCGCGCGGCGGCACATCTTCCTTTCAAAGCTGGCCTACGGAACCTACAACGCCTACGTCGACTCCCAGTTCCGGAAGATCGCGCGCGACCTCGGCCAGCAGCGCCAGCCGCGGTGGAAGCACGTGATGCACCTGATCCGCCTGCTGCTCTCCGGAATCTCCGTGCTGCGGGATGGCACAGTGCCGGTGCATGTGGGTGAGCACCGGGACCGGCTGCTTGCGATTCGCGGCGGCGGGATACCGTGGGAGCAAATCGACCAGTGGAGGCTCGCGCTGCACCGTGAGATGGAAGCGGCCGCCGTGTCGGCCAAGCTGCCGGATGCGCCCGCGGTGAGCGAGGCCAATGACTACCTACTCCGCGCCCGCCGGTTCGCGGCCCGGGAGGATTACGAACAATGATCGGCTTCGCGCTGTTGGAACGGGAGGCCGCGCGGCATCCGTATCCGCTGCTGTTTGCCACCATCAGCGGCGCGCACCTCTACGGCTTCCCCTCCCCGGACTCCGACTACGACCTTCGCGGAGTCCATGTCCTGCCGGCGCGCGAGGCTGTTGGACTGCTGCCGAAGCGGGAGACCATTGAGCTTTCCGGTGTCCGCGAAGGTCTCGAGATGGACCTGGTGACGCACGACGTGTTGAAGTTCTTCAGCCTGTTGTTGAAGCGCAATGGTTATGTCCTCGAGCAGCTCTACTCGCCTCTCATCGTCCGGACCAGTCCCGCGCACCAGGAACTCAAGCGCATCGCGCGGGCCTGTGTCACGCGAAATCACTGCCACCACTACCTGGGTTTCGCGGCGACGCAGTGGAAGCTGTTCGAGAAGGAGACGCCACCGCGGGTGAAGCCGTTGTTGTATGTCTACCGGGTGCTGTTGACGGGAATCCATCTGATGCGAAGCGGAGAAGTGGAAGCGAACCTGGTCACATTGAATGAGGAGTTCCGGCTGCCCTATGTCGCGGACTTGGTGGCGCGGAAGACCGGCGGCAAGGAGAAGTCGCGTCTGGAGGATGTGGAGTTGGAGTTCCACCGGTCCGAGTACGGGAGGCTGGCGGGGCTGTTGGAGGCCGAAGCGGCAGCGTCACGTTTGCCGGTGGAGCCGTGCTGCAGGGATGAGCTGAACGAGTTGCTGGTCGCAATCCGGCTGGGATGAGGCGGCCCGGATGCAGTGAAGCGTTGCCGGCACCAACAGGCCGGTGGAAGGGGTGCGTACACTTGGGATATGGGTTATCCTGCCGACGGTTCGTTCCGGTGGATTCATCTTGACGGTACGCACCTCTTGTGGTGGCCATTCGAACTCGACATCCGGGAGACGGTCCAGCGGATGGGCGGATGCGACGCGATCTTTGTGACCGGCAATGTCTCGGTTCTCGGAGCATCCATAGGGTTCGAAGTGTCCTACGATCTGATCCATGATTTCCGCGGTTCCCTGGTTGTCGTGCCCGGCAACAATGATGCCCAGAGGGAACCAAGCGAGCTCACGTTCCTGTTTGGTCTGTGGCACGATCCAGCCGTACGCGACAAGTTTTGGGATCCGGCGTCGGAGCTGCGCGCGCTGGTTGACAAGGCGTTCGCGAACTTCGACGCTTATTCTCGGCGCGTGATGCCGGCGGGCACCGTCAGGGGCCGGCTACCCGGGGACTTCAGCGTGTCGCTCCCTTCCGTCCGCGTGATCGGACTCAACACCGCGTTCTCGATGATCGGGGGAGACCGCACGGAGGGAGCGATCGTCGATCCCCGGCAAATCGCCCCACTGTGTGACCCATCTTCTACAGTGCCATCGCACAAGTGGTTCGTTTTCACAGGGTTGAAATTTTCGGAATGGCCTAGTGACACGCCGGTGCTGATTCGGAGGCAGGTTGAGGGCTGGGCGAACAGGAGCGTAGAGTGGGTGGCAACGCGACCCCGCAGGCCTGAAACACTTTCCCCGCCACGCCGGGCGTTTGGCCACGAAACACGTATCCCTTGCCGCTGATGGAAACTTCCATTTCGATCACGTTGTCCAAATCCCGGATCACATCGGCCCATTCCAGCTTCCACTGTTTGCGCGCCAAGCTTTGTTCCAGTTCCCGGCGCAGCAGAAGGGCCAGGAACGAGCAGAACACATTGGGCTGGGCCCCTAAAATGAGACAGGCAGTTAAGACTCAACCTTCATCGAATGGAGAATTGAGTCATGGGATTATCACGTAGGAAGTTCACCAAGGAATTCAAGCTGGCCGCGGTGAGGCGGCTG
>VFZX01000232.1 GCA_016871015.1 Acidobacteriota bacterium | reverse complement strand
CCGGTCCTCGAAGCGATGGCCTGCGTCAAGGTCTGTTCGAGGGGAGCGAGGTCAGAGGCGGCGGCAATGAGGAGAGGAGGAGGCTCAGCAGATTGCGCAAATAGAACTAACGCCAAGCTTGACAACAAGACGCTCAACTTGCATACTAGAGATGAGCTAATGCGTTTCGCAAGCTGAACATTCTGGAGGTAAGGATTCGCCATGAGCAAGATCATCGGCATCGACCTGGGTACGACGAACAGCGTGGTCGCTGTGATGGAGGGCGGCCAGCCGGTCGTCATTCCGAACCAGGAAGGAGGGCGCACCACACCGTCGGTCGTGGGCTTCACCAAGAGCGGCGAGCGGCTGGTCGGCCAGGTCGCCAAGCGCCAGGCGGTCACCAACCCCGAGAATACCATTTACTCGATCAAGCGGTTCATGGGACGGCGCCACGAGGAAGTCACCGAGGAAATGAAGCTGGTTCCCTACCGGGTGGTCCGGGGCGACAATGGCGACGCCCGGGTTGAGGCGCAGGGGAAGAAGACCTCTCCGCCGGAGATTTCCGCCATGGTGCTGGCCAAGCTGAAGGAAGCGGCCGAGGCCTACCTGGGCGAGAAGGTCACCAAGGCGGTGATCACCGTGCCCGCCTATTTCAACGATTCACAGCGCCAGTCGACCAAGGATGCCGGGCAGATCGCCGGGCTCGAAGTGATGCGGATCATCAACGAGCCAACTGCGGCCGCCCTCGCCTATGGTCTCGACAAGAAGAAGGACCAGACCATCGCCGTCTACGATTTCGGCGGCGGCACCTTCGACATCTCGATCCTCGAGGTGAGCGAAGGCGTGGTCGAGGTGAAGTCGACCAATGGTGACACCCACCTCGGCGGCGACAACATCGACCAGCGGCTGATCACCTGGATCGTCGACGAGTTCAAAAAGGAACAAGGGATCGACCTGTCGCGCGACCAGATGGCGCTCCAACGGCTAAAGGAAGCGGCCGAGAAAGCCAAGATCGAGCTCTCGACTCTGCTCGAGACAGAGATCAACCTGCCATTCGTCACCGCCGACGCATCCGGGCCCAAGCATTTGGTCATGAAGCTGACCCGCGCGCGTTTTGAACAGATGGTAGATGACATCCTGCAGCGGACGCTCGAGCCTTGCAAGCTGGCCCTGCGCGACGCCGGAATGACTCCGGCCAACATCGACGAAGTGGTGATGGTCGGCGGTTCGACCCGCATCCCCAAGGTCCAGCAGTTGGTGTCGAACCTGTTCGGACGCGAGCCCAACAAGAGTGTCAACCCCGACGAAGTTGTCGCGGTAGGAGCGGCTGTCCAGGGCGGCGTGCTGGCCGGTGAAGTCAAGGATGTGCTGCTGCTCGACGTGACTCCGCTGTCGCTCGGCATCGAGACTCTGGGCGGCGTGTTCACCAAGCTGATCGAGCGCAACACCACGATTCCGACGCGCAAGACCGAAGTCTTCTCAACGGCGGCCGATAATCAGACCTCGGTGGAGATCAAGGTCTACCAGGGCGAGCGCGCGATGGCGCGCGACAACCGGTTCCTGCACGCCTTCCAGCTCAGCGGGATCCCGCCGGCTCCGCGCGGCGTGCCGCAGATCGAGGTCTCGTTCGACATCGACGCGAACGGCATCCTGAACGTCTCGGCGAAGGACCGGGCAACCGGCAACGAGCAGAAGATCACGATCACCTCGTCCAGCGGACTGAGCAAGGATGAGGTGGATAAGATCTCCCGGGACGCCGAGTCCCACGCGGCCGAGGACCGCACGCGCAAGGAGGAGATCGAGCTCCGCAACCAGGCTGACACGATGATCTACTCAACCGAGAAGATGCTCAAGGAGCATCGCGAGCGGATTGGCGAAGAGGAAGCCAAGAACGTCGAGGACGCGGTGAAGGATCTGCGGTCGGCGATGGACCAGGGCGGGAAGGACCGTATTCAAGGCGCGATAGACCGGCTCACGCAACAGTCGCACAAGATGGCCGAAGCGATGTACAAGGCCACTCCCGGCGCATCGGGCGGACCGGGAGGCGCACAGCCGGGCGCGGGTGCGGCGGGCGGCGGTGAACCGAAGAAGGACACCGTGGTCGACGCCGAGTTCGTCGACATGGATGACAAGAAATAGGAACGGAAGGAAGCGCGGTTCAGGGGGAGAACCCGATGCCCGCCAACAACGAATACTACGAAACACTCGGTCTCCGGCGTGGCGCCGACGAGAAGGATGTCCGGAATGCCTACCGGCGTCTCGCCCGGAAGTACCATCCGGACCTCAATCCTGGGGACAAGGCCGCTGAAGAGAAGTTCAAGCAGCTACAGCAGGCCTACGACGTCCTGAGCGACCCGAAGAAGCGGGCCATGTATGACCAGTTCGGATTCTATTCCGAGAACATGGCCAGCGCGGGACCGGGGGGCGGAGCCAAGCCCGGCCAGCCGCACATGGACTTCAGCGGCTTCGACTTCGGCGACGTGTACGGAGCCCCGCAGCACGACGACCAGCAGGGCGGCGGGTTCGGATCCCGGTTCAGCGACCTGTTCGGGCAGTTTTTCCGCAAACAGGGCGGCGGAACGCAGCCCGAGCGGGGTTCGGACCTCGAGTACGCCCTCAAGGTGGACTTCAGCCGGGCGGTGAAGGGCACTCAGGCGCGGATCACCATCCAGCGGCACGAAGCCTGCTCCACCTGCCGTGGGTCGGGCTCGTCGGGAGGCGGCCATATCGTCTGTCCCGAGTGCAACGGCGCAGGTACGGTCAGCCAGCAGGCGGGCGCGATGCGGTTCAATCTGAGTTGTCCACGGTGCGAGGGCGCCGGACGTCTGCGCAACGCCTGTTCCGCGTGCCAGGGTGAGGGACGGACCACAGCGAGCGACCAGGTGGAGGTGCGCATCCCTGCCGGTGTCAAGTCGGGCGACCGGCTTCGCGTGCCGCACAAGGGCAACGCAGGTACGATGGGCGCGCCCCCAGGAGACCTCTACATCACGGTCAACGTCGAGCCGCATGCCTTCTTCTCCCGCGAGGGTGATGATCTGCATATTGTGGTCCCCGTGACGGTGTGGGAAGCGGCGCTCGGAACCAAGATCGAGGTGCCCACGATTGACGGCCGCGCGCTGCTCAAGATCCCGCAGGGGACACAGAACGGGCAGAAGCTCCGGCTGCGTGAAAAGGGCATTTACAACCAGCGGAAGGAGACCCGTGGTGACCTGATCGTCGAGGTCAGCGTCCAGGCGCCCAAGGCGCAGGACGAGCGGAGCCGCGAGATTCTCCGCGAGCTCGCCCAGCTTCACCCCGACGATCCGCGCCAGGAAATGTGGAGTAGAGTCTGATGCGCCGCAAATCAAAAGCCGCATACATGATTTCGGCGGTGGCCGAGCAGTATGGAATCCACCCCCAGACGCTTCGTCTGTACGAACGCGAAGGACTGCTGCGTCCGTCCAGGAGCGAAGGCAACACGCGCTTGTTCACGGACGACGATCTTGAGCGCCTGGAGATCATTCTCAAGCTCACGCGCGACCTCGGCGTGAACCTCGCCGGCGTCGAGATCATTCTCAATATGCGCGCGCGGATGGAGGCGATGCAGCGCCAGATGGAGGAGTTTATCTTGACACTTAACCAGGAGCTGGCGCAGCGCGTCCGGCCCGTGGAGGACGAGCCACAAAACTCACTGATCCCGCTGCGGACGCTAGTACCCGAAGTACGGCCCGTGAACCGCAAGAAGCCCCGCAAAAGCTGATCTTTAGCGGCATTTCGTGTAAGCTGGAGGGACGGAGGATCAATGTCGTATTGGCGGCTTCTTTCCCTGGCGGCAGTTGGGACCATCGCGCATGCTCAGTCTGAAGCGGACCTGAAGCGCTTCTTCGAAGGCAAGCGCGTGACCGTCAAAGTCGAGATGCCGGGCACTCATCAAGGGCTCGACGTCTATCCGCTCGAAGGCCCGCGCATGGACATGTCACACTATTCCAGCCGGGTCAAAAATTTTGGCGTCTCGCTCCGCACCGGCGACTCGGTAATGGTCACTCTCGTCCACGTCACCAAGAAGAACATCGAGTTCCAGTTGGGCGGCGGCGGTTACGGCACCTATGTCTCCAAGTCCGACTACGAGCGCCGGCTGGAGCGCGACCTCAACCGGGCCTCCTCGGAGGACGAGCGTCGCCGGATCCGGTCCGACCTTGACCGCGAGCGCAGCCGGCGCCAGCGGGAAGAGCGCGCCAACCGGGCATTAAACGACTCGCTGCGCGTCGAGCGCGAGCGGCTGATCCTTGAAAAGAGGCGCGAGGGAGGTTCGCGTTTCAATCTCTGGTATCCCGAGGGCCGGTTGGCCGAAAGCGTTCCTACGCCCCAGGATGTGATGACCGCACTCGGCGAGTGGGTCGACTTTTCCGCCCTGAACCCGCGGACGACGCGGACAGTTTCGAAGTCGCAACCCGCGGCCGCCACACCGGTCAAGGGCCTGCAGCAGCGCCAGGGCGGTAGCGTCCATCGCGGGATGTCGCGGGCCGAAGTCCACTCCATGCTTGGCCGCACCACATCGAGCAGGCAGGTCCGCCAGGGTGATCTGAACACCGTGATCGAGCGGTTCGACCAAGGGGATGAGGTCACGGAAGTGACCTACGTGAACGACGTTGTGGTGAAGTTCACAACCGCTTCGAAGTAGGCTTCACCGGGTCCGGAACTTGGCGTTGAACGCGGCCAACTGATCGTCGAGCGACGGCCGCTTGGGCTCCTGCCGCTTTTGCGGAGGCGGCGCCGGAGCTGGCGGAGCCTCAAGCTGCTTGATCGACAAGGCGATCCGCTTGGCCTTGGCGTCCACCGACAGCACTTTGACTTTCACAATCTGCCCGGCTTTGAGCATTTCGCGCGGGTCCTTGATGAACCGGTGCGAGACCTCGCTCACATGCACCAGTCCGTCCTGGTGCACACCGATGTCGACGAAAGCTCCGAAGTTGGCGACGTTGGTTACGACGCCTTCCAGCACCATGTCCGGTTTCAGATCCGCGATCTCCCGGATGTCGTCACGCCACACCGGCGCAACGAACTTCTCGCGCGGATCGCGTCCGGGCTTGCGCAGCTCCTCGCGGATGTCAGCCAAGGTGTACATGCCAACGGTGTCTGTCTGGAAGCCTTCCATCCGGACTCTCTCCACCAGGTCCGGCCGTGAGATCAGCTCCGGGATGCTGACGCCGAGCGACGCCGCGATCTTTTCCACCACCGCGTAGGACTCCGGGTGGACGGCCGTCATGTCGAGCACATTGTCGCCGCCACGGATCCGGAGGAATCCCGCCGCCTGCTCGAAGGTCTTCGGACCAAATCCCGAAACTGCCATCAACTGGGCGCGCGACTTGAAGCGGCCATTCTGGTTCCGGAACTCAACGATCCGCTGCGCGGTGCGCTCATTGATGCCCGCCACGTAGCGGAGCAGCGCCCAGGACGCCGTGTTCAAATCCACGCCCACGCGGTTCACGCACGACTCGACCGTTCCCTCCAGGCCCTGCTTGAGCCTCTTCTGGTCGACGTCATGCTGGTACTGGCCCACGCCGATCGACTTGGGATCGATCTTGACGAGTTCCGCCAGCGGATCCTGCATCCGGCGGGCAATCGAAATGGCTCCGCGAATGGTGACGTCGAGCTCGGGAAACTCCTGCCGCGCGATATCGGAAGCCGAATAGACAGAGGCGCCGGACTCATTCACCATCACGCTGAAGACGTCCTTCAAATTGGCTTGGCGGAGGAAGTCATTGACCAGCGCCTGGGTTTCGCGCGACGCCGTTCCGTTGCCGATCGCGATCGCCCGGGTGTTGTGGCGCGCGATCAACCCGGCCAGTGTCCGCACGGCCCCGGCGAGGTCGTTCTTTGGCTCGAACGGATAGATCACGGAGTGTTCGAGGAACTTGCCGGTGTCGTCCACCACGGCGATCTTGCAGCCGGTGCGGATGCCCGGGTCAATCGCAAGCACGCTGAGCATGCCGGCTGGCGGAGCGAGGAGAAGGTTCTCGATGTTCTCGCGGAAGACGCGGATGGCCTCGTCGTCGGAGCGGTCCTTGAGCTCCAGGCGGACTTCGCTCTGGATGGAAAGGTTCAGAAGGCGGTCGTAGCAGTCCTCGGCCGCCGCTTCGAGGTGCGGGCACCAGTCGCCTTGTGCTTTGATCACGCTGCCTTTCAGGAGCAGCACCGCCCGGTCGCGGTCCAGGTCGATGAAGAAGGTGAGCAACCCGTCCTTTGCGCCCCGGCGGATCGCGAGCATTCGATGAGAAGGGATTTTCGATACCGGCTCGCGATAATCGGCGTACATCTTGTACTTGGACTCTTCGTCGACGGCGCCCTCAACGGCCTGGGAGACGACATGGCCTTCCTGTTGCATGAGCTGGCGGACCAGCTTGCGGAACCCCGCGTCCTCGTTGATCCGTTCCGCGACGATGTGGCGGGCGCCTTCGAACGCATCATCGGCGTTGTTCACTTCGCGGGCGGGATCGACGAGCGTGGCGGCAAGCGATTCCGCTGTCTGGCCGGGGACGGCCTGCTGCGCCCACAGATAGCAGGCGAGCGGTTCGAGCCCCTTCTCGCGCGCGATGGTGGCCTTGGTGCGCCGCTTTGGCTTATAGGGCAGGTAGAGATCTTCGAGCTCCGTCTTGTCGAGACACAGGTTGATGCGGGTCTCGAGGTCCGGCGTGAGTTTGCCCTGTTCCCGGATCGAGTTCAACACGGTCTCGCGCCGGTCCTCAAGCTCGCGGAAGTATTCGAGCTTTTCCTGGACGGTGCGGATCTGCACCTCGTCGAGATTGCCTGTCGCCTCCTTCCGGTAGCGGGAGATGAATGGTACGGTGCCGCCGCCGTCAAGCAGTTCGATCGTGGCCACGAGTCCACGCAACGGGATCGAAGTCTGCTGGGAGATGTGAAGGAGGATCTGTGTGGGAAGAGTGCGAGGCTGCTCCATGCGGGGGAAGGAACTTCCATGATAGCGAGGCGCGTTGTGCGATATTGGCTCCATGACACGGCGCGACACGTTCCTGATTGTCCCCGCGGCGGCCCTCAAAGCCTCGGCCGCAAACGACGCCCTGAGCGTTGGACTCATCGGCGCCGGAGGCCGCGGATCCTACGACGCGTCCTTACTGGCGAAGCACACCAGTGCGCGCATCACTGCCGTCTGCGACATCGAGCCCGCGCGTATCGCCGCCGCCCGGAAGACGCACGGCGCGGCCATTGCTTCCTACAACGACTTCCGGGATCTGCTGGCCAACAAGAGCATCGACGCGGTGTTGATCGCGACGCCCGTGTTCCTGCATCCGGAGCATCTCGAAGCCGCGATTGCCGCGGGCAAGCACGTCTACATCGAAAAGCCCGCCGCCGCGGACGCCGAAGGCGCCCGCCGGGTCCGGCGCATCGCCGACCGCGCGGACCGCAAGCTCAACATCACATTCGGCTTTCAGCAACGCTACGGACCGGGCTACCGGAAGGCGCACGCGTTGGCCGCGAGCGGAGGCTTGGGTCCGGTCCGGTTCGCCCATTCCCATTGGATCAAGGGCACGGAGAGTGTGTCGGCGGCGGGGGCGCAACCGTGGCCGCAGCCCGCCAATGGAGCCGAGAGAGTGAAGCACTGGAAGCGGTGGAAAGCCACGTTCGGCGACTACATCGTGGAGACCTACTGCCACGGCGTCGACGTGCTGAACTGGTTCCTTGGGGGACATCCGGAGAGCGCGCTTGCGACCGGAGTCCAGGCGGTGGACCGCCGTGGCGATATGCGCGACCACTGCACCGCGACGTTTACCTACAAAGACAACGTGCAGGCGACGCTCACCGGATCACAGGTGGCGGCGCTGTTCCATCGCGATGTCCGCGAGAGCTTCTACGGTTCGAAAGGGACAATTGAGACCGCGCGCGAGTTCTGGCGTCACGAGCGCGGCAAGAACGACATCGTGGAGGAGCGTGAGCCGCGCGACATCACGATCGACGCGCTGGCGGAGTTCGTGCAGCGGGTGCGGGAGGGAAGGCCTGAGAATGCGGGCGTCTCAGCCGCCGAGAGCACTTTGACCGCGATCATGGCGCGCGAGTCCATGGATCAGCGGCGCGAAGTGACCTGGAAGGAGGTGGCGGGATGAGAGGCGGAGCGCTGCTGATGCTGAGTGCCGCGCTGGCACAGGGCGCGGACTGGGTGTCGCTGTTCAACGGCAAGGATCTCAGCGGCTGGACCGGGTCGAAGAGGCACTGGCGCGTGGAGAACGGCGTCATTGTCGGGACCACGGACGAGCATCCGACCGAGTTGAACACGTTCCTCATCTACGAGAAGAAGCCGTTCGCCGACTTTCACCTTTCCGCTGAAGTGAAGATCCGGAATGGGAACAGCGGCATTCAGTTCCGGTCGACGTACCTGCCAGGACCGGGATTCATCGTCTACGGCACCCAGGCGGATGCGGCCGATGAGACCAAGAGCTGGGGCAACTTCTACGAGGAGCGTGGCCGTGGCCGCGGCGTGATGAAGACGCCGGACGAGGGGTGGCGCAGGGCGGAGCCAGTGGTGAAGAAGGGTGATTGGAACCGGATCGAGGTGATCGCCAGGGGTCCGGCGGTGAAGCTGGTGTTGAACGGCACGGCCACCTGGGAGGGAAGCGACGGCAAGAAGCTCGATGGAATCCTTGCGCTCCAGCTTCACGCGGGCAAGCCGATGCGGGTGGAGTTCCGTGAGATCCGGATCAAGGAGCTGCCGTGAGCCGGGCTGTGGTTGCCGATTACGCCCAGATCGATGGGGTTGAGTGTCCGTGCGGCGTGGCCCGGCGCGCGTTTGCTGATGTCGAAGGTGCGCCCCTGACTCTGCATGTTACAGAGATCCGCCGGGACGCGCTCGTGCATTATCACAAGCGGATCACCGAGGTGTACTATTTTCTCGAATGCCAGCCGGAGGCGATGATGGAGCTGGACGGCGAGCCGGTGCCGGTGAGACCGGGAATGGCGGTGATGATTCCGCCGGGTGTGCGGCACAGGGCGGTGGGGGAGATGAAGGTCATCATTGTGGCGCACCCGAAGTTCGATCCGGCGGACGAGTGGCTGGATTAAGGCAAGCGGAGCGGCCAAGCTTGCGATATCGGCTCGCTGCTACTGAATCGCATGGTCCGGGTCCTCTTCGGCCCGGGCGATCCAATCGACAGGTCGTAAGGCTCGCCGTTCAAAGTAACATGGGCTTCCAACGCTCCGGTGGTGACGCTTTCGGAGACTCGCAACTCGACGTGCTCGCTGGGGACAAGGCGCACCTGGAGCAGGCGTTCGAACGAGATCTCGCAGGCGCGATCGGATGGCACAAGGGCCAGAATGGCTGTTCAACCGTGCGCTCTTGGCGCTCTCGATGGCCGCGGACTCCTTCTTCGCGTACATCTCGACGTACTGATCGACGGTCGATAATACTACATCGCTCGGAACCGCTATTGTGATTCCGTGGCGGGGCTCGGTGTAGACGGCATTTACGGCGATCGGAATACAGCCGGTAACGGCGATTAATTGACGCGCACGGTGAATCCGCGTGTCGAACTCCGTGGCGCGCGACAAGATCGAGTTGACGATGGCCGAGCGCACCGGCAACGTCTCGATGGCGGAGCTTCCCTGACCGCGGCGAGTCTCTGGTAGACTGAGGGCACCGTGGATTTCGAGAGGTTCGAACAGTTTTCGCTGCAAATGGCCGCCAGGCATGAGCAGCGGATGGCCGAGGTTTCGCAGAAACAGGCCGAATCAGCAAAGAAGATCGCCGACCTGGAAGCGGAGATCGCCTTCCACAAAGCGGAGATGATCCGCTATCGAGCGGAGGCGGAGCGCTACAGGCAGGAGGGGGAACGTGTTCGAGCGGAAGGGGAACGGCAACGCACCGAAGCTGAAGTCAAGTACGCAGAGTTCAAAGCTCAGGTGGCTCAAGAACTCGCGGAAATGAACAAGCGCCTCATCGATTCAGAGGAGAGGCTGAGTCAGAAGTTTGACATCTTCCACAACGATTGCAGGCTGTTGTATGAGGCCATTCGCCTCCAGACCAAGACGGTCGACCAACTCGTCGACAGCGTCCACGAACTACGGCTCACCGTCACGCGGCACGCCACAGATCCCAACGCACATCGCGCCGCCTGATAAACTGGTCCGAATCGCGGGTCATCCATGACTGGGCGCACCCTGAGCCACTACCAGATCCTCGAACCGCTGGGCTCCGGCGGAATGGGCGAGGTGTTCAAGGCGCGCGACACCCGGCTGAACCGGCCGGTCGCGATCAAGATTCTGCGATCCGAGCACCTGAGCCAAGCCACTCACAAGCAGCGCTTCATCCAGGAAGCCCAGGCGGCGTCCGCGCTGAATCACCCCAACATCGTCACCATCCACGACATCGACCAGGCCGGCGGCATCGACTTCATGGTCATGGAGTTCATCGCCGGCCGCACGCTTGACGCCCGCATCCCGCGTCAAGGCGTGCGGCTCAACGAAGCGCTCCGCATCGCCGTGCAAATCGCGGAAGGACTGCGCCGCGCCCACGCCGCCGGAATCGTCCACCGCGATCTCAAGCCCTCCAACATCATGATCGGCGATGAGGGACTGGTGAAAATCCTCGACTTCGGCCTCGCCAAGCTGACCGAAAAAGCCGAAATCAGCGAGAACGAGGACACCCGGACCGCACGTCCGGAGACAGAAGAAGGGACGATCCTCGGCACCACAGCTTACATGTCGCCGGAACAAGCCGAAGGCCGCAAACTCGATGCCCGCACCGACATCTTCAGCTTCGGTGTGGTGCTCTACGAAATGCTGACCGGACGCAAGGCGTTCGAAGGCGACACCAGACTCGCGACCATGTCGGCGATCCTCAAAGAAGAGCCAAAACCCGTCGACAACATCCCGCGCGATCTCGACAAAATCATCCGCCGCTGCCTCCGCAAAGATCGCGAAAAACGCATCCAGCACATGGACGACGTCAAGCTGGCGCTCGAAGAAGTCCGCGAAGAATCGGAATCCGGCAAGCTCGAGACACCGGCGAAACCGGCGGCATCCACCAAATCGCGATGGCCGTGGATCGCCTTCGCGGGAATCGCTGTCGCTGGACTCGCCGGCGCTGGCGCGTGGATGCTGCGATCCAGACCCGCTGCGTCACCGCCGACGCCGGCCATGTTGACCCTGCAGCGCGTCACCGCCGACGCCGGTCTCAACACGAGCCCCGCCATCTCGACGGACGGCAAGCTCCTCGCCTATGCATCGGACCGCGCCACCAACGGCGACCACCTCGACATCTGGGTCCAACACATGGGCGGCGGCGATCCCGTGCGTCTCACCAAGGAAGACGGCGACGAAACCGAACCCGCGTTCTCTTCCGACGGCAGCCGCGTGGCGTACTCGTCTTCGCGCGGCGGGATCTTCGTCGTACCGGCGTTGGGCGGCGAGCCGCGGCAGTTGGCGGCGCGTGGGTCGCGGCCGCGGTTTTCGCCGGACGGGCAGTGGCTCGCGTATCACGTGGCGGCGTCTGGCGCGGCTTCGGGAACGGTGAATCGCGAGGTTTGGGTGATGCCCTCGGCGGGCGGGTCGCCACGACGGCTCGCGGCAGGTTTCCTGGATGTGAGTTCGCCGGTGTGGTCGCCGGACGGACGCCGGATTCTGATGCACGGTCGAAAGGACCGTTCGCAGGAAAGCGTCGACTGGTGGTTGACGTCGCCGGACGGATCCGAACCGGTACCTGCCTCTGCAAGACCGGTCTTTAGAACGCTCAACGCTTTCGTAACCGGTCCCTCAGCTTGGGTCGGCGACCAGGTCATCTTCTCTGGACTGCGCAGCGGTAACATTCAGCTCTGGAAAGTCCCAATGGACACAACGTCCGGACGCGTGGCGGGAAAGGTTGAGCAGATCACCAGCGGCACCGGACGGGAACTAGACCCTTCGGTGGCGAAGGACGGAACGCTCGTGCTCGCCAGCATTCAATTCAGCTCCGACCTGTACATGCTGCCAGCGGATACGGCGCGCGGGAAGATTACGGGTGAGATGAAACGCCTTACGGAGGACCCGGCGGAAGATGACACGGCGGCGATCTCCGCGGATGGCTCCCGCCTCATATTCAATTCGACACGCGATGGCCGGGTGGGACTGTGGCTGCGCGACATGAACACCGGCAAGATCCGAAGGCTCTCTCCCGGCCCCGCGGGCCTCCAGTGGCCGCAGATCACCGCTGACGGCCGGACTGCCGGCTTTCCGAAACTGCTGAGCAAGCGTGCTCCTCCTTACCCGTACGTCATTACCGGGATCGACGACGGCACGATTCGAGAGATGGAAATCGACTCACAAGTTGGGCCATGGGGGTTGAGCCCGTTGGGAACCTATGTCGTCGGCAACGGTGGCAGCGCGACCGGTCCGTTGACAGCGGCCCGCGTCGACACCGGGGAACAGAAGCCCTTCCTGCAGCATCCCGGGTGGCAACTCCTCTCTCCCCATTTTTCCCCCGACGAACGCTGGATCGCCCTTCACACCCGCAACGCCGAGACGACCCGCCAAGTCTTCATCGTCCCCTTCCAGTTCGGACGCGTCACGCCCCAATCCGAATGGATCCCCATCACGGACGGAAAAGGCCTCGACCGCGATCCCAACTGGTCGCCCGACGGAAACATGCTCTACTGGCTCGCCGACCGCGACGGCGTGCGCGGCATCTGGGCGCGCAAGCTCGAACCCGCCACGAAGCGCCCTTCAGGCGAGGCGTTCGAGGTCCGCATGTTCCGTGGCGCGCGGCGGTCGATGATGAAGTTCTCCAACTCGGGCTTGACCCGCCCCGCCGTTGCGCGCGACAAAATCGTCTTCACGCTGGGAGAAGAGACCGGTAATATCTGGTCCGGTAAACTTCCGTAACGGAGCCGCGACCAGCGCAAATTGCGGGCCGCGTCACCGATTCATCGGGCGGCGCCGGCTTCCGCGATGCCGCCAGCGCGGATTGCGCGCGGATGAAGGTCAGGTGCTCCGTGCCGAGCTTCGACGGTTCGCGCGCGTCGATCGGGGCAGGTCCTCCATCGGCCGGCCCACCACCCCGACCCCCAATATGCGCAGCAGTTTGAACCGCGACTTCCGAAAATCATCAGGAGGGGATACGGGGAAACGCCCGTGGGCTTGCAATCGCTGATCGGGCGTGAGGTCAGACCTCGACCAGCGCTCCCGCCAACTGCTTCGCCACCGGTGCCAGCTTCTCCCCCTGCACCGAACCCAACGCCGTAACATACGGCGCAACCGGACCCGTCCGGGCGATCCCCGCCAACTCCACCGCCGCATGCAACAC
>VFZX01000231.1 GCA_016871015.1 Acidobacteriota bacterium | reverse complement strand
TTCCATTGCAGGAAGAAGTTCCGGCATCGTGAGTTGTGCTGGAAACTGGGCTCTGAACATAAACCATGTGGCTACAACCACTTGCACCCGCCGTGTCCGCAAATTTGAGAATCTTTGTGCTATCCCAGTATCGCAAGCAGGTCCAGTTCCTGCTGGTCTACATCCGCGAGGCACATCCCACCGACGGCTGGCAGGTCCCGCGCAACGAACAGGAGAAGGTGCTGCTGGAGACAGCCAAGTCGATCGAGCAAAAACAGGACCACGCCACCGCCTGCGTGCGCAAGCTCGACATCAAGTTCACTACGGTCATTGACGGCATGGACAACAAGACCGAACTCAGCTACACGGCCTGGCCGGATCGCCTGTACCTGGTCGGGCGCGACGGCAATATCGCCTTCAAGAGCGGGCCTGGCCCGGGCGGATTCCGTCCGCCCGATCTCGAAGCCGCGATTCAGAAGGAATTGGCGCGCTGAACCGGCCTCAATACTTCGGAACCGACGGATCCACCTTGTCGCTCCAGGCGAGTATGCCGCCTTTCACGTTGGTGACCCGTTTGAATCCCTGGGCCCGGAGCAGATCGCACGCCTTGGCGCTGCGCCCGCCCATCTTGCAGTGGATCACGATATCGTCGCCCGGATTGATCTCGCCCACCCGGCCCGGCAACTGGCCCAGCGGGATCAGGACCGAACCGGGAATCCGGCCAATCTGGAACTCGTGGGGCTCGCGGACGTCGAGCAGCAGGAACCTGTCCCCGCGGTCGAGTTTCGCCTTGAGCTCCACCACGTCGATCTCGCCCGGCGCGGGTGGCTGCTCCACCGGTTCCGGCGCGACGCCGCAAAACTGGTTGTAGTCAATCAACTTGTGGATCTTGGAGCAGCGTCCATCGGCGGGACACTCGGGATCGCGCCGCAGCTTGAGCTCGCGGAACTTCATGTTCAGGGCGTCGTAGAGCATCAGGCGGCCCTTGAGCGTGTCGCCCTTGCCCAGGATCAACTTCACTACTTCAGTGGCCTGCACCACCCCGATCACGCCCGGAAGAATCCCCAGCACGCCACCCTCGGCGCAACTGGGCACCAGTCCGGGAGGAGGCGGCTCGGGATAGAGGCAGCGGTAGCAAGGTCCACCTTCGGCGGCGAAAACCGAAGCCTGCCCCTCAAAACGGAAGATCGACCCGTAAACATTCGGCTTGCCGAGCAGCACGCACACGTCGTTGACCAGGTACCGGGTCGGAAAGTTGTCGGTGCCGTCGGCGACGATGTCGTAGTCCTTGACGATGTCCACGGCGTTTTCGCTCGTGAGCGCCACCTCGTGCTTGATGATGTTGATGTGCGGGTTGATGTCGCGCATCGTCTCCTCAGCGGACTCGATCTTGCGGCGGCCGACATCCTTGGTCCCGTGGACAATCTGGCGCTGGAGGTTCGAGTGGTCGACCACGTCGAAATCGACGAGTCCGATCGTGCCCACACCCGCCGCGGCAAGGTACAGGGCCATCGGCGATCCCAGCCCGCCGGTGCCCACCAGCAGGACCTTGGCCTGCTTCAACTTGAGCTGGCCCTCCATGCCCACTTCGGGCAGGATCAGGTGGCGGTTGTACCGCCGCAACTCGTCGGTGGAAAGCGTCACGTCCGCCATTTACCGGCCTCCGGCGATGCTCGGAATGATCGACAGGGTGTCGCCGTCCTGGCATGGAGTCGCCTCTTTGCTCAGGTAGCGGATGTCCTCGTCGTTCAAGTAGATGTTCACAAAGCTGCGCAGCTTGCCTTCGTCGTTGTAGAGATTCTTGCGGAGCTCGGGATGCTCGCTGGTCAAGGCGCTCAGCGCCTCGCCGACAGTCGTGCCGGCCGCGGTGACGGCGCTCTTTCCGCCGGTATATTGGCGGAGTGGGGTCGGAATCAAAATCTGGGGCATGGGCGGGTAGAACAGTTCCTCTCGTCTGGATTCGGTTTTCTCCTGGTTGGCGATGAAGCTGCGCGCGACCGCGAACTTTCCGTCGCGGATCGACAGAACGACGTTGGAGACACCGGCCCAGGAGTTGGCCAGGTCGGTGGATGAGAAATAGGAATCCTCGTTGGGGTGGGAATGGAAGAACCCGAGCAGCGAAGGGCCACCGGTAAACTCGCGTTTCTGCGCGCGGAGGATGTCCTTGGGGTCGATCGTGAACCGGTCGGGCCGGTCGCCGTCATACGCATTGACACAAGCCATCGCTTCGGTGACAACACGGGCGCCGTTTCCGTTGTGGCCGAGCAGGATGCCGCAGCATTCACGGGGGAACCACGCCAGCGCGTGGTTGACCATCACTTTCCAGGGTGCGGACTCAATCCGGATCATTCCAAAACTCTTCACTCAAATATTTCTCGGCGCCGTCGCAAATCACGGTCACGATCAGGGCGGGTTCACCAGCGGCTGCCAGGCGCTCACCGAGCGCCAGCGACGCAGCGAGGTTGGCTCCCGCCGAGATTCCCGCGAGAATCCCTTCTTCGCGCGCCAGGCGCTTCACCATGTGGTAGGCCTGCTCGGTCTCCACCTCGAAGTTGCCCTCGGCGATCGAGGGATCATAGATCGCGGGCACCATGGCGGTGGCCATGTGCTTCAGTCCCTCGAGTCCGTGAAAGGGCGTCGCAGGCTGCATCGAGTAGCACTTGACGTGGGGAAGGTCGCGGCGCAGGCGGCGGGTCACGCCAACGAAGGTCCCACTGGTGCCAAGCCCGGCCACGAAATGCGTCAGACGGCGTCCGGTCTGCTCCATGATTTCGACGGCGGTGGATTCGAAATGCGCCTTCCAATTGGCTGGATTGCTGTACTGGTCGGGGTAGAAGTAGTGGTCCGGGTCTGATTCGTAAATCTCGCGGCAGCGGCGGATGGCTCCGTCGGTGCCTTGGCCTGGGTCAGTCAGGATCAGCGAGGCCCCGTAGGCGCGCAGGATTTGCCGGCGCTCGGGCGAGGCGTTCGAGGGAAGGCAGAGCTTCACCTTGTAGCCGCGCGCCGCGCCGATCATCGCGTAAGCAATTCCGGTGTTCCCGCTGGTCGCGTCGAGGATCACGCGCTGGTGGTTCAGCTTGCCGGTCCGCTCCCCGTCGAGGATCATGTTGAGCGCCGGCCGGTCCTTCACCGAGCCGCCCGGATTGAATGACTCCGCCTTCGCGTAGATCTCGACTCCCGGAAGGTTTGCTGTCAGCTTCCGCAGGTGCAGCAGGGGTGTGTTGCCGATCTGCGCCAATACGGTCGTGTCGGCATACGGATACAGCCTGGGAGCGGCAAGCGCCATGCAATTATAGTAATGTCGCAGGGGGATGCGAGGATTCTCCATTGTACCGGCTTTCGTATGATGAAGGGAGCCCGATGCCTTCGCCGAACTTCACCCGCCGCCACGCGATCTTCGCGATCACGGCCGCGCCGCTCGCCTCACAGAGCCCGGCGATCCAGCCGCCCGCGGATTTCCGGTGGGTCAACGCCCTTCCCGCGGACGCGCCTCCTGGTGTCCGGCATGGAACGTTCCTGAGCCAGCGCCACAAGACGCAGGCCGGCTACTGCATCTATCTGCCTCCGGACTACGAGACCAGCTCCCGCCGCTACCCGGTTGTCTACTACTTGCACGGCGGCCGGCCGGGCGCCGAAACCAAGTCCATTGGTCTGGCGCGCTTCATCGGCGCGGCTGTCCGTGGGGGCGGGATCCCGCCCATCATCTACGTGTTCAATAACGGCGGCGCGGTCAGCCACTACGACTACCCGGACTTCAACTCGTTCGGCGAAACGGCACTGATCAGCGAGCTGATCCCGCATGTCGACAAGACCTACCGCACCATCGCGCGGCGCCAGGCACGGGCCATTGAGGGATTCTCACAAGGCGGGCGTGGAACGGCTCGCGTCATGTTCCGGCACCCTGAGCTGTTCTGCTCCGCCGCGCCAATGGGAGGCGGCCATCAACATGAGAAGCACATCGCCGAGCATGCGGGAAAGGAAGATGGCGAACCAGGCTACGTTTTTACCAAGGGCCTGAACACCTACGACCTCGCGCGCGAGTACGCCAAGCGCCCGCGCGGGCTTTCGGTCCTGGTGGCAGTAGGAACCAAGGACTTCAACTACGAGGCCAATCTCGAATGGATGAAGCACCTGGACTCGCTCAAGATCCCCTACCGGCGGATCATCGTGCCGGACACGCCCCACAATGCCACGGAGGTCTACCGGAAGGTGGGCGGCGAGGTGATGAAGTTCCACGCCGCGAACTTCCGGCGCGAACTGGGCAAGGACTGGTAGCGGATCCTACCGCGCCGCAAGCAGCGCGCGCAGGTGGCGGGCGCGCTCCGGCGACCGGAGCTGCCGCAGGGCCTTGGCTTCGATCTGGCGGATCCGCTCGCGGGTCACGTCGAACTGCTGGCCGATCTCCTCGAGCGTATGCTCGCGGTCACAGCCGATTCCAAACCGCAGCCGGATCACCTTCTCTTCCTTGGGCGACAGGGTCTTGAGAATGTTGGCGGTCTCATCGCGGACATTCGTGTCGATCACCGAGTCGACCGGTGAGCCCACCCAACGGTCCTCGATCAGGTCGCCCAG
Source organism: Acidobacteriota bacterium (assembly GCA_016871015.1). Taxonomy (GTDB): domain Bacteria; phylum Acidobacteriota; class Terriglobia; order Bryobacterales; family Bryobacteraceae; genus SYLY01. The sequence continues at coordinate 8,734 of VFZX01000231.1, read as the reverse complement.
AGCCGATTCCCCGTCGCGGCCGACCGGAGTCTCAAGCGAAACCGGGTCGCGCGAGATGGTCTTGAGCTTCTGGACCTTCTCCACCGGGATGTCCATCCGGCGGCTGATCTCGTCGTTGGTGGGAGCGCGGCCGAGTTCCTTCTCCAACTCACGGGTGGCCCGCAGGAACTTGTTCATCGACTCGTTCATGTGGACCGGAATCCGGATCGTTCGCGACTGGTCGGCAATCGCTCGGGTGATCGCCTGCCGGATCCACCAGGTGGCATAGGTCGAGAACTTGTACCCGCGCCGGTATTCGAATTTGTCGGCGGCGCGCATGAGGCCGATATTGCCTTCCTGAATCAGGTCCAGCAGGTGCAGCCCGCGATTGACGTATTTCTTAGCCACCGAGACCACCAGCCGGAGGTTGGCCTCCACCAGGTCCTTCTTGGCGCGCTCGGCTTCGTCCTCGCCATGCCGGATGACGGACATGCTGTGGCGCAAATCGGCCACGGTCGCACCGGCGGTCGTTTCCTTCTTCTTCAGTTCCCGCCGCAAGTCCCGGACGCGGGCCTGCGCCTGCGGGTTGCCCTTGGTGTCGACGCGCTGGATCTCGGTTTCGAGATGCGCCATCTCCTCGGCGGCACGCTCCAGTTCGCGGCCAAAGTCGCGCCACTTGAGGCCGATCCACGGGATCCCACGGATTGCCCTGGAGGTCTCCACGCGTGTCCGGTTCCAGCGGTACAGCCACTTCCGGCGCAGCTTCTTGTTCGCCGGCGGAATCGCCTCCGCTTTTTCCCACATCTGGTGCTGCTTCTTATGCAGCGCCAGGAAGTCAATGAACTGCTGGGCTACTTCTTTGCGCCGCTTCAGATCGCTCGCGGTGCCTTCCTCGACATCACCGAGATCAACCACGCTGTCAAGATCCAGACTGTTGGACTTGATGCCTTCAGCCGTCTGGACCACCATGAGTTGCACGAGCGCCGAACGGCTGACGGCCTTCTGCATCCGAAGCTTCCCACGTTCCATCTTGCGGGCCAAGTCGACTTCGCCTTCGCGGGTGAGAAGCGGAACCGCACCCATCTCGCGCAGGTACACACGAACCGGGTCATCCGTGTAGATAGACTCCTCAGGCGTCTGAGCCGCCTGGAAGTCGTCGCCTTCGTGACTCTCTTCCGGATGGAAATAATGCGAGTCCTCGTCGTAGGGGATCGCCCGTGGTTCTGGAGCGTCACCTAGGAACTGATCGTCGAAATGGTCCACCAAATCACCCACCTCCGCGGTTGTGAACAAGCCTGACGCGTCACGGATTTCAGCCGCGCCCTCGATTTAACACAATTCAATTTTTTGAGATCCGTAGCCGTGGAATACCGCCGCGCAGACACGCACCAACGGCGGCACAAATTGGACCGCGTTTGATTATACCACCGGTTTGCGATTCTGTTAAGCCCTCTGCGAGGTTGAATGTACCTGCATTCGAGGGGAGTCGGAGTGAATTTTCCTGAACGCTCGCCCGGTCAGCATACGCCTTCGCGGAATTCTACTTGATCCTACTCCAGTAGACGAGGACAGCCCCCTGCTGGATACAGGAATCCCGCAAAAAATTCGTCAGCCGCGCTTGTTCCTGACGAGAGATTCCAGCTCGCCGAGGAAAGTTTCAACATCCTGGAAGTCCCTGTAGACGGAGGCGAACCGGACGTAGGCCACCTTGTCCAGTTGCTTCAGCCGGTCCATCAGTAATTCTCCTATTTCTGTCGTTGGCATCTCGCGGTCCGGTGTCTCAGCGAGGTAGTTTTCGACCTCGTCGACGATCTCGGCCAAGCGCGCCATGCTGACAGGCCGCTTCTCGCAGGCCTTGAGCAGTCCGGCGAGCACCTTCTGCCGCTCGAACTTCTCCCGGCGTCCCCCCTTTTTGATCACCATGTAGGGGATCTCGTCGATCCGCTCGTAGGTGGTGAACCGTTTCGCGCATTTGAGGCACTCGCGGCGCCTGCGCACCACATCGGCTTCTTTGCTCTCGCGCGAGTCGATCACTTTGTCCTCGCGATGGCTGCAAAATGGACAAGTCATACGTTTTCTTCGATATGGCGAAGTTTACCCCAATTCAGGCCCTCGCGGAAAGCGAGCGCCAACCCGGCAGGCACAATCACAACGAAGGTGATCCCCCAGAGGACCATGGCCAGACCCGACGAGATTTCGACAGGCAGGCCAAATAGCTCGGTGAGGACGAAGATCGAGACGATTTGCATTCCGCCCCCGACCCCGGGAATCTGGATCACCGCGCCGAATGAAACGAATCCCACGAAGATCAGCACATCCATGATCCCGAAGTGGCTCACCTGAGGCGCCGACCGGAAAATGCAAAAATAGCACGCGACGATCAGGATCCACTCGATGATCGAATATACCAGCACCTCGAACACGGCTCCCCAATTGCGAGTGGACTGAACACCATCGGTGAATGAGGAGAGGAGTCCGCTGGCTTTGTCTCGAACCGGCTCCGGCAAAAACCCCAGTCCATCCAGAATGCGCTTCTTCGAGCGCTCGCCGAACTGCCGTAACGCAATGAATACAATGAGGCAAATGGTGCCCACGCCACCTACGAACCAGCCGCCGAGCTCAAGCACCCATTGCAACCGTTCACCGGCCTGGACTCCCGAGCCACGCACATGGGCGAGAGCGAATCCGAATACCAGCAGAGCCATCATCAGATCGTACATCCGTTCGAGAAGCCAGGCCGCCATCTGTGAGGAAAATGTCAGGCGCTCCTTGGCCGAAATCAGGTAGGGCCGCACCATCTCACCGGGACGCCCAAACAGCACGATCGCCGTGAATCCGATCGCCGTGGCCGAGACCAGGCCCCATAGGCCCGGATCGCGCTTCTGGTGACGGATCAGGACCCTCCACCGAAGCGCCCGGCCCACATAGGTGCTCAGAGCGATCAGAGTGGCGGCGCCGATCCAGGCCGGGTCCAGGCTCCGGAAAAGACCCGCGAACTTGGCCCACTGGAAGCCCTCCCTCCAGCCACGGACCAGGTACCATCCTGCGATGGCCATCACCACCAGGATGATGGCGATCAAAAGGCGGCGGCGTGTGTTGTTCGGTTCGATGCTTGCGGTCCCCGTTGCTGGACTAAAATAGTTCGATCGAACTTTTTATCATAAATCGTCGTTCTACCTGACTGGAAGGACAACGAACAATGCAAGCTGTGGCGGCGGCGGTTTGGACGGGAGGCGCGGGTCCCGGTCTGCTGCCGCGGCCGCTCAGCCGGGACAAATCCTTGGATCCGGACCATACGACTGATTCCGACGCTTCGCTCGTAACGCGCTGCTTGAACGGCGACGCAGCAGCCTGGGAGGATCTGGTAAAGGTCCATTCACGGCGCGTCTACGGCATTTGCTATCGTTTCACCGGCTCTGATCACGAGGCCCAGGACATCACCCAGGAGGTGTTCCTGCGAGTCTACCAGAGCCTGCGGAGCTTCCGCTCAGGCGAGGGGTCGCTGACGGTCTGGCTGACCCGCCTGACGCGGAACCTGCTGATCGACAACTACCGGCGCGGACGGATGCAGCGCGCCACGGGGTCGATCGAGGATCAACTCACTTTTCTTGAAGAGCAGCCCCAATTGGGTGGCCGCACGGACCGGCTGGTGGAGGGCCGCGAAACTTCCGAGGCGCTCCAGGCCGCGCTCGGAAAACTTTCGCCCGAGCTGCGCGAGGCGGTGGTGTTGCGTGACCTGGAAGAATTAGAATACCGGGAAATCGCCGAAGCTCTCCGGATTCCCGAGGGCACGGTCAAGTCCCGGATCAACCGGGGCCGCGCCGAGCTGGCGAAGGTCCTGCGGCGGATGAAGGTTGTTGTATGAAGCTCGAATGCGCCGATCTTGAGATTCTGCTGTGCGACTACGTCGACGGCACGCTGGAGCCGGATGCCCGCGCCGCGGCCGACGCGCATCTGGCTGCGTGCCCGGCGTGCGCGGAGTTTGCGCGGGACTGCGGAGCGGCGGTCCGGTTCCTGAGCCAGGCGCCGCCCGTCGAGCCTCCGGCCGAGATGATCACCCGGATCCTCTACCGGACGCAGACTGAGCCCGAAGAAGCCGAGGTCCGGGTGGCGCCCCCCAATGCTGGGTGGATCTTGAAGGCGTCGCTATGGCTTGCCGGAATCGCGCGGCCCGTGCTGGCTCCGCGTTTCGCCATGGGCATGGCGATGACGATTCTGTCGTTCTCGATGATTGCCCGGCTTGCGGGAGTTCCCGATTCCTCGATTGGATCGGCGGATTTGTCCCCCGCCCAGGTCTTGTCCAGCTTCGACGCCAAGATCGCGCGGGTATGGGACCGGGCCCAGAAGTATTACGAGAATCTGCGGCTGGTGTATGAAATTCAAAACCGATTGAGCGAATGGTCCGCGCAAGAAGAACAGGACCGCAAGGCACAGCCGGGGAGGGTGCTGACGCCGGCTGATCCCCAAAGTGAGAGGAGTTCGCAATGACTACAGTGGCTTCATTTTGCCGCAATTGCGGGAAGGCACTGACCGAGCAGGAAAAGTCCGATCCCAGTGTCGTGTACTGCTCGGCCTGCGCGCCCGCTTTCAATCCGGCGCCCCCGCCGCTTCCCAGGCCAGCGCCGGGTCCGAATCCGGGAGTGTCGCCTGGATTGGCGTTTCTTCTGGGTCTGCTGCCGGGCGTGGGCGCAATCTACAATGCGCAATACCTGAAGGGGCTCACGCACGGGCTTATTTTTGGACTCATCATTACGATGGCCGAGCACTCAGACCGCGGCGCGGGACCGCTCTTCGGAATGCTCGCCGCGACGTTCTACTTCTACATGCCGTTCGAGGCCTATCACACGGCGAAGAAGCGAATGCTGGGAGAGCCGGTGGATGAGTTTTCGAGCTTGCTGAAGCTTCAGAGCGGGACTGGCTTCCCAGCGGGTCCGGTGGTCCTGATTGGTCTGGGAGTGGTCTTCCTGCTCAACAATCTCGGCCTGTTGCGGATTTCCCAGGTCATGAAGTTCTGGCCGGTACTGCTGATCGCGCTCGGCCTGATGATGCTCAAAGACCGGATGGGAGGCCGCGATGACGCCCGCTAGGCAGTATTTGCGGTCCTTGCGCGGCCCCGTGATGTTGACCGCGCTCGGCTCGCTCCTGGTGGCGGACCACTTCGGTCCTCAGCCGATCTTCAGGACCTGGCCGGTGCTGCTGGTGGTCCTGGGTGTGATGATTTTGCTCGAGCATTTGGTGAAGAAACCGGAAGGAGGACCGCAAACATGAAACGGGGATCGATCATTGGGCCGGTGCTGTTGATCGCGATTGGACTCCTCTTCCTGGCGAACAACCTCCGTCCGGACCTGCCTACTCTCCGGGTTGTGGCCGAATACTGGCCGTACGTTCTGATCGCCTGGGGCTTGGCGCGGATCGCCGAGATCACCTGGTGGTGGCGGACCGGGCGTCCGCTGCCCGATCACGGTGTTTCGGGCGGCGAGTGGGCATTCATCGTGCTGATCTGCGTGGTGGGCTCCTCGATCTTCTACGGCCAACGCTTTGGCGGGCGCCTGGCCAGAGTCCATTTCGGAAGTCTCGAAATGCTGGGAGAGAGCTTTGACTTCTCGCACTCGGAATCGAGGACACCGGCGGGCAAGTCCCCGAAAATCGTGGTCGAGAATTTGCGTGGCAACGCGCGGATCGTGGGCGCCGACACCGACTTGGTGACAGCCAAAGCGCACACGACGGTGCGGGCCTACAACCAGCCTGAAGCGGAACGGGCCAACAACCAGTGCCCGTTTGAAGTGGTGCGCAACGGCGACATGATCGTCGTCCGGTCGAATCATGACCGGCTGTCGGGCAGCGCGCGAGTGAGCACCGATATGGAGATTACGGTTCCCAAGGGCGCCTCAATCGATGCCCGCGGCCGCTACGGCGACTTCGATGTCCACGGGGTCGACGGGACGGTGACGGTGGACAGCGACAACGCGGGTGTGCGGCTGGGGAACCTGGGCGGAAACGTGAAGGTCGATACGCGGAAGGGCGACATTGTGCGGGCGATCGGAGTCAAGGGCAGCGTCGAAGTCCGCGGAGCCAATGGCGATTTGGAGCTGGAGAGCATCGAAGGCCCGGTGGTGGTGAACGGCTCCTACTACGGCGACATCGTTCTCCGCAAGATCGCCAAGCCGGCCCGTTTCGAGAGCTCGGTGAGCGACATGCGTTTTCCCAAGATCAACGGACACGTGGAGATCTCGCGAGGCGAGCTGCGGGGCCAGGATATCGCCGGTCCGGTGTATCTCCGCACCCGGTCGCGGGACATCCATTTGTCGGACTTCACCGATGCGGTTGAGATCCAGATCGAGCGCGGTGACGTTGACCTGCGGCCCGGCAAGCTGCCCGTGGGCAAGATGGACGTGCATGTGCGCGGCGGCAACGTGGTGGTGGCGGTTCCCGACGGAGCCAAGTTTGAGATCAACGCGTCAACGGACAAGGGGGGCATCGAAAATGATCTCAATAACGGCCTGCGCCGGGAGACCCACAACCGCGGGGCGCGGCTGGCGGGATCGACAGGTGGAGGGGGTCCGATGCTGAATCTCAGGACCGACCGCGGGAACATCGCGCTCAGGCGGGGAAGCGTGCTGGCTAGCCAGACTCCTGGCCCGGTCGAACGCCAGTAGCGCTGCTACGGATAGCGGGCGAGCATTTGGGCAGCGCTGGGATCGCCGGCCCCGGCGGCGAGCATGGCGTGGCGCCGTGCCGCGGCCATGTCTCCGGTGACCGCGTAGATCTCAGCCAGCGCCACATGAGCGGGCGCGAACGCCGGCTCCAGTCGGACCGCCTCAAGCAACAGTCCCAGGGCGTGGTCCCGTTTGCCCTGCATGCGGAAGAGCGCGGCAAGGTGGAAGTAGGGCCGGGGGTTGCCGGGCTCGGCGGCAATCCAAGCCTTCTGTTCGGCGGCGCGTGCTTCCGTATCTTCACCGAGTGCGAACTCGATCACTTCTTTGCGCCAGTCCATGTGGTTTCCCCCCTTCAGGGTAAGATAGTTTGGTGGACATCTTTGGAACGATCATGAACGCCGCAGGCGGCTCAGCGATACAGCAGTTGGGACGCCAGTTCGGGTTGAGCGAAGGGCAAACGCAGATGGCTGTGGGCGCCCTGCTCCCAGCGCTGACCGGCGCGCTGAACCAGAATACCCAGTCGCAGGACGGACTCAGCGGGTTGCTGGGAGCGCTGTCGCGAGGCAACCACGAGCAGTACTTGAATGATCCATCGCTGCTCGGACAGCAAGAGACAGTGCAAGACGGCAACGGAATTCTCGGGCATCTGTTCGGCAGCAAGGAAGTGAGCCGCCGGGTGGCGAGCCACGCATCGGCTCAAACCGGCATCGGATCGGACGTGCTGAAGGCGATGCTGCCGGTGGTGGCGACGATGGTGATGGGTTCGCTCAGCCGGGGGACGCGGCAGCAGGAACCCGAACAGCAGCCACAGGGCCTGTTGGGGATGCTGACGCCGATGCTCGACTCCAACCGGGACGGGTCGGCGATGGACGATATTCTCGGGATGGCAACGCAGTTTTTGATGAACCGCCGGTAGGTGGTCAGGCGAGCCTGACGAAGAAGCTGACGATCAGCAGTCCCAGTCTGGCACTTGATAAACGCCCGGACAGTACGCCCGCACCTTACCGGGTTTTCAAGATCGCCCGAAAAACTATCTCGCCGCCGCTTCCCGCCGCTCGATGGCGTCGTGGCTCTCAATGAGCCGTTCCGAAGGCGACTGCCAGGAGCCATCCTGCTCGGCGTGTTCGACCCCTTTGTAGGTGATTGCATACTTGGAGCTGTCGGTCCGTAGAATCAGGCCCGCCTCCTTGAGAAACCAGAGCGTGAACTCCATGTGATCGCGCGGGACTCCGAGAAGGTCCTCCATCTCGATCAATCCCAGCGCGGGCTGTTCCGGCGTGTTCCGGCGCTTGGTATACAGCAGCGACAGCACACCCTTGCGCTTGGCCCGTTCACCTTCCACGCCCAAGGACGCTGTAGGCTGATCGAAGATCCGCCACTGGAGTTTCTTCGCCATGCGGTAGTCGACGTCGTAGGCCGCGCGGCGTTCCGGGTCGCTGAGCACCTGGTAGGCGTCGAGGACCCTTCGGAACATCTCGCTGTTGCCGGTCGAGGTGTTGTCAGGGTGGTAGCGCTGGGCCAGGATGCGGTAGACGCGCTGGACTGTTTCGGCATCGGCGTTGGAACTCAACTGGAGGATCTCGTAGTAGTCGGGCTTGTCTTCCGGCATCCGTTCTCTGGCCGGCTCGGCGGGGCGCTGGCTTGATGCACCCGGCTTTTGCGCGGCCGGACGGCAGTACTCGACGCCAATCACAAAGAACTTCCCCTTGCCTGGGCGGGAATGAACCACCTTGCCGTCGAGCAAAACGTCCTTGCCCGTGGCCTTCAGGTCACCGGTCAGCCGGACAAGAGTTCCGGCCGCCAACTCTTGGTCAGCCTTGATGCCGCAGCCGTCCTCGTGCACATCCAGGAGCTTGGCCGGAACGGTCTGTTCGAAATTCGGCCGCGCCAAATAAGTTAGAGCATTTTCACGTATAATAAAAAGCTCCACGCGAATCCGCCAACTGAGAATGGCTAGGGCCCTAGGAATTGGCCTGCGTAGGCGGGTGATTGCGGCGCGTCAAGAAGGGGACACGGTTGAGGAGACAGCCGAGCGGTTCAGTGTGAGCATATCGTGGGTGTCGAAGGTCTACCGGCACTACTTGGCGACGGGCAGCGAG
>VFZX01000230.1 GCA_016871015.1 Acidobacteriota bacterium | reverse complement strand
GAGCCCACGGCGAATGTAGTGTAGACTCGGCCACTGCCTAGACTGATTCTAAAGGGCTTGCCGCCTTCTTACCCCTTCAGGTGACGAACTTGGGCTAGTCCTCGTCCTGCTGGGCCGCCAGCCGGTTGATCACGCCCATATCCTCGAGCGTCGTCACGTCTCCACTCACCGTGTGCGACGTCACAATCTCCCGCAGCAGGCGCCGCATGATTTTGCCCGACCTTGTCTTCGGCAGCGCCTCCGTAAACCGGATCTCCTCGGGCCGCGCAAACGGACCAATCTCGTGCGCCACCCATCCGCGCAACTCTTTGCCCAGCTTGTCGGCATCATGGTCGCCGCGCTTCAGCGTCACAAAGCAGCACACGGCTTGCCCGGTGATCTCGTGGGGCTTGCCCACCACAGCCGCCTCGGCCACCGCCGGATGCTTCACCAGCGCGGATTCGATTTCCATCGTGCTCAGCCTGTGTCCTGAAACGTTCATCACGTCATCCACCCGTCCCAGCACCCAGAAGTAACCGTCCTCGTCCCGCCGCGCCGCGTCGCCCGTGAAGTATACTCCCTGGACTTTGCCCCAATACTGCTCGGCATAGCGGTCCGGATCTCCCCAGATGGTCCGCAGCATCGACGGCCAGGGACGCCGGATCACCAGGTAGCCCTCCTGGTTCGGACCCTTCGAGTTGCCGTCGAGGTCGATGATGTCCGGCATCACGCCCGGCATCGGCAATGTTCCGGATCCCGGCTTGAGCGGGGTCGCGCCGGGCATCGGTGAGATCAGAATCGCGCCCGTTTCAGTCTGCCACCAGGTGTCGACAATCGGACACCCGCCCTTCCCGACGACGCGGTGGTACCACTCCCAGGCCGCCGGATTGATTGGTTCACCCACTGATCCGAGCAGCCGCAGACTCGATAGGTCATGTTTGGCGGGCCACTGGTCGCCCTGCCGGATCAGCGCCCGGATCGCCGTTGGCGACGTGTAGAAGATGGACACCTTGAGCTTGGCGACGATCGACCACCAGCGGTCCCAGCCCGGGGTGTCCGGCGCGCCTTCATAGATGACGCCGGTGACGCCAGCCGACAGCGGGCCGTAAACGATGTAGCTGTGGCCCGTCACCCAGCCGATGTCCGCCGAGCACCAATAAACATCGTCCGGCTTGACGTCGAACACCCATTTGGTGGTCATCGTCGCCTGGAGCAAGTAGCCTCCCGTGGTGTGCAGGATGCCTTTGGGCTTGCCCGTGGTGCCGGATGTGTAGAGCACGTAGAGCGGATGTTCGGCGTCAAGTTCCACCGCCGGACACTCACTCGCAACCCCAGCCTCGGCGTCGCTCCACCAGTGGTCGCGCCCCGCGGCCATGTTGATCGCCGAACCCGTCCGCTTGGCTACGACCACGGTCTTCACCGTTGGACACTCCGCCACCGCCTCATCCACTGCGTCCTTGAGCCGGACTTCTTTCCCCCGCCGCCAGCCGCCGTCCGCCGTGATGACTGCTTGCGCCTCAAGGTCCTGAATCCGCGCCTTGAGCGCCTCAGCCGAGAATCCGCCGAACACCACCGAGTGCGTGATTCCAAGACGCGCGCAGGCGAGCATTGCCACGGGCGCTTCCGGGATCATCGGCATATAGATGATCGCCCGGTCGCCCGTCTTCAATCCCTTTGCCAGAAGCGCGTTGGCGAACCTCTGGACCCGGGCGTGCAGATCGGCAAACGTGATCACCTGGGTATCGCCCGGTTCGCCCTCCCAGAAGAAGGCGGTTTTGCCGCCGTTCCCGGCCAGCACATGGCGGTCGACGCAGTTGTAGCAGACGTTGGTCTTGCCGCCTACGAACCACTTCACGAATGGAGGGTTCCACTCGAACACATGCGACCACTTCTGAAACCAGTGGATCTCGGAGCTGGCCAGGCCCCCCCAGAACTCTTCCGGATTCTCAGCCGCCTGCCGGTACAGTTCGCGGTAGGCATCCATTCCGGAAACGCGCGCTTTGGAGACGAAATCCGGGTTCGGTGCGTAGATGTTCTCTTGACTCATGAACCGTTGATTGTATCATTCCCCACGCAGTTTCCAGATGGCGAACACACTGGAGAAGTCGTCAGTCCAGACACGGGCGGGCGGCTGCGGAGCCGTGGAGAACATCGCCCGTACGCCGTCGTCCCCGGCCACCATCCACGATGCCTCGCTCACACCGTTCACCGGATCGCCAGGCGTAGTCACACGGAACGCCCCAGGCTCCATCCCCCGGACCACGGGCGCGAGATCGGCGTACCGGTTGGAAATGTGCACCAGCAGTGTTCCGCCGGGCCGCAGGTGCCTGCGGTAGACCTGCATCGCCTCCCGCGTGAGAAGGTGCGCCGGAATCGCGTCACTTGAGAACGCGTCGATCACCAGGACGTCGAACCCCTGTGGCGGTTCCATCGAAAGCCGAAGCCGGGCATCGCCCTCGGCGATCGACACTTCCGCCTTGGACAGCGACAGGAATTGGAAATGCCGGCGCGCCATGTCAATCACATCGCGATTGATCTCGTAGAACCGGAAGCGGTCGCCCTCCCGCCCATAGGCCGCCAGCGTACCCACGCCGAGCCCGACCACGCCGACATGCCGCGGCGCGGATGCTTCCGCCGACAGCGCCCGTCCCGCAGCGGTGGGGCGCGCATAGTAGGCGGTCGGCCAGGCCTGCCGCACCGGATCGGAGTACTGGAATCCGTGCATCACACGGCCGTGGATCAGCCTCCGGACCCGGCCCGAAACATCCGTCGTATCCACCGTCTTCACAATGCCGAAGAACCCGCGCCGCTGCTCGATCACCGTCTCGCCGTTGCCAGGGACAAACGCGGCCACCGCCACCGCCGCTCCCCCGAGCAACGCCCAGTTCCGGACCGAGGTGAGCAGGCAGCACGCTGCAATGGCCAGGAACAGCTCGCCATAGTAGTTGATCAGCATGGGCGCGGCGACGGCCACCAGCGCACTCCCCAACGCGCCTCCACCAGCGATCGCCAGGTAGTAATCCGTGAGGAGGCCGGTCTCCGGGCGGGCAGCCGCCAGCTCGCCGTGAACACACATACAGCAGGCGAGCAGCGCAGCCGGATACGCCACCAGGTGGAGCCACAGCGGAGCTTCAGTTCCCATCGACGCCGCCACGCAGGCCAGGCTTCCACAAGCTCCTGCCGCCCAGGCCCAGACCCTGCGGTTGTACGGCTGGTCGGTGCGGAACGCCGCGGCATAGGTTGCCAGGTAAACCACCAGCGGCAGGACCCACAGGAGCGGTGTGACAAACACTTCTTGCGAAAGCTGGTTGGTCGCCGCTGTCAGGAGAGCGCTTCCGGCCGCGGGCAACGCGATCCACCGCCAGTCGATCCGCGGCCGGGCGCTGCGTGGTTCAGGTGCCGGAGCCGCGCCACGGGCGGCGATACCGATCAGCACCACCCACACCGTGTACAGTCCCGCCCAGATCCAGGTCTGGTGCCGAAGCCGGACGAGCGGCTCGGCGGCAGTCAGGTACAGCAGCACGCTTGCCACGGATCCGAGATTCGACCACGAATACAGCCCGTAGTTCGACAGCCGTTTCTGCAGCCAGGGACTCCCGGCTGCCAGCATCAGATACGGCAAGCCGATGTTCACCGACAGCAGGCTGAAAATGGTAACAGTGGGCAGGCCGCCCGGATGCGGCCGCCAAAACCCAGGCAGCACCAGCAGGGGCAGCGCTGCAAGTCCGAGCCACGGCACGGGACGCGCGAAGTGCGCGAGCATGTATCCGGCCAGCAGGGCGCACTGGAAAAACAGCAGGCACGCGGTCCACACCGCGGGTCCGCCGCCGAACCCTGGCAGAAGCAGGCGTCCGGCAATCATCTGCACGGCGAACAGCAGGAATCCGCCCAGGAACGCGGCCCCCGCCGCCACGCGCTGCATTTCTTGGTAGAGGACGCAAGTCACACCCGGCCTGGGTACACAGGCTCGGTCTGGACTTGCACCCTTTGGAAACTCTACCATAGACGAATTGGGCAGACGCCCAATTTTCGCCGCCTCATGCCAATCGCTCAAATCACGGCCGTGGGAACCTACGTGCCGCCTGGTGTTCTAACCAATGCCGACCTCGAGAAGCTGGTCGAGACCTCTGACCAATGGATCGTTGACCGGACCGGGATCCAAGAACGCCACATCGCTCCTCCCGAAATGGCCACCTCGGACATGGCCGTCGAGGCCGCGCGCAAAGCGCTCGAACAGCGCGGAATCGCGGGCACGGACCTGGACGCCATCATCCTGTGCACCGTCACCCCCGACATGCTGTTCCCCTCCACCGCGTGCCTGGTGCAGGACCGCCTGGGCGCGGCTGGCGCCTGGGGATTCGACCTGGTGGCCGCCTGCTCCGGCTTCGTCTACGGACTGACGACAGCCGCCCACTTTGTCCAAAGCGGATCCCACCGGCGCGTGCTCGTGATCGGCGCCGATACGATGTCGCGCATCATCAACTACAAGGACCGGACCACCTGTGTCCTGTTCGGCGACGGCGCGGGGGCATTCCTGGTGGAGCCCTCGGCCAACGGCGACCCCGGGTTCATCGGATTCCATAACGAAATCGACGGATCCGGCGGCGAATACCTCAAGATGCCCGCGGGCGGAAGCCGGAGGCCGGCCTCCGCCGAGTCCGTCGCGGGAGACCTGCATTATGTCCACCAGGAAGGACAGCAGGTGTTCAAATACGCGGTCCGGAAAATGGAGGAGGGCTGCCGCCGGGTGCTCGAAAAACACGGCGTCTCGATCGATCAGGTGAAGCTCCTGATCCCGCACCAGGCCAACCGCCGGATCGTGTCGGCCGCCGCGGAAAAGCTCGGATTGACCGAAGACCGCGTGTTGATCAACATCCACAACTACGGCAACACTACAGCCGCTACCATTCCGCTGGCGACGGCCGATGCGCTCGCCCAAGGCAGGCTCCAAAAGGGAGACTACGTGCTGTTCGCCGCCGTAGGTGCCGGCTTCACCGCGGGCGCCAACTTGTGGCGTTGGGCCTTCTAGTACAATTCCCCAAAGGAGGCCGGACCATGCTCGCCAAAGCCCTGCATGATGAACTGAAATTCGAATCTGCCATCACGAGGAAGTTCCTCGAACTGCTCCCCGAAGACAAGCTCGACTGGGCGCCGCATCCCAAGTCGATGAAGCTGGGGCGTCTCGCCGGACACCTCGCCGAGCTGCCCGGCTGGGGCACGAACACGATCCAGCTCGAACAGCTCGACATCATGCCCGTGGACGGTCCCCGCTACACCGGGCTTGCCGTACAGTCCCGTGCGCAGGCGCTCGAAGCTCTCGACGCCAATGCGGCCGGTGCGCTGTCTGCACTCGCCTCATGCGAAGATGCCTCGCTCATGCAGCCCTGGTCGCTCCTCGCGGGCGGACGCACGCTGATGACGATGCCGCGCGTGGCCGTCCTGCGCGGCATGGTGCTCAGCCACACGGTCCATCACCGCGCCCAGCTTGGCGTCTACTACCGGCTGCTCGACATCCCCGTGCCCGCCACCTATGGGCCGTCGGCCGACGAGCAGAAAATGCCCGGCCAATAACGGAAATCCAAACATGACACCTCAATTTCGAATCGCATCGATTACGGACGAGTTTTCACCCGACCTTGAAAAGGCCCTCGAGCCGATGTCTGAAATCGGCATGACCGGCGCCGAACTGCGCGTGGTCTGGGGCAAGAACATCATGGACCTCTCCGATGAAGAGCTCCGCCGGGCCCGGGCCCTGATCACTGACAAGGGAATGGAAGTGATCGGCGTCGCCTCGCCAATCCTCAAGTGCGTGCTGCCCAACGCGCCGGACGTCGACAGCCGCTTCCAGCACGATATCTTCGCCTCCAAGCACACCTTTGACGACCAGCCGCGCCTGGCCGAACGTGCCTTCGATATCGCCGACATGCTCGGATGCAAGATCATCCGCGTGTTTTCCTATTGGCGGACCGTCCAGCCCGAGGCCTGCTTCAACCCGATCATTGAAGCGCTCCAGTGGCTGTCGGAAGCCGCCGCCAAGCGGGACAAGATCATCGGACTCGAGAATGAGCACGCCTGCAACATCTCGACCGCGGCTGACGCCGCCAAAGCACTCCACGCTCTGAATCATCCGAACCTGAAGCTGGTCTGGGACCCGGCCAACGCCCTATGTTCCGGCGAGGATCCGTTTCCGGGAGGCTACTCCCTGCTGCCCAAGGACCGCATCGCGCACGTCCACACCAAGGACTGCCATATGGACGGCATGAAGCCCATTTGGGGTCCACTTGGAACCCGCCGCATCGATTGGAAGGGTCAGATCGCAGCCCTACGCGCTGATGGCTACACCGGCTGGTTGAGCCTCGAAACCCACTGGAGCGGCCCGGGCGGCAACAACAAGATGGAAGCCAGCCGCATCTGTGGCTGGAATCTCCGCGGCCTGGCATCGCAGTGACGCGCACGGCGTCAATCCTGCTCGTTCTGTGCGCCATTCCGGCGCTCGCGCAGTTTGAATCGATTGATCTGCGCTTCGAAGGAGTCGGTTGCGCCTCTTGTGTCGAGTCGATTCCAGCACGCATTCAGCGCCTCCGTGGTGTGGAATCGGTAACCGTCGATGCCGCTGCGAGCCTGGTGAAGATCCGCCTCGCGCCGGCCAACCGGATCCGCCTGGAACAGGTGCGGGACCTGATCGAGCAGGACGGAACCAAGGTCCGCTCGGCCCACGTGGCGGTCCGCGGGGAGATAGCGAGCGAAGCCGGATCCTGGATGCTACAGCCAGCCGGCGGCACCGCCCGCTACCGGCTCCCTTCCGGCGATTGGAAACAGGGCGAGACCTGCCGCGTCTTGGGGTCCATTGCCGACCTCCGTCCCGAGGGCGGGATCATGACGCTCACCGGCAAGCGCCATGAGTGACATTGGCCGCCTGATCAAGGATTCCGTCGACATCGTCGCAACGGTCCGCGAGTACGTCCCGCGCCTGCAAAAACGCGGGACCAGGTGGGTGGCTCCATGCCCGTTCCACAACGAGCGCACCCCGTCGTTCGGTGTCAACGAGAATCTGCGCATCTACAAGTGCTTCGGCTGCAACAAAGGCGGCGACGTCACATCGTTCGTGATGGAGATCGAGGGCATCACCTGGTGGGAAGCGGTGAAAGCGCTGGCCGAACGGAACGGGATTCCGCTGCCCAAGCGTTCGACGCAAGCCGATGAGGATGCCCGCCGCCGGAATGCTCTGTACGAGATGCACGAGTCGGCGCTCAAACTGTACCAGAGCGCGCTCGCTTCTCCCGCTGGATCGGAAGCGCGCGCCTATCTCGCCAAGCGCGGCGTTACCCCCGCCCTCGTCGAGGAGTTCGGACTCGGTCTTGCCGACCGTGGCGGGCAGACCGTGTTCCGCCGCCTCCACCAGGCTGGCTTCAGCCCCGAGCAGATCGAGTCGTCCGGGCTTTGCCTCAAGCGCCAGGACGGCTCCGGCTACTTCGACCGGTTCCGCGGACGTCTCATGTTCCCCATCCACACCGAACAAGGCAAGATCGCCGGATTCGCCGGACGGGGCCTGAGCGATGAGGACCAGCCCAAGTATCTGAATTCCCCCGACACCGAGCTTTATCACAAGAAGCTCCTGCTCTATAACCTGCACCGCGCCCGCAAGCAAGTCACCAAGTCCGACTACACGATTCTGGTGGAAGGCTACATGGACGCGATCGGACTGTTCGGCGGCGGGATCATCGAGTCGGTGGCAACTTGTGGCACCGCGCTTGGGGAGGAACAGATCCGGGTGCTCCGGCGCTTTTCCGAACAGGTCGTCATCAACCTCGACCCGGATCCCGCTGGTGCCGCGGGCACCGAGCGGATGATTGAAGCGTTGCTCAAAGAGGGCATGCGGGTCCGTGTGCTGGAGCTGCCGGACGGATTGGATCCGGACGAGTTCGTGCTCCACCATGGCGCGGACGCCTACCGCGGACTGATCCGCAAGGCGCCGCGCTACTTTCATTGGCTCGCCGACCGGGCAAGGTCGCGCTACGACATGCGGTCCGCCGAAGGGCGCGTGCAAGCTTTCCGTTATCTGCTCCCGATGATCCAGCGCCTGCCGGGAAAGCTCGAGCGTGCCGCCACTGCCGACGACCTGGCTGGATACCTGGGCGTCGACAAAGGGATGGTGCTCGACGAGCTCAAGAAGTCGGCTGCCAGCCGCGCCACTCCGCCTCCGAAGGTGATGGCCGCCAAAGTGGCACTTGCGCCGTCCGAGCGGCTGCTCGTGCAGTCTCTGGTGGCCAGTGCGGAGGCCCGGGCAGCGGTGCTTCACCGTCTGGTGGACTATCCCTTCCAGGATCCGCCGGCCAGCTTGCCGATCCTCAAAGCGATGACAGCCGTTGGCGAACCGTTTGACTGGGCGGCGCTCGAAGGGAGGCTCGACGATCGGGGGCGCGCCCTATTGTCAACAGTGGTTTTTGCCGATGAGGGTACTGTTGAGGACGGCACACCCCCAGCGGATACGGCTGTTGCACAGGCTGCCGGGTGTGCGGACGCCCTCATCGCTGCGGACGCCGAAGCCCGGGTGCAGGCCCTCAAGGTCCGGATCGCGGCAGCCGAACGGGCGGGCAATGTCAAGGAGGCTTTTGAGCTCAGCATGGAACTAGAGCGGACGAGCCCCAGGCGCAGGCGGGCAAGCTAGAATAGAGGGGCGTTAGCAGCTCTTGGTTATGGCAGTCATCGACGCTGGCGATAAATACGATTTCGAAGAAGTAGGCGAGCTGGTCCGGGACACCGAGTCGGGCGGGCGTGATGTGGCCGAGCTGTTCGCCGATCTCCAGCGCGAAGGCTTTGATCTGGCCGACGACCCCAAGGTCGATTTCGACGGACGCGGTGATGCCAGCCAGGATTCCGGCGACGACTTCGGCGACCTCGACCTGGGCGAGTTCTCCGACAAGACGACAGACCCGGTGCGAATGTACCTCCGCGAGATGGGCACCGTGCCGCTGCTCACCCGCGAAGGCGAAGCCGGATTGGCAAAGCAGATCGAGCGCGGCGAGCGTGCGGTATCGAAGGCTCTGTCCCGGTCGCCACTTGTTGTTCGCGCTGTGCTCGAGATCGGCGGAGAGGTCCAGTCCGGCCAAAAGTCGGTGTGGGATCTGCTCCAGCTCCCCGAGCCCACCGACGAAGAGGACACGACGGACGCCGAGACCGGGCGCTTCCTCGACACGGTCGGCGAGATTGACCGGCACTTCCGCAAGGGCATCGTGCTGATGCACAAGCTGAACGCCACGCCCCGTACCCTGAAGCCCAAGCAATACCGGTCGCTGCGCTGGGATTTGGGGCGTGAGACCATCCGCGTCTCCCGGCTGATACGCGGCATCGAGTTCACTCAGGTGGTGCGGTATGAGCTGTCGAGCGCCGTGCGCGAAGCTGTGGAGCAGCTCCGCCCGATCGAGCGCGAGATCGCCAAGATGCAGCGGCAGATCGAGGATCCGCTCACGGGCAAGGACGCCAAGCGGAGCCACAGGCAGGTGGTCCAGACTCTGCAGGATCTGGAAACCGGGTTTGGTGCCAGCGCGGTTGATCTGCGCCGGACGCTCCAGATTGTCGACCGCGGTGACTTTGAAGCGGAGTCCGCCAAAAAGCAGCTCATTGAGGCCAATCTTCGCCTGGTGGTCTCCATCGCCAAGCGTTACACCAACCGTGGACTCCAGTTCCTTGACCTGATCCAGGAAGGCAACATCGGACTGATGAAGGCGGTCGACAAGTTCGACTACCGGCGCGGCTACAAGTTCTCCACCTACGCGACCTGGTGGGTCCGGCAGGCCATCACCCGTGCGATTGCCGACCAGGCGCGCACGATCCGCATCCCGGTCCACATGATCGAGACGATCAATAAGCTCGTGCGAACCCAGCGCCTGATGCAGCAGGAGCTCGGGCGGGAGCCTACCAACGAAGAACTGTCGCGCAAGATGGAGCTGCCGGTCGGCAAGGTGCGCAAGATTCTGCGGATCGCCCAGGAACCGATCTCACTCGAGACTCCCGTCGGCGAAGAAGAAGAATCCCATCTCGGCGACTTCATCGTCGATAAGCGTATGGCTTCTCCCTCGGAGGCGGTCATCAACCTCAACCTCCGGGAGCATACCGCCGAGGTCCTCAAGACGCTGTCGCCGCGGGAAGAGAAGATCATCAAGATGCGCTTCGGCCTCCAGGACGGCAGCGAGCACACGCTTGAGGAAGTCGGCAGTCAATTCGCCGTCACCCGCGAGCGGATCCGGCAGATCGAGGCCAAGGCCCTGCGCAAGCTCCGCCATCCGAGCCGCAGCCACCGGCTGCGGGCGTTCCTCGAAGACAGAGACAACGAGTAGAGGCGCCAACGTCAAGAGCGACGCTGGCTACTGCAGCGCCACCGCGACGCTCGCGATGTTCCACGGCAGATCCCGAAGCTCGTGGACCAGCCGCCCCGCCCTGTCCACCTCAGCCAGCCGCCTGCCCGTGAAATCGGCTAGCATCAGCCCCCCGCCCGGAAGGGTTGCGATCCCCGCGATCCAGCCCATCCGCACGCTCCCAGCCTTACCGCCAATCGAGCGGACCACCTTGCCCGCGCGGTCCACTTCAATCACTTCGCCCGGATCGATCAGCGTCACCAGCGTGCTGCCGTTCTCCAGCCGCAGTGCCTGATACGGCATCCGGTCCTTGGGCGCCTCGAATTTCCAGACCGTATTCCCGGCGCGATCCAGCTCCAGCACCAGCCCGGCCTTCTGCAGCGCCACCAGCGTCGTGCCTGCCTCAGTCCGGCGGCACATCCGCAGCCACGACCCGGCATGCCCGGGACTCTCCCACTGCCAGGCGATCTTCCCCGCCGGCGTGACCTCGATCACCCGCGCCGCCGCCGGATCCCCAATCAACGTGTTGCCATCGGCCAGCCGTTGGACACTCGCCGGCCGCTTCAATCCCAACTCCGGCCCGGCCTTCCAGACCACCTTCTGCTGGCCATCGATCTCCTCGACCACGCCCTTCGGATCACGTGTGAACAGCACGTGTCCGTTGGGAAGCGCCTGGACATCCAGTCCGCGGTCATTCGGAACCCGCCACAGCACCTTGCCCGACGGCCAGCCCACCGCCGCAAGTTCGGCCGCCGGACCATGATCGCTCACCAGCACCGTGAACCGGTCCGGTTTTGTCTTCAGATGCCGGTCGAAGAAGGCGATCATCGCGCGGTCCGCCCGGTCCGCGTCCGCGCCTCGGAACCCATGTCCCGCGCCCTCAATCGTCTCGATCTCTGCTTCGACACCCGCCGCCAGCAGCCGTTCGCGCAACGGAGGGGACTGCGAATACGGCACATTCAGATCGAGCGTGCCATGGATCGACAACACCGGCGCCGATGCCGGACTCACCCAGTACAGCGGACTCGCCTCCAGGTGCGCGGCCCGCGAGTACGGAAGTTGCCCGCCCACCAGCGGCGGAAGCGCGTCGCCCGCGTTGCGCGATCCGCCGTAGGCAGTCGTCAGGTCCGAGCGTCCATATAGATTGACCACGCAGTTGACGCCGCTGGAGTATCCGGCGTGATCCGGCGGACCCTCGAAACGCGGCAGGCCTGGTGTGACACCGAGGAAAAGAGCGAGCGTCCCTCCCGCTGACACGCCAACGGTCCCGATACGGTCTGGATCCAGCGCAAGCCGCCCCGCGTTCGCCCGCAGAAACCGGACCGCCGCCTTCACGTCGTGGACCGGGGCGGGGAACTGGAAACGCGGAGTCAGCCGGTAGCTGGCCGCCGCCGCGACGTAGCCGTGTTGGGCGAGTTTCACCGCCATCGGGAGCATGCCTTCCCGGTTGCCTCCCGAAAATCCACCGCCATGGATGAGCAGGACCGCGGGGTGCGGACCAGGGCTGTCCGGCCGCACGACATCCATGGCCAGGGCGGGAGCCTGGGTCCGCGCGGGTACGAAAACGAGGTTGCGATCCTGTTTCAGTCCGGCGGGAAGTCCTTGAGCCGAAAGGAAGACCGGCAACAGCAAGGCGGCAATGAGCATGCGCATACTCATCATGGTAAACCGCAAATCCGGAAATTTTTTCCCACCTCCGAAATCCAGTACCCTCCCCGAGGGCGTAAGCACATCCAGGAGAGTGCACTATGACACAAATCTCAAAAATCACCAGAACGGCGGCGCTTCTTGCCGCTTCCGCATTCTCGGCGTTCGGATCCAGCCACCGCGAAGCCTTCGCGGTGCTCAACGAGCCCTGCGCCGACAACACTGACACCTACGCGTGGGTAAGCGATGGAGCACACGATAAGCTCTACCTGATCATGAACTTCAACCCGCTCCACGAGCCCGGCCAGGGCAATCAGGGCTTCCGCGCGTGCAACGGATACCGCTATGAATTCCATATCGGAAGAGGCACCAGCCTGCGCGACGTGATGGTCTACCGGGTGGAATTCAAGAACACGCTTCGCCCCGAAGCTGCGCCAAGCGCCACTGATCCGCTGGGTGGCGGCAACGAGCTCCTGTGGCAGCTCACCGGCGGAACCGAGACCATGACCGTTACCCGGATTCCCCACAGGGCCGACGGAACTCCGGACACCGAACGGACCTCGATCATCGGCCTCGACCTCCCGGTTCTCCCCAACAACCACGGACCGCAGACGGACCGCCTGATCTACGGGCTGGGCAACTTCCGCGGATACGACTCGGGCAACGCCGAAAGCCGCGAAGTGGGTTTGTACAACCAGGCCTTCGTCGACCGCTACATCCACGCGCTCGGCAATGACGGCCGCATCATCGCGGGTCAATTCGACGATCCCTATCAATTGGACGAGAAGGGGATCTTCGACCTCGTCAACCTCGCCAAGGGCGACCTCGGTGGATTGGCTGGCGCGCGCCGCGATCCGGCCAAGGACGTCTTCACGGGCTTCAACGTCTTCTCGATCGCCCTCGAAATTCCGACCAGCGAGCTGTTCCCGGACGGAATCCCGCACAACGGCGAGCTCCGCAATACGTCCACCGATGCGTTGCTCCGCGTCTGGTCCCGGATCACCCGGCAAGCCGTCCAGACCGTGGACAGCACCGAGATCCTCACGGGCGTGAAGGGCTCGGGCGACTGGGTCCAGGTGGGCCGCAACGCTCTGCCGCTGTTCAACGCTGGACTGGTCGGCACGCAGCGCCACACCTGAAGTGAGCCCCTGGCGTGAGACACGCAGTTAAGACACTGTTCGCCGCCGACTGAAAATCCATTGTACGGCGGCTGGTTCTGGCTGCAAGATGGCGGTCATGGAAGACCGCGGATTTTTTCTTACCTTGCAAGCCATTCGCAGGCAGCTGGCAGCGATGCCCAACGACCTGTA
>VFZX01000229.1 GCA_016871015.1 Acidobacteriota bacterium | reverse complement strand
TCTGCCCTGCCGCGCAAGCGGCAGGTGAATGCTGCTACCACCCACCGCACCCCTATCGTCACCTTTCTCTCTGCACTCACTCAGGCCCACAGATTCCGCTACAGAGCCGAAAAAAGTAGCTGAACGGTAGCCGGGCAAACCGTTCAACAAGGCTATTCCACACACTCGCAGCTGGCGGCCTCATCGCTTGACCCGGCACCCGCGCCTGCTGTGATTCGCGGGACCTGGTCCGGTTGGAAATGGAGAACCCGTTCGCCGCGGAGTCTCCCAGCCCGGACACGGTTCAGTTCGTCAGCGTCCTGGCAGAGGCGGCACGGCACCGGGTGGCGCTACCCTCACTTTGCCAGAAGACGGGGAGTGGCTGGTGCGTATCGTTGGTTTGAAGGGCCGGCTCGTGTTTGGAGTGTACCGCCGCAAGATGAAGACGATCGGTTGCCTGGGCCAGATCGACAAGATCTCCGGTGCACCCGCGGCGACGCGAAGTTGGAGCACGATCCTTTCCGCCCTGCGAATCGTGCCCCGGCGGGGAGGCGGTCCTTCATAGGCGTTAAGATAAGCCGCCACTGAGTGTCCGTGGCTGCACACGATCAAACTAGCGCGTCACTCATGCACGATTGAAGCGCACCGTGTCGGCGGATGTTCCTATAATCCGAACAGGCGGACACAGACATGTCTCAGGCGGAAACCGTCAAGCCCTATCGATGGCTGGCACAGTACTACGACGAAATCTTTGCGTCCATGCGGTCCCCAGCCGACGAGGCGCGTGAGCGCCTATTGAGCCGGATTATGTCCAGTGTGGACAGCGCTTGCGACCTCGCCTGTGGGACGGGCACGACGGCGCTGATTCTGGCACGCAAGGGAATCACGATGTACGCTGTGGATCTATCGCCGCTGATGTGTCGGCTAGCCCGCAAAAAGGCTTCGCGCGCCGGTCTGCCGTTACACATACTCCAGGCCGACATGCGCAGCTTCCGGCTGCCGAAGGCAGTGGACCTAATTACTTGCGAATTCGACGCACTGAACCATGTGCCCCACAGGAGAGACCTCAGGAAAGTTGCCCGGGCAGTGGCGCGGGCCCTTCGCCCAGGAGGCCACTTCTTCTTCGATGTTAACAATTCGCTCGGATTCAAACGCTATTGGACAGGCGCTGTCTGGTTCGAGAAACCGGGAGTAGCCTTGGTGATGCGCAACGGCCACAGCCGCGAAGCCGACCGGGCCTGGAGTGATGTTGAGTGGTTCATCCGGCATGGAAGACTCTGGCGACGGTATCACGAACGAGTGGAAGAAGTCTGTTGGGATGCCGACGAGATCCGTCTCACATTGCAGGAGACAGGGTTTGACCAAGTGCGTGCCTGGGATGCCGCTCCATTCTTCAAGGACAACCCGCTCATCGGGCCTGGCTGCCGCACGTTTTACTTAGCGCGCAAGGGAGGCAGTCCTCAGCCTGGACTTCACCAATCCAGCCGCGCCCACCGGACATCCATACATCCCGGCTCGCCCGCCGCATAGTACACCACCATCACAGTCCCGTCCGGCAGCGCGGCGGCGTAGGGCAGCCCGTAGCTCCACATCGACATGTCGACCAGCAACTCCCCGGTCCCCACAGTGGACTTGGCCGCCGCTGGAGCCTGATGGATCACCACCTCGGACTCAGCGCCGAACCCGCCGTCCACCGCCGCGGCGGCCCGGGCACGGATGCTGCGTGATCCGTAGCGGTCCACCCAGGCCAGGACCACACGTCCATCGGGCAGCACCGCGGGATGCGACGGCTGATCGGCGAACGGGAGTTCGTCTGTGATCCAACCGGCTGACGCCGGTGCGCCCAGATGACGCCGGATGTTCAGGTACTGGTTGTGCGCCCGGTCGTACGTCCACGAGAACGCCGCGATCCGGCCGTCAGCGAGCACCACCGCGCGCTGATCCCAGTGGAAGGTGCGGCCGGTGGGATCCTGGCACACGGTCACCGGATCCTGCCAACTGTGCCCTCCGTCCCGCGACACGCAATGGACCACCCGCTGCATCCACGGCGACCGGTCGCCGTAGTGTTTGTTCGTCTCGATGCTCACCACCAGGCTGCCATCGCCCAACACCAGCACCGGATTCGTCAGGCTCGCTGGACCCACATCGTCCGGCACGGGCACTTCGCGCCAGTCCCGCCAGCTCACGCCGCCGTCATCGGAATCGGCGAGCATCACGCTCATCGGCAGGCAGCCCTCCGTCTCTTCATTGAACAGCGGCTTACCCGGGTGCGCGGACCAATCCACGCGCAAGGCCGTCGCGATCAGGCGCCCATCGTACGGCGTCACATAGACCACCTGAAACGGTTCGGGAAACGGCTGCAGCGGCGCACTCCAGGTTTGGCCGCGATCCGGTGAGAAGCGTATCTCAGTAACGGAAGTTCGCGCGTCCTTCGTGGGACCCAGGCGGTACACGGCAAGCAGCGTTCCGTCTTCGAGCACCGTCACGCTTGGAAACGTGGCCACCGCGCGTTGACCCGCTTCGCCACGGCACACCGTGCCCCGTCCTGAGATCCGCAGCTTCATTTGCGCCGGACGCTCCAGATCAAGCAGAGCGCCACGCCTGACGCGGCAATCGCCAGGGCGAAGCTCGCCGGGAATCCAAACGCGTCCGTCAGAAACCCGTGCAGCACGGGTGCAAAGCTCGACGCGGGTGCTGCCAGCGTGATGATCGCCAAATTGCGCGGACCATCGGCGAGCGGCGACAGCGAGCTCACATAGTTGGGAATGTAGATCCCGCCCAACTCGCCGCCACCCAGGAATCCGAACGCAAGCAGATATGCGTAGCCCGGCGCGATCCAGGCCCATAGACCCGCCGCGAGTGTCAGCCCGACGGTCCCGAGCACTGCCGTGCGCAATCCATGCCGGACCGCGAGCCATCCGATCCAGACGCCGCACACGGCCTTGAGCCCGAACCGGATCGCCATGACGAGCCCTGAGAAGTCCTTGGGATCGCGGCCCAGCGCTTCGCGTGTGTACAGCGACAGATTCGCCGTGATGCCCAGCGCGACGTAGAACAGCAGGTAGGCGATCCAGACGCGGCCGAGAGTCGCGTCCGCGGCGTAGTTGCGGATGGATCCGGACAAGTGGGCGAAGAAGGGCTGGCGCGGCTCATCCGGGATCTCCTTCAGCCTGTAGTTGCGGGACAGCAGCGCGACCCCCAACATGCACGGCGCGCCAATGCCATAGAGGAACGCGAAGTCCCAGGGATAAGGCAGGAACGGGAGTCCGGGATTGAGTACGTACTGGGCAAGCAGGGATCCGGCGACGGCCAGGATGGGCGTGATGGTGAAGGTTCGCTGGAGTGCGCGCGCCCGGCCTTGCTCCGTGGTTCCGCGGCTCAGGCACTGGATCATGAACACGTGCGAGGTGGATCCGGACAGCCCCTGGAGCAGTCCCTGAACGGTGAGGATCGCGATCCGTGCATCGGGGCCCACGGGAAACACGAGGCTCAGGAAGACCGCGGCAAGCAGCGAGCAGGTCATCACGTTGGCGGCGACCACGGTGTCGCGCTCCCAGCGGTGCGGGATCAGCCAACTGAACAGCAGGGGCGCGATCTGGCCGAGCGAATAGGTGGATGCGGGCAGGTTGGCCACCGCGCGCGTGGCTCCCAGCTTGTCGCACAGCGCCGCTTGCACGATCCCCACGTAGAGAACGGGGGCGGCGAAGTAGATGCACATGTAGGAGAGCGTGAAGATCCAGCCGTTCCAGCGATCGTTGTCCGTGGAAGACATGAATCAGGCCAGTGTGAACGCGACGAAGTAGTCGCCGGACGGGGTGCGGAGCCGGTTTCCGCCGCCGCACGCGATCGCGACGAATTGTTTTCCGCGCGCCTCATAGGTGCAGGGAGTGGCGTAGCCGCCAGCGGGGAGCGCATGCTCCCACAGCACCGCGCCGCTGGAGGAGTCGAACGCGCGCAACTTCAGGTCGGCGGTTCCGGCGAGGAAGACGAGTCCACCGGCGGTGGCGACGCATCCGCCTTGAATCTGCGATCCTGTCTTCTTGATTCCTTTGGCGGCGAGCTCGGGGAACTCACCCACGGTTTCGCGCCAGGCGTAGTCGCCGGTGGTGAGGCGGATGGCGGTCAGCGTGCCCCAGGGCGGCTTCACCGCCGGATATCCGTCCTGGTCAACGAACTTGTCGTAGCCTTTGTGCCGGTAGCGGAATGGCTGGCCCGGTTCGGCATCGAGCAGTGTGACGATGCTCGGCAGTTCGCTCGACGGCACGAACAACAGGTTCGATGAGGGATCGAACGCGCTGCCGCCCCACAGCGCTCCGCCGAGGGTGCCGGGCGAAAAGATGGTGCCCTGCCTGGTCGGCGCCGGGAACGGAACACCGCCGTGCCATTTCTTCAGTGCGGCGAGCGCGAATTCGCGCGACTCCTTGGAGATGTCGGTCACAAGGTCCGGATTCACGTGCTGGCGCGCGAACGGTACGGGTTTCACCGGGAACGGCTGCGTCTTGGACAGCACTTCGCCGTCGACGCCCTGAGTCTCGACGGGCCGTTCTTCGACATCAAAGATGGGTTTGCCGGTCTGGCGGTCGAGCAGGAACAACATGCCCGTCTTGGTCACCTGCGCGACGGCGTCCTGGCTACGTCCGCGTTGGGTGATCGTGACGAGCGAGGGTTGCGCGGGGAGATCGTAGTCCCACACATCATGGTGGATGGTCTGGTAGTGCCAGATGCGCTTGCCGGTCTTGGCATCGAGCGCGAGGACACAGTCGCTGAACAGGTTGTCGCCCACGCGGTCGCCGCCCCAGAAGTCGAACGCCGCGCAGCCGGTGGAGACGAACACCCAGCCGCGCCTGGTGTCGACGGACAGACCCGCCCAGTTGTTGGTTCCGCCATTGTTCTTCCACGAGTCCGGACTCCAGGTCTGGTATCCGAACTCGCCCGGCCAGGGGATGGTGTGGAAGATCCACTTGCGCTTGCCGGTGTAGACATCGTATCCGCGGATGTGGCCCGGACCCGTGGGATACGGGCCCTCGCCGCCACCCCCGCCGATGATCAGCGTGTCCTCAAAGATCACCGCGGGACTCGTGACGCGGTACTCGGGGCGCTCGGTGTCGAAGTCCTTGGTGAGATCCACGATGCCGTTTTCGCCGAAGCTCTTGATCAGCTCACCGGACTTCGCATACAGGCAGTACAGCTTGCTTTGGATGGCCGCGAAGATGCGCTTGTCCTTGCCGTCCTCGAACCAGGTCACGCCGCGATTCACGCCAGGCGCGCGGCCCGAGCGGACTCCGGCCATCGGGTCGAAGCTCCACCGCGCCTCGCCGGTTACGGGATCGAGCGCCCGGATCTGGAGCTTCGCCGAGGTGAGATAGAGCAGTCCGTCGGCGACGACCGGGGTGCACTCGATTGTGGTCGCGGGACGGTCGCTTGCGTCGCCCGTGCGGTGCGTCCAGGCGATCTTCAACCGCGCGGCGTTGGACGGCTTGATGCGGTCGAGCGGGGCGAACCGCGTGGCGCCCGGATCGCCGCCGTAGTGTTGCCATTCGAGCTTTTTCGTGTCCGCGGCGCGGAGGCCGGGGAGTGCGGCAAGAGCGGCAAAACTACGGCGGGTCACGAGAGCCATGCGTCCCAGGATATCAGCGTGGAACCCGGATCAGACAAGCGCGGACGGGCGCTTGGTCCAGTTCTTTCCTTTGTCCTTCGAGATGCCGTCGAGGTCCTTCATGTACGCGCCGGATTGGGTGAGCACGTGGTGAAGGTCGTTGCCGATGCTGATGAACGTGAAGCCCTTCTCGAGGAATTCGCCCACGCGGGCGGTGCCGAACAGGAACAGGCCGAGGATGACGCCGTTCTTGTTGGCCTGTTCGACCAGGCTCTGCGTAGCGGCGCCCAGTTCCGGCGACGTGTACATATGAGGGAACTCGTAGGTCTCATACAGCCCCATCGACATGCACAGGTCGTTCTGGCCGAGGAACAGGATGTCGACACCGGGAACCGCCGCGATCTCGGCGATGTTCTCGATGCAGGACGCGGTTTCGACCTGCAGCGCGACGATAATGTTCTTGTTCGCGTTGCCGACGTAGCCGAGCAGTCCGGCCTTGTTGGTGCTGCGTTGCGGAAAGTACACCGAACGGGTTCCAGCGGTAGGATAGCGGGCGCAGCTCACGGCCTGCCGTGCTTCCTCGGCTGTGTTGATGTAGGGCACCAGGACGCCGTCGGCGCCGAGGTCGAGCGCCTGCTGGATGCCGCCGCGGTCATGGAATCCGGCCACGCGGACCATGGACTTCGCGCCGCCGCTGCCGACAGCGGCCAGCATCGCCGAGAGATGTTCGAATCCCATCGGCCCATGCTGGGTGTCGATCAGGAGCCAGTCATAGCCGCTATGAGCGAGCTGTTCGGCAACGGTGGGGCTGTGAGAGTTCACAAACAGCCCGTACTTCGGGGTTCCCTGGCGGAGTTCTCCTTTGAACTCTGCGCCGGATTGAGTGGACACTTTCGAATAATCCTCCTATCGGAATTGTGAGGGGATCTTCGATCGTACCAGATCGCGGCTGATTTTAAAACGAATAACGGATGCCCATTTGAATACGGCGGGCGGGAACTTCAGCGACGCCCTCGTTCAGGAACGCGGCGGAGGTGAACACGCCTTCCGGGATTCCCCAATCCCGCGTATTGAAGGTGTTGAAGAAGTTCGCCACCAACTGCAGGTTGTGGCCTTCGCGAGGCATGCCGATGTTTTTGACCAATCCCAGCTCGACGCGGTTGATCCCGTCGGCGCGCAGGATATTGCGTCCGGCATTGCCGATCGGACTCGCCACCGACGCGCCAGTAAACAGGCTGCGTCCGCCGGCGGCCTGGACCTCGCGCACCTTCAACCGCGACAGGTCGAGGCTGGTGTTCAAGTGGGGCCGGATCGAGGTGCCGACGATGTTGCCCAGGACGACGTTGCCCGGGTCCGAGCCGTTCAGCACGCCGAAGGGAGCGCCCGATTGGAGCGTAACGAATGGATTCACCTGCCAGCCGCCGAGGACCTTCCCGGCGATTCCTCTCTGATCGCGCGTGAAAGGCAGCTCGAACACTCCATTGACGGTGAGCCGGTGGGGGCGGTCATAGGTGGAGCGGCCGCGGTCACTTGCCCGGTCGTAGGGATTCTGCGGGAAGGCGATTTCGCCTGATGTCGAGGGGTTGAAGATTTCCGAGGCGCCGTCGATGAACGAGCTCCAGGTGTAGTGAGCCGCCATCAGGAAATTGCGCGAAAGCCGCTTCTCGAGGCTGGTCTGGAGCGAGTGATAGGTCGAAGAGGTGCAGTTGCAGCGCTCGCGGATCACGTTGAAGTTCGGATTCACGCGTGGCCCACGCGCGGTCCCCACGGTCGGAATCGTTGGGTTGCCGTCGATCGATTGGAACAGCGCGGTTCCCTTTGTGCCCACGTATCCGAAAGTGAACGCCCAGCCGTCGGGGAGTTCACGCTGGAACTGAGTGGAAATCTGCTCGGCGAGAGGCGCGCGGAAATCATTCGACACGATGGTGCGCACCAGGATCCCGGGGTTCGGAATCGGCGGCAGGTTCCCCGCCCGGATTTGTTCGACCTGGCCGAACGCGTTCGGCGCTGTCGAAGTGCCCGGCGCGGTTGGAACGTTGTAGGCGAGCACGAGCGGGAATGAGCTGGCGATATTCAACGCGATGTTGTTGAACGCGACGTCATAGGTCCGCGAGTAGCCTCCGCGCCAGACCAGCTTGCCCTCACCGGTGAGCCAGCCGAGGAATCCGGGGGCCGTGCCGAAGCGGTAGTTGAATCCGAGCCGCGGCGCCCAGTTGTTCCGGTCACGCTGAGGAACGTGGAAAAGGGTGTAGCGCGGATCGTTGCCATTGGCCGCCACGATCCGGTCGTTCACCCGCTTGAGGTTGTTGATCGGATTCCCGGGAGTCTCGTAACGGATCCCGTAGGTCAGGGTGAAGTTGGGCTTGATCCGGAACTCGTCCTGCACGAAGAAGAAGTAGTCGTAGTAACGCATGTAGGTGATCGACTCGCCGCCACGCAGGGGCGCGTTGATCTGTCCCACCGTGGCGAGGTCGTCGGCCAGCGCTTGGAGGGTCGCGTACTCGAGGCGTCCGCGCAACTGCGGCAGGAAGAGCGAGAACTGCTCCTGGCGGCGGAAGTCGAAGCCGGCCTTGAAGGAGTGCGATCCGCGCAGCATCGTGAACGAATCCTGGATTTGATAGGTGTTGAAGTTGCCGCGCTGCGGGAGATTAGCGGCCAATCCGATACCGGTCCGGGTCGCGATGGCATTAAAGCCGCGGAGTCCCAGCTCGGTCACTTCGATCGATGGAATCCGTTCAGCAACCGCCGGATTGGCGGCGTTTGTGGACGTCTCCAGCCGGTTGTATCCGAGCCGGAACTCGTTCATCGTCATGGGCGACAGGGTCGACGTAAGATTCACCGCCGCGGACTTGGTCTTTTGCGGGATCACTGACGATAGCCCGGCGGGCGTCAACTGGCCGGAGCCGGTCTGGACATTGTTGTCATCCATGTAGCGCAGCATCAGGGCGTGGCGGTCGTTGAGCCGGTGGTCGATTTTATAGGAGTACTGCCAGTCGTTGAATGCTTGATTGGCGGACCCGGTGAGAGTGCTGAGCGGAATCCGGACCGTCTGGCCGGACACGGTGAGGCCAACCGTCTGGCCGTTGGGAGTGCCGGCTGGAAGGTTGTCGAGCAGCGCTTTGACGGTGGGGCGCGTGCCGGCGAGTTGAGTCAGCAGCCGCCGGCCCTCTTCGCTGGGCGCCCCAAGGATCGCGGATCCGGAGCCGAGCTTGCGGTCCGTCCAGCGTTGCAAGGATCCGAAGAAGAAGGTCTTGTCCCGGATGATTTTGCCGCCGAAGGTGCCCCCGAACTGATTTTCGACGCGGTACAGGGCGCCGCTCGGACGCGGGTTCCGCCGCTTGTCAGCGTTACTCAGCGCGTTGAACGAGTTGCTGTTGTGGTACCAGAACAGGCTGCCGTGGTGGTTGTTGGTTCCGCTCTTGGTGACCACGTTCATCATGGATCCACCGGCGCGGCCATACTCGGGCAGGAATTGGTTGGTGATCAACCGGACCTCGGAGATGATGTCCGGATTGTTCAATGGCTGGAACAGGCCGCCGGTGCTTACATAGTAGGAATCCTGGCCGTCGATGATGAAGGCGTTCGACCGCTGGCGCATCCCGTTCGCAGAGAACGACAGCCCCGTGCTCTCGATGCCCTGGCTGCCACTGCTGCCGTAGCTCGAGTTGCCGGCCGAGACCTGGGCCACGCCCGGCGCCGACGCCGCGAGATTGAGGATGTTGCGGTTGGTCGAAAGCGGAAGCTCGGAGATCCGCTTGGAGTCAAAGTGGGTGCTGATCTCGGCGTTGGTCGTGTTGATCAGCGGCGCGGAGGCGTCCACACTGATCGTTTCCGACACCGAGGCGACGTTCAGCGTGATCCTGAGGTCGGCCGCCTGGTTGACCGTGAGCAGGATCGGACCCTGCTTGTGGCGGGCGAATCCGGCCTTCTCGGCGGTGATCTCATATTGGCCCGGCTGAAGGAGCGGGATGCGGAAAGTCCCGGTGCCGCTCGTGGCGGCCTCCTTGGTCTGGTTGGTGCCGAGGTTCCGTGCCGTCACCTTGACGTCTCCCATAACGGCTCCAGTGCCGTCGGTGACAATCCCCAGAATGTCGGCCGTAGTGGATTGTGAAAATCCTGCTGTAGCGGCGGCGAGAAATAGCGCCGCCATGGAAAAGGACTTGTGGTTCAAGACCCCACCTCCCCTTTGTAGTCACCCTTATCGTGCCATTTGGGAATCGAATCGCCAAAGCGGTTCGGGGCGAAACCGCCTAGGCCAGGGGTGAACTACCGCGTGGAGGTGGTCCGGAGCAGGTGTACAGGTGAGAAACGGTTAGAAAGCGTACCGCAGGCCGAACATGATGCGGCGCTTTCCGCCGTCCGTCAAACCTTCGTTGCCGAACCCGGGATTGTTTACGTTGGCTTGTGGAATTCCGTAGTCACGGGTGTTCGTCAAATTGTAGAAGTCGACGCGGAAGTCGAAGGCATGGCCTTCCCACGGCATCCGTACGACCTTTTTGATCGCCAGGTCGACGTTGTTGATACCGTCGGCGCGGAGGATGTTGCGGCCCGCGTTCCCAATCGGGTTGGCCGGCGTGAGCAGCGAGAACAGATTGTAGACCCCGCCGGTGAACTGGCCCGCGGCACGGATGTCGCGGATGTTCATGCTCGACAAGTCGAGATTCGTGTTGAGGTTCGGCCGGATCGAGGTTCCCACCAATGCGTCAATGCCAGAGAGCCGGCGCCCCGGATCGGAGCCATTCAGCGGAGTGAAGGGAGGTCCGCTCTGGAAGCTCGCCAGGCTCGACACCATCCAGCCGCCGAGGATGTGGCCCACGGCGCCTTTTTGGTCGCGCATGAACGGGATCTCCCAGGTGAAGTTGGTGGTGAACCGGTGCGGACGGTCATAGGTCGAGCGGCCCCGGTCGGCGCGGCGGTTGAAGCTGTCCTGTGGTACGGCGATTTCTCCCGCGACCGAAGGATTGAAGATCTCCGAGGCGTCGTCGATGAAGGCGCTCCAGGTGTAGTGGGCACCCATCGAAAAGTTGTTGGACAGGCGCTTTTCGAGGGACGTCTGCAAGGAGTGATAGATCGAGGATGCCGCGTTGGCGCGGTGGCGGATCACGCCCCGCGCGGGGTTCACGCGCACCACCGGATTCGGGGTTCCGCCAAAGTTATTGGCGGTGGCGAGCGTTGGATTCCCGTCGATCGTCTGGAAGAGCGACGTGCCCTTGGTTCCGATCCACCCCGTGGTGAGCGCCCAACCGGGCCGCAACTCGCGCTGCAATTGGAAGGCGAACTGTTCGGCGTACGGAGAACGGAAATTGGAATCGACGATCGTCCGCGGCAACTGCGTTGGATTCGTGGGACCGGGGACCACGCGGCCCTGAGCGATGTCCTGGATCCGGTTGAACGCGCCTGGCTGCTGCGCCGGGAAGTTGTTCACGATGGTGAACGGGAACGCGCTGAAGATGTTCAGGTAAATGTTGTTGAAGATCAGGTCGTAGGTGCGCGAATAGCCGCCGCGCATCACCATGGTTCCGTTGCCGGTGAACCAGCCCAGTGGACCGTCCGCCTTTCCGAACCGGTAGTTGAAGCCGAAACGCGGCGCCCAATTGTTCTTGTCGCGCGGCGGGGCCGGATCCAGCCGGAAGGTCGCGTCGTTATTGTTGTTGGCGACCACGCGGTTGTTGACGCCCTGGAGGAAGTTGAACGCGTTCCCGGGCGTCTCGTAGCGGAGCCCGTAGGTGATGGTGAGGTTGGACTTCACCCGCCACTCATCCTGCCAGAAGAAGAAATAATCGGTGTACCTGTACGCCTGCCAGCGCGGGACACCGGGGAGGAACGAATTGACGGAAGCATTGATCGGAATGTCGTCAACCACGTTCTGAAGCGTCGCATAGGCAATTCGCCCGCGGATGGTTGGATTGAAGTCCTGATTCTGATCCTGGCGGCGGAAATCGAACCCGGCTTTGAAGGCGTGCGATCCCTTGATCCAGGCGAAGTTGTTCATGATCTGGTAGTTGGTCACCGCACTCGCCTGGGGAAGGTTCACGCCGAGTCCGATTGCCGTCCGGCTGTTGGCGGCGTTGAATCCGTTCAGTCCGAGCTGCGTTACCTCGAACGACGGGATCGTCAGCGATCTCACGTCCGCGGCGTTAGTCGCCGAGACGACGCGCTGAGTGCTAACGCGGAACTCGTTGAATGCCGTGGAGGTCAGCGTACTATTCAGGAAAAGGTTTACCGCGGTGCGGTTGGCGGGCGACTGCGAGGTCAAGCCCGGAGGAACCGACTGGCCGCTGATTGTCTCACGCGTGTCGCGCATCAAACGGCTGCCGATGGTGTGCTTGTCGTTGAAGCGGTGATCGCCGCGGAGCGACCACTGCCAGACGTTGGTCAACCCAGGCTGGGCGCCGCCGAGGGCTCCCGTCGGGACGGCCGCCGTTTGTCCGCCGGCTGTGATATTGAGGGTGGGTCCGCCTCCCGCTGGGGCCGCGGGCAGGTGGTCGAGCAGGGCTTGAAGCTGTGGCCGCGTTCCAGCGAATGGACGCAGCGCCGCCTTGCCGGCTTCGGTCGGCGCGGCTGGAATTGCTGTCCCGGCGGCGAACTGGCGGTCGGTCCATCGCAACAGGGATCCGAACACGAACGTCTTGTTCTTGATCACCGGCCCGCCAGCCGTTCCGCCGAATTGATTCTCGATTCGCCAGGGCGCGCGAGTGAAGTTGGCAAGCTTCTCGACGTTCGAGCGCGAGTTCAGCTTGTTATCGTTGTGATACCAGAACAGCGTCCCGTGCGGGTCATTGGTGCCGCTCTTGGTTACGATGTTCACCACCGAGCCGGCGCTTCGGCCATACTCGGGCAGGAACTGGTTCGTGATCAGACGGAACTCGGCCACCGTGTCGGGATTGTTAATCTCCTGCTGGAGACCCCCGGTTGACGGATTATTGGAGTCCGACCCGTCAATGATGAAGTTGTTCGACCTCTGCCGCATGCCGTTGACCGAGAACGCGACGCCTCCTGAGGCGAACGTAGAGTTGCCGGACGACATCTGCGCCACTCCGGCTACAGACAGCGCGATATTCAGAATGTTGCGGTTCGGGGCGAGCGGCAGCTCCTGGATGCGCTTACTGTCGAAGTTGACGCCAATCTCGGCGTTCGTGGTGTTGATCAGTGGAGACTCGCTGGTGACCACAATCGTCTCGGTGGCTGAGCGCACTTCCAATTTCACGGGAATTTCCGCGTTCTGGTTAAGCTGGAGGATGATCGGGCGTTGCACGAACTTGGCGAAGCCGCTGGCTTCCACCGTCAGTTCATAGGTTCCCACCGCCAACTGGACGGCGCGAAACCGCCCCTCGGCGCTGGTCCGCGTGACGCTCTCGAATCCGGTCTCCAGATTCTTTACGGTTACTTTGGCGCCGGTCACGGCTGCCGCGCTGGCGTCAGTGACGGTTCCTAGAATGGCTCCACTGGTTTGGCCGAATGCGGACATGGCCAACCCAAAGAATACCTGCACGATCAGGCATAAGCGGTACATGCGATTTTCCCTTTCCCCACGGACAGATCTTGTCAATCAGGATAGCAACAATTCCCGCCTTTGTCCGGTATGCCCCAGGTTGGAACAGGAACTTCGCATGGCGGGCGGGAATCGAGCCCGGAGCCAGCAAACGACGGTGCTTCGGCGTAGCCGGCGGTGGAAGGGGAGATTCGCACGGTGAATTTTTGGGCGAGTTTGGCGGGGAAAAT